>NZ_JBIAMS010000003.1:0-440029 GCF_042874195.1 Streptomyces sp. NPDC004134 | reverse complement strand
CGCCGCGAACATATCCTTCAACCGCGCCGCCCCATCCAGCAGCGAATACTGCGTGTGCACATGCAGATGCGTAAAAGGCGGCTTGGCCACGACGGCTCCTCACACAACGGGGCGTTGTCAGGAGCGCCATCAAAGCCCCAGGCCGAGGGCCGTTTCAAACAACAGACACGCCCATGTGAACAACTCGGCGTTGTACCGGAGGGATTGCCTCAGCCCGGGAGCGCGTCCCGGGCCGCGGGGCGGAGCGCCGCGGGAGGCCGGCCACCACTACCCCGTCCGGACCCATGACGGCGGGGCGCGCCTGCGGGACAATGGACGTCGTTCGCGTCGCGACCTGCTTCGACCGTGGCTCGTTCGGATCCGGCCACGCCCGGCGGGAAACCCCGCCGCCCACCGCCCGGTTGCGGGGGTTTTGCCCCGACCGTACGGGGGTTGGCGCGCCGGACCTGGTGCCGGACAGGCAACGATTCGGCCGCATCGGTCCCCGATGGGCCGATCCTTGCCTAGCCTCACGGGGTGGGGCCGACCGCGACGGGGGCCGTATCTCCGCGCCGTCCGAGGTGCAGAGCCGACCAGCGGCTGGAGTAGCGAGTAGCGCATGACCGACCGGAAGTTGCCGCATCACCGCACGCTCAACGCGCTGCCGTACGCCGTCATGGGCTGCGTCGCGCTCGTGGACGTCACCGCGGGACCCGACGTCGGGTTCCTCCCCCTGGTCTCGCTGGGGCCCGCCTTCGCGGGCCTGGTCGGGGGCTGGCAGCGCACCGTGTTCGTCGGCGGGATCGCCCTGGTGCTCTGTGTCCTGCTGGGCATCTCCGACGTGATGTTCGAGTCGCGGCGCGGCTATGTCGCCCTGCTGTCCGTCGCCGGTGTCACGGTCGCCGCGCTGCTCGCCGTGCGGATGCGGCATCGCCGCGAGGAGGAACTCGCGAGCGTGCGGTCCATCGCCGAGGTGGCGCAGCGCGTGCTGCTGCGCCCGGTGCCACGCAGCGCGGGGCGGCTGCGGGCGGCGGTCTCGTACACCTCGGCCGTGGCGGAGGCGCGGATCGGGGGCGACCTGTACGAGGTGGTGACCTCGCCCGCGGGCGTCCGGCTGATCGTCGGCGACGTCCAGGGCAAGGGCCTGGAGGCCGTGGAGACCGCGGCGGTGGTGCTCAGCGCCTTCCGCGAGGCGGCGTACGACGAACCGGACCTGACGGCCGTCGGGGAGCGGCTGGAGCGGGCGCTCGACCGGCAGCTCGACGGCGAGAAGTTCGTCACCGCCATCCTCGCCGAGGTCGGCTCCGGCCAGGAGGTGACGCTGCTCAACTTCGGGCACCCCGCGCCGCTGGCGGTGCGCCAGGACGGCGACGTGCGCTACCTCGCGCCGCCGCAGCGGGCCTTACCGCTGGGTCTCGGGGAGCACGGCGTCGCCCAGCCGCAGCCGCACACGGCGGGGTTCGCGCCCGGAGACCAACTGCTGTTCTACACCGACGGCGTCACCGAGGCCCGCGACCGTGCCGGGGCCTTCTACCCGCTGGAGCAGCGCGCCGGGCTGCTCAAGGACCCCGACCCGGAGGGGGCGCTGACCGCGCTGCGCCAGGACGTGATCGAGCACGTCCGGGCGCCGCTGCACGACGACGCGGCGATGCTGCTGCTGCGCTACCGGGAGGGCTGACCGAGCGTCAGCCGAGGCGGCGGGCGATCCGCAGCTCGGTCAGGTAGCGCTTGACGATCCGGCCGCCGTGCCGCCCGTCGATCAGGCCGGCGAGGCAGGCCAGCAGCGCGTCCCTGGCGGGGGCGGGCAGCGCCCGGTGGCCGGAGTACGTGCGCAGCACGTCGAGGTACTCCGCGGTGGAGTACGGCAGGTCCCACTCGTACCGGTGGAAGACCGGCGCCGCGAAGCGCTCCTCGCCGCGGAGGTCGTCGCGGTCCTCGGGGACGGCGGCCGCGGGCCGCAGCCGCAGGCCCGGGGGCGTCGCCGGGTCGAACCGCTCGTAGCAGCCCTGTGCCGCGGCGAAGAACTCCTCGGTGCCGCCGGCCACATGGTGCGTACGGATGGTGGCCAGCACCCCGCCGGGGCGCAGCGCGTCCGCCGACTTCGGCACCCGGACCGCGGGGTCGACCCAGGCGAACGCGGTGGCGGCGAGCACCACGTCGAACGGCTCGGGCGGCAGCGGCCACTCCTCGAACACCGCGTTCTCGACCTGCACGTCAGGGAACGCGGCGAGGTTGCGGCGCGCCACCCGCGCCATGCCCGCGCCCAGTTCCACCGCGGTCACCCGGCAGCCGCGCTCGGCGACGGGCACGGTGGCCTGCCCGGTGCCGCAGCCGATCTCCAGCACCCGGCAGCCGGGGCCGAGACCGCCGGGCGCGGCGGCGCCGAGGTCGTCGTACATCTCCCGCGGGTAGCGGGGACGGGCGCGGTCGTACAGCTCCGGCGCCTCGGTGAAGGTCGCCCGCAGGCGCTCGCGTTCGTCGTCTGTCACCGCGTCACCCTATGATCGGCTTCCTTGCCCGTGCATCGTCATTTCGCGGCATCCGCCACCGAGAGGAACGCCCCCTTGATCCGACGCGAGAGCTACTGCGGCGGCCGGCTGGTGAAGGAGGTCGAGCAGGTGCGCGACGACCGCGCGCCCTCGGGCTTAGCGGCGCCGGGCGGCGACGGGCCCGCGCTGTGGCTGCTGGACGGTGAGCGCGTGGAGCCCGCGGAGGCGGAGGCGTTCTGGGTGGTGTGGACGTCGGTCCGGCGGCGGCATCCGCTGGGCGAGACGGCGCGGAGCTGGCCGGTGGTCACGATCGGGTGCGCCATCGTGGTGTGGCTGGTGACGATGGTGCTGACGCAGTTCGGTTGAGGCGTACGGGCCGGGTGCCGGGCGCGGCGGCGGCCGGCGGCGCCGGCGCTCAGTCGTCCTCGTCGCCTTCGTCGTCCTCACCGTGGCCGCCGTCGCCGTCGCTGCCGCCGTGGTCGCTCCGGCCGCCGTCGCCGAAGTGCTTCTCGCAGAAGGCCGCGACGGCCTTCTCGCCGCCCGCCTCGCGGACGAGCCGGTTCCAGGACTTGTTGTCGTTGGCCTGGCCCTCGCCGTCGCGTTCGGCGAGGAACATCTCACACTGCCGCTCGACCGAGTTGCCCGGCTTGCCCGGCGCGCCCTGCTCCTCCCCCTGACCGGCGCCGCCCTGGCCGGTGCCGTCGTCCTGCGTGCCGTCCGGCTCGGCGGCGCCGCCGGCGCCGGGCGCGGTGCCGCCGTCCGGCTCGTCGCGTCTGCCCTCGGGTCTGTCGTCCACCCTGTTGCCGCCCGCGGACGCGGCGCCCTCGTTGGCGTCGTCGCCGTCGGTGGGGTCCGGTTCCGGGGTGGCCGTCGGCGAGACGGCGGGCCCCGTGGGGGGGCCGGGGGTGTCGGGGGCCGTACGCAGGATCGCGCCGGCCCCGAGCGCGACGCCGCCGAGCACGCAGCCGGCCGCGGTGACCGCGGCGGCGGTGCGCAGCCGCCGCAGCCGCCGGGGCGTACGGCGTACGGGGACGGCGCCCGCGGCCGGCGGCGCGAGCCGCACCACCGGCTCTGCGGGCACCCGCCGCACCGGTACGCGGGACTCGCAGCCGGGGCGGGAACCGTTGACGGCGTGGCCGTTCACCGCCCGGCCGTTGGCCGCCTTCTCGCGGCGGGCCGGTTCCGCCGCTCCCGCGCCGTCCGCGGCGCGGGCGGCGCGGAACGCGGCCAGCGCCGCCCGCTCCCCCGGCAGTTCCGTGTCGAGCGCCGGGCGGCCGGCGCGGGCCGCGGTGTCCAGCAGCGCGGCCAGCCGCTCGGCGGTGTCCTGTTCGGCGGGCGGCAGCGCGGGCCCGGCGTCCAACTGCTCGCCGGCGAACAGCCGCTCGGCGGCGCGCTGGTCGAGCCAGGTGTTCCGGTCGTCGTCGCCCATCACATACCCCTGAGCATCCACGTGGCCGTGCAGGTCGCCTCACCGGCCGGTGCGCCGGCCGGACAGTCGCCGGCCGCGGCATCGCCGAACTGGTCCGCCAGCAGGCGCAGACCGCGCAGGGTGGCGGAGCGGGCCGCGGCGGGGCTCGTGCCGAGCACGTAGGCGGCTCGCTCGGCGTCCAGCCCCACGATCGCCCGCAGCGCGACGGCGTCGGCTTCCGCGCGCGGCAGCCAGGCGATCAGGGCAAGGGTACGCCCGCCGTCAGGACGCCCCGTGCCCCCCTCGGGGCGCGGGCCGCCGCCGGAGCCGTGCGGGCCGCGGCCGGGGCCGCCGGGCCGGTCGCGGAGGTGGGCGAGCGCGCGGGTGCGGGCGAGGCGGGCGCACCAGGCGCGAAAGCTCGGCGGGTCGCCGTCGAACGCGCGCAGATCCCGGGCGATGTCCTGCCAGGCGCCCGCGGTGACCTCCTCCGCGTCGCCGTCGCCCGCGGCGTCGCCGACGAGGGTGCCGACGTAGCGGACGAGGCAGGGGTGCACGGTTCTGTACAGATGCACGAACGCGGCCTCGTCGCCGGCCTGGGCGGCGCGTATCGCCTCCGCGAACGGTGCGTCAGCTTCTGCCATGCCCGGTCAGCCCGCCCGTGGCCTGCTGGCCGGGCGCACACAGAACGGATCCATTCGGTAAGCACCCCCCAGGTGCCGGTTTATCGGGAGGCCGACCACATGCCTTCGCTGTCCGCCCGCGCGGAAGAGCACGCTACGGCCCGCCGCGGGATCGCGTCCAGTCCGCGGACACCCGGCCACACCGCTTGGGACGTAAGGGAGTTCTTGTACCGAATGGGTCGTGTGCGGGGCTGTCGCCCGGATGATCACTGATCTTCGTCCGATCGCCCGCGGCCGCCGCCGAGGCCGTCGAGGAGCTGTCGTACGAGGGTGGCGGCGAGGTCGTCGGCGAGCGGGGCGTGGCCGAGGAGCAGCCGGTGGTAGACGGGCGCGAAGAGCTGGTCGAGGGCGGCGGCGACGTCGGTGTCCGGCCGCAGTTCGCCGCGGGCCACGGCGTCGTGGAGCAGCCGGGCGCAGGCGGCGCGGCGCGGGCCCGCCCACCGCTCGTCGAGCGCGGTACGGATGCCGGGGTCGGCCTGCGCGGCGGCGGCGAGATCGGCCACCAGGGGCCCGGTCGCGGTGTCGCGGAAGATCCGGACCAGCGCCCCGGCCTCGGCGGCGAGGGCGTCGGCGAGGCCCGCGCCGGCGGCCGGCCCGGCGGGCGGGTCCCCGGTGACGTGCGCCAGGCTGTCGAGCATCACGTGCCCGCGTGTGGGCCACCACTTGTAGACCGTCGACTTGCTGACCCGCGCCCTGGCGGCGATCGCCTCCATGGTGACCGCCTGCACCCCGCCGGCCACCAGCAGTTCCGTGGCGGCGGCGAGCACCGCGGCCCTGGCCCGCTCGCTGCGGGGCCGGCCCCGCGGCGCGCGCGGCCCACCCGTTTCGCCCATGCCCGCCTCCGGCGTCCGCCTTATACTGAACGCACCGTACGATAAAGGGAAGGAGCACGTGTGACCAGCGTCCCGGTCCGCAGGCTCAACGACGGTACGAAGCTCCCCGCCCTCGGCCTCGGCACGTACCCGATGGACGACGCGCAGGCCGAGCGGGCGGTCGCCACCGCCCTGGAGACCGGCTACCGGCTGGTCGACACGGCGCTCAACTACGGCAACGAGACGGGCACCGGCCGCGGCATCGCCCGCAGCGGGGTGCCGCGCCAGGACGTCGTGGTCACCACCAAGCTCCCCGGCCGCCACCACGGCTACGAGCAGACGCTTGCCTCCTTCGAGGAGTCCCGCAAGCGGCTGGGCGTGGGCTACGTCGACCTCTACCTGATCCACTGGCCGCTGCCGCGCGCGGACCTGTACACCGACTCCTGGCGCGCGATGATCAAGCTGCGCGAGGAGGACCTCGTACGCTCCATCGGCGTCTCCAACTTCACCGTCGGCCAACTGGACCGGCTGGAGCGGGAGACGGGCGTGCTGCCCGCGGTCAACCAGATCGAGCTGCACCCGCACTTCCCGCAGGAGGAGCTGCGCTCGTACCACGCCGGGAAGGGCATCGTCACGGAGAGCTGGAGCCCGCTGGGCCGCGGCACCGACGTGCTGCGCGACGCGTCGATCGCGCGGGTCGCCGAGGCGCACGGCGTGACGCCCGCCCAGGCGGTGCTGCGCTGGCACACGCAGCTCGACGCCGTGCCCATCCCGAAGTCCGCGGATCCCACGCGGCAGCGCGAGAACCTCGGCATCTTCGGCTTCGAGCTGTCGGCCGCCGAGATGGCCGCGGTCGCCGGCCGGCCGCAGCGGCGCGTGGGCGGCGACCCGGACGAGCACGAGGAGTGGTGACCCGCGGTCCGTCAGGTGCGGCGCCGCGCGGCCGAGCAACGGCAGAGGAGTCCGCAAGGTGAAAGCAGCAGTACTGGGAACGGGCGTGATGGGCGCGGGCATGGCGCGCTCGCTGCTCCGCGGCGGCGTCGAGGTGACCGTCTGGAACCGCACGCCGGAGCGCGCGCAGCCGCTCGCCGCCGACGGCGCACGGGTCGCGCCGAGCGCCGCGGAGGCGGTGCGCGACGCCGACGCGGTACTGATCGCGCTCTACGACGCGGACGCCGTGCTGGCCGTCCTGGGCGACGCGCTGGCGGCGTCGCCCGAGGACACCGTGTGGGTGCAGACGGCCACCGTCGGCCCCGAGGGGACCCGCCGGGCCGCGGAGCTGGCCGCCCAGGCGGGGCGCACGCTGGTGGAGGCCATGCTGCTGGGCACCAAACAGCCCGCGGAGACCGGCCGGCTGACGCTGCTGACGGCGGGCGACCCGGCCGTCTTCGCCCGGATCGAGCCGCTGACGGCGGCGATCTCGGTGAAGACCGTGTGGACGGGTCCCGAGGTCGGCGCGGGCACGGCGCTGAAGCTGGCGTGCAACGCCTGGATCGCCTCGATCACGGCGGCGGCGGCCCAGTCGCTCGCCCTGGCGGGGGCGCTCGGGCTGGACCCGAAGCTGTTCCTCACGGCCATCGAGGGCGCGCCCGCGGACTGCGGGTACGCGCACGCGAAGGGCGAGGGCATGCTCGCGGGCTCGTACGAGCCGCAGTTCACGCTCGACGCCGCGCTGAAGGACGTCGACCTGATCGACGGCGCCGCCCGCGGCGCGGGGGTCGACACGACGCTGCTGGCGGCGCTGCGCGGGCTGTACGGGGAGGCGTCGGCGGCGGGGCACGGCCGCGAGGACCTGGCGGCGGTGTACACGAGCTTCCGCGGTCCGGGCGGCACGGGGAGCTGAGCGGGCACGGGTGGCGGTACGGGCCTCGGGCGACCGCCCTACGGGGCCGGGCGGCGGGTCGGTGCCGCTGCCCGCCCGGCGGCCGGGGGCCGGCCCCGTACCGCCGGGCGGGCGTGGACGGGGCCGGGGCTCAGCCGCCGTAGACCGTGGCCTCCTTCGCGGTGGCGGCGATGCCGTCCTGGCCCTGGAAGAAGCGCCGCCCCCAGTCCGTCAGCGCGGCCGGGTCGAAGTTCCGCACCATGTCGAGGTATTCGACGCCGCCGCCGTTGCCGCTGTACGACCAGCCCAGGTAGCCGAGGCCCAGCTCCCGGGTGAGGCGCATGATGGCGTCCTCGTCGGGGTTGCCGTCGGAGTGATCGTGCCCGAACTCCCCGACCGCGATGGGCAGTCCGGCCTCGGTGAACGACGTCAGGTAGTCCTCGATCTCCGCGGCGGTGTCGTAGACCCCGTACATGTGGATCGAGAAGAGGGTGTCGCCCTGCGGGTCGGAGTCGGCGACGGCGCGGGCGTTGGTGCGCATGGTGTTCGTCCAGTCCTGGCCCCAGTTGGGGGCGTCGGCCATCAGGGTGTGCCGCAGTCCGGCGGCGCGCAGCTTGGCGATGGCGCCCCGGGTGTCGGCGGTCCAGCGCTCGTATCCCTGGTTGCCGTGCGGCTCGTTGCCGAGGTTGACGATGACGTAGTCCTCCTCGCCGACGAGGGCGTCGCGGACGCTGATCCAGTAGTCGGCGGCGCGGTCGAGGGAGACGGCGGCGCCCTCCTCGCCGTAGCCGGTGGTGTCGTGGACCTCCAGCACGCAGATCAGGCGGTTCGCCTTGCACTGCGAGACAACGTTGTCGACGTCGGCGGTGCCGCTGCGCGGCCAGCGGTCGCCGGTGGCCAGGACCACGCGCACGCTGTTCGCGCCCAGTTGCTTGATCTCGCGCAGCGAGTCCAGCTCGCCGGTGTACCAGGCGTGCGGGTGGTTCACGCCCCGCAGCACGAAGTCGCTGCCGTTGCCCTCCAGCAGCCGGCCGCCCTCGGTGTGCAGGCCCGCGGCCGCGGCGGCGGGCCCGGCCTGCGCGCCGGGGCCGAAGCCGGCGACGGCTGCGGCCAGCCCGAGCAGGACGGCGAGCAGGGCGCGTCCGGTACGGGTCCCGCCGCGCCGGCGGCGTCCGCGAGCGGTGGGGGGTGCGGTTCTCGGTGCGCTCATGTGCGGCTCCTCGCAAGTCGGTTGACGCGGATTCTGGGAGCGCTCCCATAGACCCACTCGCGGCGGCGCGCGTCAAGGCCCGCGGCAGCGGGCTCCCCCGCGGCCGTCCCCGTACGGACGGGAACGCGCCGCGCGCTGTCAGTCGCGGCCGGTAGCGTTCCCGATGAGATCCCCGGGCCGATCGAGGAGCCGACCATGGCGCAGCCGGAGCACACCGCGGACGCCGGGCCGGGCGCGGAGCCCGCCGGCCTCGTGATCGAGGGCTGCACCGCGCTGGTCCACGGTCCCGGCGGCGAGGTGGCCTTCGCCGAGGACGCCGGGATCGTGGTCAGGGACGGCGCCATCGCGGCGGTGACGACGGCGGCGGACGCCGCACGGGTGCCGGCGGCCGAGCGCATCGACGCCCGCGGCCAGGTCGCCATGCCGGGGCTGGTCAACTGCCATACCCACGCGCCGATGGTCTTCCTGCGCGGGTTCGCCGAGGACGTGCCCGTCGAGGAGTGGTTCGACGACTGGATCTGGCCGGTGGAGAGCAACCTCACCGACCGGGACGTCGAGTTGGGGGCGCTGCTGGCCTGCGCCGAGATGATCCGCGGCGGCGTGACGACGTTCGCCGACCACTACTTCGCCATGGACCGGGTCGCCGACGCCGTCACGGCGACCGGGCTGCGCGCGGTGCTGGGCCTCGCGTACTTCTCCTCCCAGGGCGCGGAAGGCCGCGAGCGGTCCCTGGACTTCGCGCTGCGCCGCGCCGGCGGCGCGGACGGCCGGATCACCACGTGCCTGGCGCCGCACGCGCCGTACACCGTGACGGACGACGACCTGGCCGCCACGGCCCGGCTCGCGCGGGAGCACGGGCTGCTGGTCCACCTGCACGCCGCGGAGAACCGGGAGCAGACCGAGGCCAGCCTCGCCCGGCACGGCCGGACGCCCGTCGAGGTGCTCCAGCGCTGCGGGCTGCTCGACACGGACGTGCTGATCGCGCACGGCACGGGACTCACGGACGCCGACATCGAGCTGCTGGGCCGGGCGCCGGCCGCCGGGGTGGCGACGGCGCCGCGCGGCTATCTGAAGTTCGGCTGGGACACCACTCCCGTGCGCGCGCTGCGGGCGGCCGGCGTGCCGGTGGGGCTGGCGACCGACGGGGCCGCGTCCAACAACACCCTCGACGTCTGGGAGAGCATGGCGCTCACCGCGCTGGTGCAGAAGTCGGCCGAGCGGGACGCCACCTGGGCGACCGCGCGCCAGGTGCTCCACCACGCGACGACCCAGAGCGCGCGGGTCGTCGGCCTCGGCGACCGGGTGGGTGCGCTGGCGCCCGGCCGCCGGGCGGACGTGATCCTGGTCGATCTGACCGGGCCGCACACGCAGCCCGTGCACGACCTCGCCGCCACTCTGGTGCACAGCGCCCGCGCGGGCGACGTGCGCACGACGATCGTCGACGGCCGGGTCCTCATGCGCGACCGGCGGCTGCTGACCGTCGACGTGCCGGAGGTCGCGGCCGAGCTCGCGCCGCGCCTCGCGGCGCTGACCGAGCGCGGCCACGGCCGCCGGATCCAGAGCTACGGCACGTAGGCCCGCGGGGCTACTGCGCGGCGCCGGGCGTGGTGACGCGGACGTAGTCGACGACGAGCTGCTGCGGGAAGGTGGTGCTGCCGTCGGGGTCGCCGGGCCAGTAGCCGCCGACCGCGAGGTTGAGGATCAGGAAGAACGGCTTGTCGAAGACCCACCGCTTGCCGCCGAGGTCGGCGGGCGTGCGCGTCTGGTAGACGTTGCCGTCGACGGACCAGGTGATCTGGTTGGGCGACCAGTCGACGGCGAAGGTGTGGAAGCCGTCGGCGAACGCCTCGCCGCCCGGCAGCGAGTAGCCGGCCCCGATGCCGCCGGAGCCGGAGTAGTCGGGACCGTGGATCGTGCCGTGGACGGTGCCGGGCTCGAAGCCGACGTTCTCCATCACGTCGATCTCGCCGCTGGCGGGCCAGCCGACCTGGCCGATGTCGTCGCCCAGCATCCAGAACGCCGGCCATATGCCCTGGCCGCGCGGCAGCTTCATCCGCGCCTCGACGTGGCCGTACGTGGTGGTGAAGCGTCCTGAGGTGTTGAGCCGGGCGGAGGTGTACTCGCACCGGCCGTACCAGCACTGGTAGTCGCCGGGGTTCTCCTTGCGTGCGGTGATGACCAGGTTGCCCTGGCCGTCGAGCGCGGCGTTGGCGTTGCCCGCGGTGTAGTACTGCCGCTCGTGGTTGCTGACGTTGTCGCCGGTCTCGGTCAGCCACTTGCCGCCGTCGACGGCGGAACCCGCGGGTCCGTCGAAGTTGTCTTCGAAGGTCACAGCCTGGGCCCCGTCCGGTGCGGCGCCCGCGGAGCCGGGTGTCCAGCTCAGCCCGGCACAGACGGCCGCGAGCAGCAGGACGGCGGGCGTACGGCGGCGCCGTTTGCTCCGTGATGTCATGAAGGTGCGCCTCGATCCTCTGGTGGGGGGTTGCCGACTGGTGGAACGCGCCGGGTGCCGGGCGTCCCGACTGGTCAGCCGGGTATCGAGCTTGGTCCAGACCTGTTTCGGTGCGAAAGTGAACTCCTTCGCGCGGGCGCCGTCAATGGATCCGGCGGATCCGGCCGCGTTCACCTCCCGAAGCGACCGGGGCCCGAACCCACGCCCGTTGCCCAACCGGGCACCGAACGGGCACGCGTCCTGGCCGGGGCGGGCACGCCCGGCGCGCGCCCCAAGCGGCCGACTGCCGCTCCCCAGCGGCGATGCGGCGGTGAAAACGGGCACAGTCGGTCACGACGTGCGCTGCAGGAAGCCTGGCCGGTGCGTTCCACCGCCGGTAGAAATGCCTTCGGAAGCCCGAACGGGCAGGGCTTCACCACTCCGACAGCACCCCCCACAGCCAAACCGCGAAGGCAGGTGGTCGTCGTGGACGGAGAAGAACGCAGACGGGTCATCCTGGAGACCGCCCGGCGCGCCGGCAAGGTGGACGTCGCCAAGCTGGCAGCCGACCTGGGTGTCTCCCGGGAGACCGTACGGCGTGACCTGACGCTCCTGGAGGACCACGGGCTCGTCCGGCGCACGCACGGCGGCGCGTATCCGGTGGAGAGCGCGGGGTTCGAGACCACGCTCGCGTACCGCACGACGATGCACGTGCCGGAGAAGTCGCGCATCGCCACCGCGGCGGCGGAGCTTCTCGGGGACGCCGAGACGGTCTTCATCGACGAGGGCTTCAACCCCCAGCTCATCGCCGAGGCACTGCCGCGGCCCCGCCCGCTGACCATCGTCACGGCCTCGCTCGCCACCGCGAGCGCCCTGGCCGGCGACGACCGGGTCACCGTGTTACTGCTCGGTGGACGGGTGCGCGGCAGCACCCTGGCCACCGTGGACCACTGGACGACCAGGATGCTCGCCGGCTTCGTCATCGACCTGGCGTACGTCGGCGCCAACGGCATCTCCCGCGCCTACGGGCTGACCACCCCGGACCCGGCGGTCAGCGAGGTCAAGGCGCAGGCGATGCGGGTGGCCCGGCGGAAGGTCTTCGCCGGGATCCACACCAAGTTCGGCGCGGTGAGCTTCTGCCGCTTCGCGGAGGTCTCCGAGTTCGACGTGATCATCACCGACACCGGGCTGCCGGCCGCGGAGGCCCACCGCTATTCGCTGCTCGGCCCCCAGGTCATCAGGACCTGACGGGGACCGGCACCCGCTCCGTACGTCCGCACACCACATCCCATACCCGTGTACGCCACGCCTTCCCGGACAGAGCAGCAACCCGGGCGGCCCGGCTCCGTACGCCCCGATTCCCGCCCCCGACCCTCTTTGGGAGCATGCGATGCTCACTCCGACCCGCAGCAAGCGCACCATCCGCACCCTCGTGCCCGTGGCCACCGCCGCGGCCCTGCTCGCCGCGTGCAGCGGCGCGGGGGGCGGCGGCAGCTCCGGGGGCGACGACTCCGTCAACGTCGTCATGGTCAACAACCCGCAGATGGTCGAGTTGCAGAAGCTGACGGCCAAGCACTTCACGAAGAAGACCGGCATCGAGGTGAACTTCACCGTGCTGCCGGAGAACGAGGTCCGCGACAAGATCAGCCAGGACTTCGCCAACCAGGCGGGCCAGTACGACGTGGCCACCATCAGCAACTTCGAGGTGCCCTTCTACGCCGAGAACGACTGGCTGCTGCCGCTCGACGAATACGCCGCTGACGACGCGAAGTTCGACCAGGAGGACGTCCTCGCGCCGATGCGCGAGTCGCTGACGGCCGAGGACGGCAAGCTCTATGCCGAGCCCTTCTACGGCGAGTCGTCGTTCCTCATGTACCGCAAGGACGTCTTCGCCGAGAACGGCCTGAAGATGCCCGACAAGCCCACCTGGCAGGAAGTCGCCGACCTCGCCGCCGAGGCGGACGGCGCCGAGCCCGGCATGAAGGGCATCTGCCTGCGCGGCCTGCCCGGCTGGGGCGAGGTCATCGCGCCGCTGACGACGGTGGTCAACACCATGGGCGGCACCTGGTTCGACGAGAACTGGGAGGCGCAGCTCACGTCGCCCGAGTTCACCAAGGCGGCGAAGTTCTACGTCGACCTCGTCCGCGAGCACGGCGAGGCCGGCGCGGCCCAGTCCGGGTACGCCGAGTGCCTGAACAACCTCACCCAGGGCAAGACCGCCATGTGGTACGACGCCACCGCGGCCACCGGCTCGCTGGAGGCCGAGGACTCCCCCGTCCGCGGCAAGATCGGCTACGCGCCCGCGCCGGTCGACAAGACCGAGTCCTCCGGCTGGCTCTACACCTGGGCGTGGGGCGTGCAGAAGGCGTCGGAACGGCCGGAGAGCGCCTGGAAGTTCATCTCCTGGGCGTCGAGCAAGGAGTACGAGGAGCTGGTGGGCAAGGAGCTGGGCTGGGCCAACGCGCCCGCCGGCAAGCGCGCGTCGACGTACTCCAACCCGGACTACCTGAAGGCCGCCGGCTCCTTCGCCGACATCACCCGTGAGGCGATCGAGGGCGCCGACCCGCGCGACCCGGGCACCCAGCCGCGGCCCGCGCCCGGCATCCAGTTCGTCGGCATCCCCGAGTTCTCCGATCTGGGCACCAAGGTCTCCCAGGAGATCAGCTCGGCCATCGCGGGCAAGCAGTCCGTCGAGGACGCGCTGGAGAACTCCCAGGAACTGGCCGAGGAGGTCGGCGGGGAGTACCGGGACCGATGAGTACCCCGACCGCCGTACGCACCGGGCGCCCGGCGCCGCGCGCGGGCCGGCCGGCACCCCGCCGGCCGGGCCGCGGGGCCAGGGCCTGGGCCACCCGCGCGCCGCTGCTGCCGGCGCTGGTGTTCCTGATCGCCGTCACCCAACTGCCTTTCGTGGCGACGCTGGTGATCTCCCTCTTCGACTGGAACTCGCTCCGCCCTGACGACCGCAGCTTCGCCGGGCTCGACAACTACAGCCAGGTGGCGAGCGACGAGAGCCTGCGCGAGTCGGTGGTGACCACGGCGCTGCTGACCGCCGCGGTCGTCCTGGTCAGCGTGGTGCTCGGGCTGCTCATCGCGCTGCTGCTGGACCGGGCGTTCCCCGGCCGCGGCGTGGTGCGCACGCTGCTCATCGCGCCGTTCCTGCTGGTGCCGGTCGCGGCCGCGCTGCTGTGGAAGCACGCGCTCTACAACCCCGAGTACGGCCTCTTCAACGGCGCCCTCACCTGGGTCGCGGAGCTGTTCGGCGACGACACGCCGCCGCAGCCCGACTGGGTGTCGGACATGCCGCTGATCGCCGTCGAGGCCGCGCTGATCTGGCAGTGGACGCCGTTCATGATGCTGATCCTGCTGGCCGGGCTGCAGAGCCGGCCGACGGAGATGGTCGAGGCCGCCAAGCTCGACGGCGCCACGAGCTTCCAGATCTTCCGCTACCTCACGCTGCCGCATCTGCGCCGCTATCTCGAACTGGGCGTGCTGCTGGGCTCGGTGTACATCGTGCAGAACTTCGACGCGGTGTTCACCATCACCTCGGGCGGGCTCGGCACCGCCAACCTGCCGTACACGATCTACCAGACCTTCTACCAGGCGCACGAGTACGGGCTGGCCTCGGCCGCCGGCGTGCTCGTCGTCATCGGCTCCATCGTCATCGCGACCTTCGCGCTGCGCGTCGTGTCGTCCCTGTTCCGGGAGGAGGCGTCCCGCGCATGACCACGACCGTAGCGCCGGCCCGGAAGCCGGCCCGCACCGGCCGCGCCGCGCTGCCGCCCGCCCTGCGCAAGGCGCGGCGCCGCAGCGCCGGGCTCGGGCTGCTCGCCTGGCTCGTCGGCATCGCGTTCTTCCTGCCGGTGGCGTGGATGGTGCTCACCTCGCTGCACGCGGAGACCGACGCCGCCGCCAACCCGCCGGCGGTCGCCGCGTCGCTCACGCTCGACGGCTACCGCACGTTCTTCGGCTCCGGCGGCGGTCCCAGCCCGTGGCCCGCGCTGCTCAACTCGGTGATGGCGAGCGTGTTCTCGACCGTGCTGGTGCTCGCGCTGGCGCTGCCGGCCGCGTACGCGCTGTCCATCCGGCGCGTGAAGCGCTGGACCGACGTGCTGTTCTTCTTCCTCTCCACCAAGATGCTGCCGGTGGTCGCCGGGCTGCTCCCGATCTACCTGTTCGCCAAGAACACCGGGATGCTCGACAACATCTGGCTGCTCGTCCTGCTGTACACGTCGATGAACCTGCCGATCGCGGTGTGGATGCTGCAGTCGTTCCTCGCGGACATCCCCGTCTCGATCGTGGAGGCCGCGCAGATCGACGGGGCGAAGCTCACCACCGTGCTGACCCGGGTGATCGCCCCGGTCGCCGGCCCGGGCATCGCCGCCACCTCGCTGATCTGCTTCATCTTCAGTTGGAACGAGATGCTGTTCGCGCGGGTGCTCACGGGGGTGACGGCGGAGACCGCCCCCGTCTTCCTCACCCGCTTCATCACCAGTCAGGGGCTCTTCCTCGCCCAGGTCTGCGCCGCCTCCGTCGTCATCTCCCTCCCGGTGCTCGCCGCCGGGTTCGCCGCCCAGGACAAGCTGGTCCAGGGCCTGTCCCTAGGAGCCGTCAAATGAGGGCCGCCGTCATCGAAGCCCCCGGCACGGTCACCGTGACCGACGTCCCCGACCCCACCCCCGGCCCGCGCGAGGTCGTGGTGGACGTGGCGGCGTGCGGGCTGTGCGGAACCGATCTGCACATCCTGCAGGGCGAGTTCGCGCCCACGCTGCCGGTGGTGCCGGGGCACGAGTTCGCGGGCGAGGTCGTCGGCATCGGCCGCGACGTCACCGAGGTCGCGGTCGGCGACCGGGTCGCCGTCGACCCGTCGCTGTACTGCCACGAGTGCCGCAAGTGCCGTACGGGCCACGGGAACCTGTGCGAGCGGTGGGGCGCCATCGGCGTCACCGTCGCCGGCGGGGCGGCGGAGTACGCGGTCGCGCCGGTCGCCAACTGCGTCCGGCTGCCCGACCACGTACGCACCCAGGACGCGGCGCTGATCGAGCCGCTGTCGTGCGCGGTGCGCGGCTACGACGTGCTCAACAGCAAGCTCGCCGCCCATGTGCTGATCTACGGCACGGGCACGATGGGGCTGATGATGCTGGAGCTGGCCAAGCGCACCGGCGCCGCGGCGGTGGACGTGGTCGACCTCAACCCCGAGCGGCTGGCCACCGCGCAGAAGGTGGGGTGCAGCCGGGCGGCGGCCACGCCGGAGGAGTTCGGGCAGCCGGAGGGGTGGGACGTCGTCATCGACGCCACCGGCAACGCGGCGGCGATCCAGGACGGGCTGGGCCGGGTCGGGAAAGCGGGCACGTTCCTGCAGTTCGGGGTGGCGGACTACGCGACGACCGCCACCATCGAGCCGTACCGCATCTACAACCAGGAGATCACCATCACCGGGTCGATGGCCGTGCTGCACAGCTACGAGCGCGCGGCGGAGCTGTTCGCCGCGGACGTCCTCGACCCCGAACTGCTGATCAGCGACCGGCTGCCGCTGGAGCAGTACCCGGCCGCCCTGGAGCAGTTCGCGTCGGGGAAGGGCCGGAAGATCGTGGTGGTGCCGTAACTGCGGAGGCCGGTGTGGGCGCCGTGTGAGACGAGTCTCAGGCGGCGCTCATATATGCCGATTCAGTACGCTACAGCCGCAGTTGCCCGCTGGCACACTGAGGAGTCGTCGGCAGACCCCTCCACGCCACGGAAGGACGGCGAGGCCAGGTGACCATGATGGACTGTCCTGCCTGCGGCAGGTGGCACGACGCGGGCGGTGCGCCCTGGTGCGCCGCCGCAGGGCCGGCCCCGGACGCCCCGGCGGGCGGCGGGCCCGTCCCGCTCCAGGAGCCGGGCCCGGCGGTGCCGGGGCCGGATCCGCGGGATCTGGAGCTGTTCGCCGAGGGCCGCGCGGCGTACCCGGACACCGCCCGGTACGCGCAGGTGCCACCCGGCGACGACACGCTGGAGCACCCCGTCGTCCAAGGCCGTGCCCGGCACGGCCGGGGACGGCGCCGCCGCCCGCCCCGCGCGCGGCTCGCGGCCCTCGCGGCGGCCGGGGTGGCGGCGCTCTCCGGCGGGCTGGTCGCGGCGAACGTGCTCGGCGGTGACGGCAGACCCGACGCCGACCGCGCGGACGAGCGCCCCGACGCCCCGTTCGGACCGCTGCCGACGAACTCCGCCGGCACCCCCGGCGCCCCCGGCACCCCGTCGGCGGCAAGCCCGCCGCCCGCGCGGTCCGGCGCGCCGGACCGCGCGCAGCGCTCCCGCCCCTCCACGGCCCCGACGGCCGCCCCGACGGCGGACCCGACGGCCCCCGGGCCCAGCCCCAGCGGCAGCTCCACGGAGCCGGGCAGCCCGTCGTCGACGGCCTCCTCGCGGGCGACGGTGTCGGCGCCGAGCGGCACCCCGTCGGGCTCGCCGTCCTCCTCCCCCTCCGGCTCGCCGACCCCGACGCCCACCGGCAGCACGGACGAGGAGGGCGAACAGGAGCGCGACCGGCCGGACCGGCAGGGCGACCGGCACCCGAACGGGTGAGCCCGGAACCGCGGCGCGCGGTGCCCGCGGGGGTGTGCGGATGCGCAATCCCGCCGGGGAGGCGAGATTGGGGGCATGGCCGGTGCCCATCCGAGCGCGCCCCGCGACGGGGAGCTCGACGCGCTGCTGCTCGGCGTCCTCTTCGACCGGGCGCGCTCCGCGCTGCTGGTCTTCGACTCCGAGCTGCGGCTGCTGCGTGCCAACGCCTCCGCGCGCCTGCTTCCCGGGGTGCCCGAGGAGCCCGCGCAGGAGGACGGGGCGGAGCCGGGCACGCCGTCCGCGCGGGACGTGGGGGCGGTCGCCGACGGGGCCGAGCTCCAGCAACTGCTCCGGCACGTGCTCGCGTCCGGCGACCCGGTGCGCGGGGTGCGGATGGCCGGCGACGGCGACCGGGTGCTGTCCGTCTCCGCCTTCCCGATGGGCGACGGCGAGGGCGGGGGCGCCCTCGTGGCCGTGCTCGCCCACGTCCGCGACATCACCGAGCGGCGCCGGGCCCGGTCCCGGCTGGAGCTGCTGTACGCCGCGGAGGCGCGCATCGGCGCGCTGCTCGACGTCGGCCGGGTGGCGCAGGAGCTGGCCGCGGTCGTCGTGCCCGCGCTGGCGGACGCCGTGGTGGTCGACGTCGCCGACTCGGTGTGGCGGGGCGAGCAGTCGGCGCCCGCCCAGGGCGTGGAGCAACTGGCGCTGCGGCGGGCGGCGGTGGCGCCTTCTGCGTACCGGGAGGAGGAAGGCGTCGGTGCGCAGGTGCGCTACCCGTACGCCTCCCCGCAGTCCAGCGCGCTGACGGACCTGCGCCCGCGGCTCATCCAGCACCCGGCGCACCCCGGGCCCGCGGTCGGCGACGGAGACCGGCGGCACTCCGTACCGGAGCCCGATCCCGCGAGCGGACCCCCGGGCGAGCGGGGCGCGCCCGTGACCCTGCCCGACGCCGCGGACGACGCGCACTCGCTCATCCTCGTGCCGCTGACCGCGCGCGGCGCGCTCCTCGGCCTCGTCACCCTCTACCGCTCCGAGCGGCCCACCCCCTTCGACGACGCCGACCTGAGGCTGGCCACCGAGGTCGCAGAGCTGGCGGCGGTGAGCGTCGACAACGCCCGCCGCCAGACCCGCACCCACACCACCGCCTCCGCCCTCCAGCGCAGCCTGCTGCCCGCGCACCTGCCGGAGAACAGCGCGATCGAGGCGGGCC
Organism: Streptomyces sp. NPDC004134; assembly: GCF_042874195.1. Lineage (NCBI taxonomy): Bacteria > Bacillati > Actinomycetota > Actinomycetes > Kitasatosporales > Streptomycetaceae > Streptomyces > Streptomyces sp. NPDC004134. Next base: position 421,445 of record NZ_JBIAMS010000003.1, on the reverse strand, counting down.
TGGCGTACGTGCCGGGCACCTTCCCCGGCACCGGCGGCGCGGGCGGCGACTGGTTCGACGTCATCGGGCTGTCCGGCGCCCGCGTGGCCCTGGTGGTGGGCGACGTCACCGGCACCGGGCTGCACGCCGCGGCGACCATGGGCCGGCTGCGCTCGGCGATCGACACCATGGCCGGCCTCGACCTGCCGCCGGACGAGCTGCTGACCCATCTGGACGCGCTGGTGTCCCGGCTGATGCAGGAGCCGCCTGACCCGTTCGCCGATCCGCAGCGCAACCGGCCGACGCCCGCGGCGACGTGCGTCTACGCCGTGCACGACCCCATCGCCATGCGGGTGACCCTGGCGCTCGCCGGGCATCCCCCGCCGGTCGCCGTCCGGCCGGACGGCAGCAGCGAGGTCGTCGAGGCGGCGACCGGCCCGGCGCTGGGCGGCGGCTCCGGCACGTACCCCTGCGCAGAACTCGACCTGCCCGAGGGCAGCCTGCTCGCGCTCTACACCAACGGCCTGCTGCCCGAGCGGCCCGAGGAGTCGCTGGCCCGGCTGCGCCGTACGCTCGCCCGCCCGGGGCGCCCGGTGCAGGACCTGTGCGACGCGGCCGTACGCGACCTGCTGCCCGCCCGGCCGAGCGACGACGCCGTGCTGCTCGCGGCCCGGCTCCGGGCGCTGCCGCCGGACCGCGTGGTCTCCGTACGGCTGCCGGTGGACCACTCCGCCCTCTCCGACGCCCGCGACCTGGTGCGCCGGCGGCTCACGGACTGGGGGCTGCGGGAGCTGACCCTGCCCACCGAACTCATCGTCAGCGAACTCCTCGCCAACGCGGTCCGGCACGCGCCCGGGCCCATCGGCCTCAAGCTCATCCTGCAGTCGGTGCTGACCTGCGAGGTCTCCGACACCAGCCATGTGTCGCCGCATCTGCGGCACGCGACGAGCAACGACGAAGGCGGACGCGGCCTGTTCCTCGTCGCCCAGTTGGCGCACCGCTGGGGTGTGCGGTACTCGCCCCGGGGCAAGGTCGTCTGGACTGAGCAGGAGATCCCGGGTAGTTGACCACCCCTGTGATGTGGCTCACAGTACCTCGTTTCATGTCACATTCGGCCGCCTGTTCCTGTCCTTTAGGTGGGAGTGCACCAGGGAGGCAGGAGCAACCGCATGTCCGTAACCCAGACGGAAGACTCATCGCAGGGCGCGATGGGCACCCGTCCGCCCACCCGGGCGAAGTCCGGCGAGCGCCTCGCGGACTGGGCCGATGGCCGGCTCGGGATACATGGCGCCGGGCGTAAGTACGCAAGAAAGGTGTTCCCCGACCACTGGTCCTTCCTCCTCGGCGAGATCTGCCTCTACAGCTTCATCGTCATCCTCCTGACGGGCGTCTACCTGACCCTGTTCTTCAACCCGTCGATGACCGAGGTCGTGTACGACGGCTCCTATGCTCCCCTGAACGGCGTGCGGATGTCCGAGGCGTACGCCTCCACGCTGGACATCTCGTTCGACGTGCGCGGCGGTCTGCTGGTGCGTCAGATCCACCACTGGGCCGCGCTCATCTTCGTGGTCGGCATGCTCGTCCACATGATGCGGCACTTCTTCACCGGCTCGTTCCGCAAGCCGCGTGAGATCAACTGGGTGTTCGGCTGGACGATGCTGTTCATCGGCCTCTTCGAGGGCCTGCTCGGCTACTCGCTCCCGGACGACCTGCTCTCCGGCACGGGCCTGCGCTTCGTGGAGGGTGCGACGATCTCCACACCGGTGATCGGAACGTACCTCTCGTTCTTCCTGTTCGGCGGCGAGTTCCCGGGCCACGACATCATCCCGCGCTTCTACGCGCTCCATATCCTGGTGCTGCCAGGGCTGATGCTCGCCCTGCTGGTGGCGCACCTGATCCTGGTCTTCTACCACAAGCACACCCAGTGGGGCGGTGCCGGCAAGACCGAGAAGAACGTCGTCGGCGCGCCGTTCATGCCGGTGTACGTGGCCAAGGCGGGCGGGTTCTTCTTCCTGGTCTTCGGCCTCGTCACCATCATCGCGGCCGTGGCGTCCATCAACCCGATCTGGAACGTGGGACCGTACCGGCCGGACCAAGTGTCGACGGGCGCCCAACCGGACTGGTATCTGGGCTTCGCCGAAGGCATGGTGCGCATCATGCCCGGCTGGGAGATCAACGCCTGGGGTCACACACTCTCGCTCGGCGTGTTCATCCCCATCGCACTCTTCCCGCTCATGCTGGTCGTCATCGGCGCGTACCCGTTCATCGAGGCGTGGGTCACGGGAGACAAGCGGGAGCACCACCTGCTGCAGCGGCCGCGCAACGTCCCCGTGCGGACGGCGCTCGGCACCTCGTGGCTGTCGCTCTACGCCCTGTTCCTCATCGGCGGCGGCAACGACATCTTCGCCACGCACTTCCACGTGTCGGTCAACAACGTCACCTGGGCCCTGCGGATCATGGTGTTCGTGGTGCCCGTGCTCACCTTCATCCTCACCAAGCGCATCTGCCTGGCGCTGCAGCGGCGCGACCGCGACAAGGTGCTGCACGGCCGCGAGACCGGCATGATCAAGCGGCTGCCGCACGGCGAGTACATCGAGGTGCACGAGCCGCTGTCGCAGGCGGAGCTGCACAAGCTCACCTCGCACGAGCAGCCGCAGCCGTACGAACTCGGCCCGGAGACCGACGCCAACGGCGTCCGCCGGCCCCCGGCCGGCATCACCAACAAGGTGCGTGCGAAGCTGGCGCACGCCATGTTCGGCCCGCACACGCGGATCCCGAAGCCGACCATCGAGGAATACCGCGCGGTCGCACACGACCACGAGCACGCGGAGCTGCCGGCAGGCAGCGGGGAACGCGAGCTCGAATCCGCGGACGAGAGCCCGGGCGGCCGCTCGTCCGGATGAGGTACGGCCCCCCGACGGCCCTCATCCGGCACTGAGGCAGGCCCCCGACCGGGTGGGGCGCGGACCCCCGACCGCGCCCCACCCGACTTTTTGGTTAGGCTACCCTAAGTTCTTTCGAGCGAAGGGTGGCGACGGCGTTGGGCATCGAGGTGTACCGCGACTCCTGGGGCATCCCCCACATCCGCGCCGCCGATCATCGCGAACTCGCGTACGCCCAGGGGCAGAACGCCGCCTTCGACCGCGGCTGGCAACTGGAGGTCGAACGCCACCGCGCCGCCGGCAGCTCCGCGGCGTTCCTGGGCGAGGCGGCCCGCGACTGGGACGTCTTCGCCCGCCGCGTCCGGCTCGACGACACCGCGCGCCGCTGCTTCCGCCGCCTGGCCGAGGAGGACCGCGAGACCGCCGGCTGGGTGTCGTCCTACGTCGACGGCGTCAACGCCGGGCTCGCCGAAGGCGCCGCGCGGGCCCCGGAGTTCGCGGCCACTCGACTCGCACCCGGCCGCTGGTCGCCGTGGACGCCGCTGGCCGTGTGGCTGTCCACCCACATCCTCTTCGCCGGCTTCCCCGCCAAGCTGTGGCGCCGGATGGTCGACGCGCGCCTGGGCGCCGGGGCGGTGGAGGTGTTCGCCACCGACGGCCCCGGCACCGCGGGCAGCAACGGCTGGCTGGTGGCCGGCGAGCGGACCGCGGACGGCGGCACGCTGATCGCCGGGGACCCGCACCGGTTCATCGAGAACCCCGGGGTCTACCAGCAGATCCATCTGGCCTGCCCGGAGTACGACGTCGTCGGCTTCGCCGTCCCCGGCGTCCCCGGGCTGCCGCACTTCGGCCACACCGGCGGCGTCGCCTGGGCCATCACCAACGCGATGGCCGACTACCAGGACCTCTTCGTCGAGCGGCTGCGCCGCCGCGCGGGCCGGATCGAGGCGCTGGGCCCCGACGGCTGGCAGCCGGCCACGGGGCACACCGAGACCGTCGAGGTCGCGGGCGCGGCGGCGCACGAGGTCGAGGTGGTCGAGACCGGCCGCGGGCCGGTGGTCGCCGAGGTGCCGGGGAGCGCGGCGGACGGCGAGTGGGAGGCGCTGAGCCTCGCGTATCCGCCGCGGGTGTACGGGGAGCTGGGCTTCCCGGCGCTGCCCGCGCTGCTCAGGGCCCGTGCAGTCGCCGACGTGGACGCGGCGCTTGACGGCTGGGTCGAGCCGGTCAACGTGGTGCTGGCCGCCGACACCGCGGGCGGGCTGCTGCACCGTGTCGCCGGGACGGTGCCGGTACGCGACGAGGCCAACCTGCGCGGGCCCGTACCGGCGTGGGAGGCGGCGTACGCGTGGCGCGGGCGGCACGCGCCGATGCCGTCGGTGCCGGTGACCGGCGGGATCGCCGTGATGGCCAACGAGCGCGGCCCGGCCGCCCCGTTCGGCGCCGAGTTCGCCCCGCCGTACCGTGCGGAGCGCATCCGCGAGCTGCTGTCCTGCGGCGGGCCCTGGCGCGCCGGGGACATGGCCGCCGTCCACACCGACACCCTCAACGCCTCGGCCCGGCCGCTGCTGGATCTGCTCGCCGGGCTCGACGGACTCGGCCCCGCCGCCGCGGAGTTGCGCGACCGGGTGCTGCGCTGGGATCTGCGGATGGCGGCGGACAGCGCCGACGCGCTGGCGTACGCGCGGCTGCGCTCCGCCGTCGTCCGCGCCCTGGCCGCGCACCCCGCGCTGGCGCCGCTGGCCGACCCGCCCCCGTACCCCGCACTGCTGCAGCCCTGGCTGTGCCTGGACACCCGGATCGGGTTCGCCCTGGGCAGCCTGCTCACCACCGGCCGGCTGCCGGAGATCGACCGGCCCGCGCTGGTGCGGGCCGCCGCCGAGGAGACCGCCGCGCAGCTCGCGGCGGCGGCGCCGGACGCCCCGGTGACCTGGGGTGAGGCGCACCGGCTGGCGCCCTGGCAGGCCCTGCCCGCCGGTGCGGGCGGCCCCGGCGGCTCGGACGATCCCGGCGAGCCGTGGCCGGGCCCAGGGCTGGCCGGGGACCACGACTGCGTGCTGGCCACCGCCGGCGTCCCCGGCGTCACCGACCTCTGCGCCCGCGGCCCCGCCGCCCGCTACGTCTGGGACGTCGCCCGCCGCGAGGAGAGCCGCTGGGTGGTGCCGTTCGGCGCCTGCGGCGTCCCCGGCGCCCCGCACCACCGCGACCAGCTCACGCTCTGGCAGCGGGGCGAACTGATCCCCGTGGTCACCGACTGGCAGGCCCTGAAGGAGTCCCATGGCGACCGCTGACCCCGCGCCCCGCGACCGGAAGCCGCGGCACGAGGAGCGGGCCGACGGCTTCGGCACGGTACGCGTCGTGCCGGTCGTCCCGGACGCGGACGCGGCCCTGCTGCACGGCTGGGTCACCGCGGAGCGCGCCCGCTTCTGGGGCATGGCCGGGCTGTCCCGCGCCCAGGTCCGCGACGTCTACGCGCACATGGACACCCTGCCCACCCACCACGCCCACCTGCTGCTGCGCGACGGCGCGCCGGTCGCGCTGGTGCAGACGTACGAACCGGCCGCCGACCGGGTCTCGGAGTGCTACCCCGCCGAGCCCGGCGACCTCGGCCTCCACCTGCTGGTCGGCCCCCCGGACGGCGCGCCGGAGTCCGGTTTCACGTCCGCCCTGGTGCGGGTGATCACCGGCTTCGCCGCGGCGGCCGGCGCGCGGCGGCTGGTGGCCGAGCCGGACGCGGCCAACGGGCCCGCGATCGACCGGCTGCACCGCGAGGGCTTCGCACTGGGACCGGAGGTCACGCTGCCCGAAGTGGACCTGCCGGAGGTGTACTTGCCGCCGAAGCGCGCCCGGCTGCTGTTCCACCCGCTGGCCGGCGGCTGACCTCCGCGGTCAGCCGTCCGCGGCGCCGTCGTCCGGCTTCAGGCTGCTGCGGTACGGGGGCATGAACCGCATCCGCGGCATCTGGTCGGCGAGCACGCCGCCGTCCACGACGATCCTGGCGCCGGTGATGTACGCCCCGGCGTCCGAGGCGAGCAGCAGCAGCGCGCCGACGCACTCCTCGGGCCGGGCGTAGCGGCCGAGCGGGATCCGCTCGCGGTACGCCGCCTCGAACCCCTCGCGCTCCAGCGGGAACTCGCCGTCGATGGGCGTGTCGACCATGCCGGGCGCCAGCGTGTTGGCGGTGATGCCGTGCGGCGCCAGCTCCACCGCCAGGGTCTCGGTGAGCAGTTGGGCGGCGGCCTTGGCGGCGTTGTAGTGCGCCAGGCCCGCCTCGGCGACGAGCGCGTTCTTCGAGGTGACGGTGACGATCCGGCCCGGCACCCGGTCGGCGGCCATGTGCTCCGCGAGCCGCTGGGAGAGGAAGAACACCGCGTCGGCGTTCACCCGCATGACGTGCGACCAGCTCTCCGGGGTGATCTCGTTGAAGCGCTCCAGGGCCGCGGTGCCCGCGTTGTTGACCAGGATGTGCACCGGCCCGGCCGCCGCGCGGATACGGTCGGCGAGCCCGGCCAGTTCGCCGGTGCGCGCCAGGTCCTGCCCGTACGTCCGCACTTGCCCGCCGTGGGCCCGTACCGCCGCGGCCGTCTCCGCCAGCCCGGGAGCGTCCGGCAGGTCGACGAGCACGAGGTCGGCGCCCGCCTCGGCGAGCCCGGTGGCGAAGGCGCGGCCGAGGCCGCGGGCGGCGCCGGTGACGACCGCGGTGCGCCCGGTGAGGTCGAACCGGCCGGCGGCCCGGTCCCCCGCACCGGGCCGCCGCTCCGCCGCGCCGGTCACGACAGCCCCAGCAGGTCGAGGGCCGGCCGGTGGATCAGCTTCTCCACCTCGTCCCGGTCCAGCGGCGGCAGCCCGGGGATCCCCGGGATCCGGGCGATCTCGCGCAGCCCGGCGACGGAGGCGTCGACCGTGGTGAAGGGGTAGTCGCTGCCGAAGAGCAGCTTGTGCCAGACGCCGTAGTCCTGCGCCAGACGCAGGCTGTGCCAGAGCTGGAACGGCCGGTAGTGCAGGGCGCTGACGTCCGCGTAGACGTGCGGGTGCTTGCGGATGACGGCCAGGCACTCGCCCTCGAAGGGGTGGCCGAGGTGGGCGAGGACCATGCGCAGTTCGGGGTGGCGGATGGCGACGGCGTCGAGGTGCCGGGGCATCGCGTACTCCAGCGGGGCGGCCGAGACGAACGTGGTGCCGGTGTGCACCAGGAGCGGCAGGCCGTGGCGTTCGGCGTAGCCGAAGAGGTCGTCGTACGCCTCGTCCGCGGGGTCGAAGCCCGCGTACATCGGCATCAGTTTGATGCCGCGCAGCCCCAGCTCCTGGTGGCCGTGGCGCAGTTCGTCCCGCCAGCCGGGCTGGGTGGGGTCGAGGGAGAGGTAGCCGACGAGCCGGCCGGGGTGCGCCGCGGTGTACGCGGCCACCGCGGCGTCGTCGACCCACAGCCCGCTGCGCCTGGCCTTGCCCCCGACGACTACGGTGCGGGTGCCGTCGGGGGCGGCGGCAGCGTACTCCTCGAAGCGGACCGTGAGGTCCACCTCGCCCGCGTGGGCGCGGGCGGCCTCGGTGCGGAACGCGTCGTCGAAGTCCGCGCCGGGCCGGAAGAGATGCGAGTGGACGTCGGTGATCATGCCGGTGCGCTCCTGTTCCGCTTCTCCCAGCCGTCCTCGAACATGTTCCAGAAGCGGTGCGTGGGCGGGTGCTCGGCGAAGACCTCGTCGGCCAGCTCGACGCCGAGGCCGGGCGCCGTGGGCAGGCCGATGCGCCCGTCCTCGATGGGCAGCGTGCCGCGCAGCGCCTCGAAGACGTACGGCTCCAGCAGGCCGTCGAAGGTCTCCAGCACCTTGAGGTTGGGAATGCCGAGCGCCGCGTGTACGGAGACGGTGGTGCACAGCGGCGAGTTGGAGTTGTGCGGGGCGACGAGCATGCCGTGCGCGTCGGCGATGGCCGCGATCTTGCGCACCTCGGTGAGGCCGCCGGCCATGGACAGGTCGGGCTGGACGATGTCGACGGCGTGGGTGGCGAAGAGCTGCTTGTACTCGTAGCGGTCGTGGAAGTGCTCGCCGCCCGCGATGGGGAACGACGCCCGCTGCCGCAGCTCGGCGTAGCGCTCGATGTGCGTCCAGGGCAGCGGCTCCTCCAGCCAGCCGATGCCGTACGGCTCCAGCTCGTGCAGCAGCCGCACGGCGGTGGGCATGGCGAAGCGGGCATGGCCCTCGACGAACAGCTCCACGTCCGGTCCTATGGCCTCCCGTACGGCGGCGACGAGGCCGGCGGAGCGGCGCAGTTCGGCGGGGCTCAGCTCGTGCAGCCCGGAGCCGAAGGGGTCGAACTTCAGCGCGCGGTAGCCCTTGGCGACGGTCGCGCGGGCCTTGGCGGCGAACACCTCGGGGTCGCGCTCGCCGTCGTACCAGCCGTTGGCGTAGACGGGGACGCTGTCGCGGCAGGCGCCGCCGGTGAGGCGGTAGGCGGGCACGCCGAGCGCCTTGCCCATGAGGTCGTAGAGCGCCTGGTCGAGGCCGGACAGGACGATGCCGCCGACGTCGCCGCCGCGCAGGAAGTCGCCCTGGTGCAGCCGGAGCCAGATCTCCTCGACGTCGAAGGGGTCGGCGCCCAGCAGGTGGCGGCGGGACATCGCTTCGGCGAGCGCGCAGACCTCGCGGCCGCGGTACGGGTGGGTGATCTCGCCGACGCCGGACAGGCCCTCGTCGGTGTGCACGCGGACGTAGCCGAAGTCGCGCCAGGCGGTGCCGAGCATCAGGGTCTCGACGCGGCTGATCCGGCCGGCGGGCCCGGTGGGGCGGGTGGTGTCGACGGTGAGCATCAGCGGCCCGCCTCTTCCTGCCGCCCGGCGGCGGCCGGGGTGGCGCCGCCCATGGTGGAGGCGTGCTCCAGGTCGCGGGCGCCGCCGTCGGCGAGCGCGGCGGTGACGGCGGCCTCGGTGGCCTCCAGCAGCCGGTCGACGTCGGCGTCGGTGTGGGCGTAGGAGAGGTGGCTGCGCTTGAGGTTCAGCGGCAGCTCGAAGATCCCGTGCTCCAGCAGCCGGCGGCGGTAGCCGACGAAGAGGCCCGCGTCGTTGGCGAGCAGGTCGGTGTACGTCCGCGGGGTGGGGCGCTCGGCGCCGGCGGCACCGCCGTCGTAGCCGGGCATGAAGTACGTGACGAAGACGGAGCCGTAGCCGGTGACGGCGACGGGCAAACCGAGGCGCGCGTACACGGTGCGCAGCCCGGTGCGCACCCGCTCGCCGAGGCGGAAGACGTGGTCGTGGACCGGCTCCTCGCGCACCTTGCGCAGCGTGGCGAGCGCGGCGGCGACGACGGAGGGGTGCCCGTTGTACGTGCCGGCGAAGAACGCGGGGGCGCCGGGGCGGGTGGAGAACAGCTCCATGAGGTCGGCGCGGCCGCCGATGGCGCCGGCGGGGGCGCCGTTGGCGATGGCCTTGCCGAGGGTCGTGAGGTCCGGGGTGACACCGGAGATCTGCTGCCAGCCGCCGAGGCCGTGCCGCACGCCGGTGATGACCTCGTCGAAGACGAGCACGCTCCCGGCCCTCGCGGTCTCCTCGCGCAGCGTGGTCAGGAACTCCTGGTGCGGCAGGAGCGCGCCGACGTTGTGCGGTACGGGCTCGACGATGACGGCGGCGATGTCGCCGCCGTGCTCGGCGAAGCAGCGGCGCACGGCGGCGCTGTCGTTGAACGGCAGCACCAGGGTGGCGTCGAGGACCTCGGGCAGGATGCCGGCGGAGATCGGGTCGTGGCCGCCGACGCGGTCGGGCGCGGAGATCACGTTGAGGCTGACCGAGTCGTGCCAGCCGTGGTAACAGCCCTGGAACTTGACCACCAGCCGGCGCCCGGTGGCGGCCCTGGCGACGCGCAGCGCGTGGAACGTCGCCTCGCTGCCCGTGCTGGTGAGCAGCACCTTCTCCAGCGAGGGCACCAGCGCGCACAGCTCCTCGGCGAGCTGGATCTCGCCCTCGGTCACCCCGACGCCCATGTGCCCGAGCGCGGCGCCGGCCTCGGCGGCGGCGCGGGCCACGTCGGGGTCGTTGTGGCCGAGCAGCGGCGGGCCGAAGGCCGCGTGGTAGTCGGTGAACTCGGCCCCGTCCGCGGTGCGGAAGCGGGCGCCGCCGGTGCCGGCGACGACGAGTCCGGGCAGGCCCGGGATGCTGCGCTGGCCGCTGTTCACCCCGCCGGGCACGACCCGCTGGGCGCGCTCGGCGAGGGCTGCTCCGGCTCCGGCGGTGGTGACGTCCGGGCCTGGGCTCATGGTGCGTGCTCCTTGCGTCGAGTGTCTCGGTTCCACGGGCCCTGCCCGGCCCGTGAACCCTGGCGCCATCCGCCCGGCAGTCGTCGCAGGAAGATCGTACGAACGGTGAGTGGTGAACGGCGAGTTGAGGTTTTTCAGAACGCCGTTCTGTCTTACCGAACAGAGCAGGACTCTACGGCCGAAAAAAGCGCCGGTCAACCCCTTGGACTCGACGGAACCTCGACCTCACCCCCTAAGCTGTTCGGTCATGACGAACAGAACGGATGCCGACGAGCCGAAGTACTGGGTCAAGAGCGTGGGGCGGGCGGCCGAGATCCTGGAGACCCTGGCGAGCCCGCCGCCCGGCGACGGGCTGAGCGTCACGGAGATCGCCCAGCGGTGCGGCGTCTCCAAGAGCACCGCGTTCGGCACCCTGCAGACGCTGCGCGCCTTCGGCCTGGTCTCGGACGACGGCGAGGGCATGAGCCGGCGCTACCGGCTCGGCATGGGCCTGGCCCGGCTCGGCGACCGCGCCAGGGCGCAGGTCTCGCTGCGCCGGCTGGCCCACCCGGTGCTGCGCGACCTCAGCACCCGTACCGGCATGGCCTCCCGCGTCGCCGTGCCGGAGGGCGGCCTCGCCGTGGTCGTGGACCAGGTCGAGGTCGACAACCGCGTCCGGCTCGACCTGCGCATGGGCGAGCGCGAACTCCCCCACTGCACGGGGCTGGGCAAGGCCCTGCTGTCGGCGATGCCCGAGGCCCAGGCGGCGGCCGTGATCGAGCGGCACGGCCTGCCGCGGCGCACCGGCAGGACGATCACCGACCCGGACACGTTCCTGGCCCATCTGCGCGACATCGCCCGCGTCGGCTACGCGCTGGACGACGAGGAGGACGCCGAGGGCATCATCTGCATCGGCGCGCCGGTACGGGACGACCGCGGCGCCTGCGCCGGGGCGGTCAGCATCACCGGTCTCAAGCTCGGCCTCCCGGCCTGGCGCTACCAGGAGTTGGGCGGCGAAGTACGCGACGCGGCCCACCGGATCAGCCGCGAACTGGGCTGGCCGGGAGAGGGCGCGGAGGCGTCCGCCGCGCCGGACGGCACGGCGCCCGGGACCGGCGGCCGCTAGCGCACCCGCGGGCCGCCCGGCGGCCGGCCCGCGAAAACCGGCTCTTGACCGATCGGCGGGAGCGCCCGTACCTTTCCAGCCAACCGCCGCGACCTCCCGGTCACCGGCGCGACATGAACTGGACCCGTCCCCGGCGCCTGCCCTTCACGCCCGGGACCGGCCACCGGCCCCGCCGGCGGCCCGCGGTCCGCAAGGCCATCCGCCGTCACGGCAGTCACCGCAGGAACGCCTCTCACGATCCGGACCTTCTCGGAAGGCGAAGTCCGCCATGAGCGTTCCGCAGCACCCGAGCACCGCCCGCCGCAGCATGCTGCGCGTCACCGGTCTGGCCGGCCTGGCCGCCGCCGGTGCCGCCGCGGCCTCCGCCGGCACCGCCCAGGCCGCCCCCGCGCCCGGCGCCGGCGGCACCAACGGCCGCCGCCAGGGCGGTGTCGCGGACTTCCGCGACTACGGCCACTCCGGCCCCGGGCGTCCGGCCGACGACGCGCTGGACAAGATGCTCGCCGACAAGAGCATCCACCGCATCGAGGCCCACACCGACCTGCTCTTCACCCGCCGCCACACCACCGACCGCTCGGACGTCGAGCTGGACTTCGGCGGCAACCGGATGCTCACCGAGGGCATCGAGGAGAACGGCCACGACAACCCCTTCGGCGCGGTGCTGTTCTTCCGCGGCAAGGTCACCGACACCGTCCACGAGCACACGCTCGGCGCGGAGCTGCCCGAGCTGTCCGACGTCTACGAGGTGGGCGACTCCGGGGCGTTCGGCGTCGGCCAGTGGTGGGCGGTCGAGTCGGACGCCGCCGGGTCGGGGAAGTACGAGAAGGAGATCCAGCGGCTCGTCCAGGTCACCGGGATCGTCGACGGCACGCACATCCGCGTCGGCTACCAGACCGGCTGGCCGCTGGCCGCCGGGCGCACGCTGACCTGGACGCGGGTCGAGCCGGTCGAGCGGGCGCACGTGCGCAACCTCGTCTTCGAGGGCGCCGGGGACGACCAGTACACCGGCTCGCACCCGGTGGCGTACGAGTACGCCGTCGGCTGCGACGTCTCCGGCATCGAGGCGACCGGCACCTTCTGGCCCGTGATCATGCGCCGCTGGTGCACCCGGTTCCGTACCGAGAACTGCACCCTGGCCAACCCCAGGTCCGTCACCTACGGCGGCGCGGGCTACCTGACGCAGCAGATCTACTGCCTCTACGGGCACGTCACGGACTGCCGCACCTCCAACGCCCGCCACCTCAACGACTTCACCGCCTCCGCCTACTGCTACGTCACCAACTGCCACGGCGACGGCGACGACCAGGGCCCGTTCGTCACCCACGGCCAGTTCGAGCACGACCTCGTCTACACCGGCAACTCGGGCCTGATGACCTTCGCCAACTCCGGTGCCCCCTGGGGCGGCGCGGCCAAGCGGATCACCGTCCGCCGGCACGTGTGCTCCTGGTTCGTCGCCCGCGTCAAGGTCACCGACCTCACGCTGGAGGACGTCACCGTCATCGGCAAGGAGTCGCTGGACGGCTCGGGGATGCTGTGGGTGAACGCCGACGGCGTGCAGATGCGCGGCTGTACGGCCAGCGGCCCGCTGATCGTCTCCCAGGCGTCCGACCGGTCCGCACGGCCGAACGTCATCGCCGACTCCGCGTTCTCGTTCGCGCCCGGCGCCGAGATCACCGCCCCCGGGGTGAAGGCCCCGCTGACGCTGGAGCGCGTCGTGCTCGACGGCGCCGAGGGCGCGGCGTTCCGGGGCACCGGGCCGCTGGTCCTCGACCACTGCCGGGTCACCGGCGCCCCCGGCGCGGAGCCCGTGTCGTACGCGCACGCCGACATCACCGTCGAGGGCGGGGTGTTCACCGACACCGGGATCAGGCTGACCGGCGCGGGCGGGCAGCGGCTGCGGCTGGACGGCGCGCGGCTCTCGGGCACCAACAAGGCGGGCGCCCTGCTCTCCCGCGGCGGCGGGGACCGTACGGTCACCTGGCAGTTGACCGGCGTCGACGCCACCGCCGCCGGAGACGGCACCGCGCACATCGCCCTCGACGGCGGCGTCAACCGCTACCAGGCGCAGGGCTGCACCTTCACCGGCGGCCGGCTGGAGCTGAAGCCCGCCGCCTTCGCGGACGCCGGCTCGCACCTGCTGCACGCCGGCTGCGTCGAGGACGGCGTGACGCGGGCGGCGCTGCCGGACGAGGGCGACCGCGTCGTCCACACCGCGGGCAACCTGCGGCTCTGACCTCTCCCCCGCACCCCGCACCAGCCACACCCGACCGCCCGTACCCAGCACAGGAGTTGCCGTGTCCACGCATCCCCCGATCACCGCCAGGCCCGTCCGCGTCGCCGTCGCCGGCGCCGGGAACCGCGGGCGCACGTACGCCGACTGGGTACGCGCGCACCCGGAGCGGGCCGAGCTGGTCGCGGTCGCCGACCCGAGCCCGGCCGCCCGGGCGGCGGTGGGCGCGCCGCGCGAGTTCGACGACTGGCGCGCGCTCGCCGCGGCCGGGGTGGAGGCCGACGCGGTCGTCGTCGCCACCCAGGACCGCGACCACGTCGACCCGGTGCTCGCCTTCGCCGGGGCCGGCTACGCGGTCCTGGCGGAGAAGCCGCTCGCGCCCACCGAGGAGGAGACCCGGCGCATCGTCGAGGGCGTCGAGCGGGCCGGGGTGCTCTTCGCGGTCTGCCACGTCATGCGCTACATGCCGTACACCGACCTGGTGAAGGAGGTCGTCGACTCCGGCGTGCTCGGCGAGCTGGTCTCGCTTGACCATCTGGAGCCGGTCGGCTGGTGGCACTACGCGCACAGCTACGTGCGCGGCCCGTGGCGCAACGAGGAGCTGTCCTCGCCGATGCTGCTGGCCAAGTCCTGCCACGACCTCGACTGGATCGCGTACGTCACCGGCGCCCGCATCGAGCAGGTCACCGGCTTCGGCGGGCTGAAGCACTTCCGCCCCGAGAACGCCCCGGCCGGTGCCGGGGAGCGCTGCACGGACTGCGCCGTCGAGGCGGACTGCCCGTACAGCGCGCCGAAGCTCTACCTGCCGGTGCTGCGCGAGAAGGGCGCGGTCTGGCCGGTCACCCACGTCACCGGCGCGACCGGCCCGGCCGACGAGGCCGGGCTGATCGAGGCGCTGCGCACCGGCCCGTACGGGGTGTGCGTCTACCGCGCGGACAACGACGTCGTGGACCACCAGGTCCTCGCGATGCTGCTGTCCGGCGGGGTCACCGCCACCTTCCAGATGGTCGCCTTCACCGAGCAGACGCACCGCCAGACCCGCGTCTTCGGCTCCCACGGCTGGCTGCGCGGCGACGGCGAGAGCGTCACCGTGCAGGACTTCCGCACCGGCGAGACCACCGTGCGCACCGTCGACGCCGCCGGCTCCAACGCGGCGGACGGCCACGGCGGCGGCGACGCCGGGCTGATGGACGCCTTCGTACGGGCCGTCGCCAGCGGCGATTCCGGCGTGCTGCGCTCCGGCACCGCCGCCTCGCTCGGCAGCCACCTCGCCGCGTTCGCCGCGGAGCGCGCCCGGCACACCGGCACCGTCCAGACGGTGCCGGCCCGCTGACATCCGCACCGCCCCCACGACCCTTTTGTCCCGCCCCATCCCCGGAGGAAGTGCCATGACCCTGATCCACCACCGGCGTTCACGGACCAGAGCCGTCGCCGTACCGCTGCTCGCCACCGCGCTGGCCGGCGTCGCGCTCGCCGGCTGCGGCGGCAGCGACGGCGCGGGCGGCGGGAAGGGCTCCGTCACCATGTGGACGTACCCCGTGATCTTCGACGAGGCGAAGAACAAGGCGTACTGGGACGGCATGGTCGAGAAGTTCGAGAAGGAGAACAAGGACATCTCGGTCAAGGTGGAGACCTACCCGTGGGCCGACCGCGACACCGCGCTCGGCACCGCCATCGCCTCCGGCAAGGGCCCGGACGTGGTCTACCTGGTGCCGGACCAGTTGCCGAAGTACGCGCCGAACATCGTGCCGGCCGCCGACTACATGCCGGCCGACGCCGAGTCCGACTACACGGACTTCGCGCTGGAGTCCGTGACCGTGGGCGAGGACGTGCTCGGCACCCCGATCCTCACCAGCGCCAACCCGCTGATATGCGACAAGCGCGTCTTCGACGCGGTCGGCGAGGACTCGTACCCCGAGACCTGGGACGACCTGAAGGCGCTCGGGCCGAAGATGAAGGACGAGGGCTACTACGCGCTCAGCTACACCGGCGACACCGCGCAGACGCTGAACATGACGTTCTACCCGCTGCTCTGGCAGGCCGGCGGCGAGGTGTTCGCCGAGGACGGCGAGTCCGTGGCGTTCGACGACGCGGCGGGCGTGGAGGCGCTGACGTACCTGACGGAGTTCGTCGAGGAGGGCTGGACGCCCAAGGACCTCGTCACCACCACGCCGAACCTGGAGCAGACGCCGGTCGCCAAGGGCAAGGTCGCCTGTACGTGGACCAACGTGCCGGCCGACGTCGAGCCGTTCTGGGGCCGCGAGAACATCGTCGTCCAGCCGCCGCTGACCGGCGAGGAGTCGGTGGGCTACGGCACCGTCGGCGCGCTGTCGATGCTGAAGGGCGCCGACACCGGGGCCGCCGGCAAGTGGATCAACTTCGTCGCCCAGCCGGAGAACGCCGCGGACCTGGAGAAGGGCGCCGGCTACTTCCCGGCCCGTACCTCCGCCGACGACCTCTACCCGGGCGACGAGCTGCAGCAGGCCGTCGCCGACACGCTGCCCGCGATGAACGCGGGTCCGCTGGAGGAGAAGGCGCGCGAGGTGATGGGCGTGCTCGCGCCCGAGCTGCAGGCCGCGCTGCTGGGCAAGAAGAGCCCGGAGGACGCGCTGAAGGCGGCGGCCGAGGCGGCCGACGCCCAGATCGCCCGCTGACCCCGCGGGGCCTCGGCCCCCTTCCCCTCCCGTAGCCCGCGCGGCCCGGACCACCGACTGCTCCGGGCCGGGCGCGGGCCCCACGGACCGCGCGCCCGGCCGGCGGCGCCGAACCCCTGCCGCCGGCCGGGCCGCGCATCCACCCGCACCACCCCCGTACCGCAAGGAGACCCACCGTGGCAGTCGTCGCGGAACCCACCCGGAACAGGCGAAGGCGCCGCAGCGGGCCGCACGCGCGCCGCGAGGCCCGGATCGGCCTGCTGTTCGTCCTGCCGTGCTTCCTGCTCTTCCTCGCCTTCCGGTTCGGCCCCGCGGTCGCCGGGGTGCTGATGAGCTTCACCGACTACACCCTCACCGGGGGCGGCAGCTTCATCGGCGCCGACAACTTCACCCGGCTGAAGGACGACCCGCTGTTCTGGGACGCGCTGAAGGTCACCGTGGTCTACACGGTGCTGGCCGTGCCCGGCACCATCGCGGTCTCGGTGGGGCTCGCGCTGCTCACCCGGCGGGCGTTCCGCGGCTCGAAGGTCTTCCGCTCGGTGTTCTTCCTGCCGGTCGTCACCTCGCTGGTGCTGGCCGCCACCGTGTTCGTGTGGATCTTCTCCACCGGCGGCCCCTGGTCGACGGCGATGGGCTGGATCGGGCTGCCGGAGGAGTCGTGGCTCTCCCACGACACCCTGGTGGTGCCCGCGCTGGCGCTGGTGGGCATCTGGTCGCGGTTCGGCTACGGGATGCTCATCCTGCTGGCCCGGATGCAGGACATCCCGCGGGAGCTGGAGGAGGCCGCGCTCACCGACGGGGCCGGCCCCTGGCAGCGGTTCCGGCACATCGTGCTGCCGCAGTTGCGGCCGGCGCTGTTCTTCCTCGCGGTGATCGAGACGACGGCCTCGTTCCAGGTCTTCGACGCGGTCTACACGATGACCGGCGGCGGCCCCGCCAACTCCAGCTACACGCTGGTCTTCCAGCTCTACGACGCCGGCTTCAAGTACTTCGACCTGGGCTACGCGGCGGCGATCGGCGTGGCGCTCTTCGCGCTGACGCTGGTGGTCGCGCTGATCCAGCGGCTGACGATCGGGAAGGACGACTGACCATGACCTCGGCCCCCGCGAAGACCCCGCAGGAAGAGATACCGGCGGGACCGCCCCCGGCGCCCGCACCAGGCAAGGGCCGCGCGCCGGGACGCGCCGCCCGGCGCGCCGAGCGCCGGCTGCGCCGTGCCGCGAACCGCGACTCCGTACCGCACTCGATGCGCGGCAGCACCGCCGGCCGGATAGGCCGCGGCCTGCTGCTGGCCCTGGCCGCCGTCGTCACCGTCTTCCCGTTCTACGCCATGGTGGTGCTGTCGCTGAAGCCCGCCGCGGCGGTGGAGTTCCCCGGCAGCCTGGTGCCGTGGCCGCTGGGCGGCGAGGCGTACGAGAGCGTCATGAACTCCCAGGACGTGCCGCGCTGGCTCTTCAACACGCTGCTCTACTCACTGGTGTCGGTGGTGGGCGTGCTGCTGCTGTCGTCGCTGGCGGGCTACGCCTTCGCCAAGAAGCGCTTCCCCGGCCGCGAGGCGATGTTCTGGTCGTTCCTGTCGATGGTGATGGTCCCGTACCACGTCACGATGATCCCGACGTTCGCGATGATCGCGAAGCTGGGCGGCGTGGACACGTACTGGGGCCTGATCGTGCCGACGCTCGCCAACGCCCAGGCGGTCTTCCTCATGCGGCAGTTCATCCAGGGGCTGCCGGACGAGCTGTTCGAGGCGGCGCGCCTGGACGGCTGCAGCGAGCTGCAGATCTTCGGCCGCATCGTGCTGCCGCTCCTCAAGCCCATCCTGGCCACGCTCGGCGTCTTCGTCTTCCTGTGGCACTGGAACGACTTCCTGTGGCCGCTGGTCATCGGGCAGTCCACGGACATGCGCACGCTCACCGTCGGTATCGCGTCCCTACAGCAGCAGAACGTGCCGCTGAACGTGGTGCTGTCCGGCTCCGTCATCGCGTTCGTGCCCATCTTCGCCGCGTATCTGGTGGGCCAGCGCTACTTCACCGAGGGCGTCACGGCGTCCGGGATCAAGGGGTGAGAACCGATCGTGTTCGCTGACGAGAAGGCGCTCGAGGAGCGCCTGGCCACCCCCTCGCCGGGGCTGACCGAGGACATGGCCCGGCTGGAGGGCGACCTGCTGGTGCTCGGCGCCGGCGGCAAGATGGGCCCCAGCCTGTGCCGGCTGGCGCGGCGGGCGCTGGACGCCGCGGGGCGTACGGACGTGGCGGTGCACGCGGTGTCCCGCTGGTCGGACCCGGCCGCGGCCGAGCGGCTCCAGGCCGCGGGGGTACGCACCGTGGCCGCGGACCTGATGGACCCGGACGCCGAACTGGCCGCGCTGCCGGACGCCGGGAACGTGGTCTTCATGGTCGGCGCCAAGTTCGGCTCCGCCGGGGCGCCTTCGCACGCCTGGGCGGTGAACGCGGGGCTGCCGGAGCGGGTCGCCCGGCGCTGGGCGGACGCCCGGGTGGCGGCGTTCTCCACCGGCAACGTCTATCCGCTGGTGTCCGTGGGCACCGGCGGCTCGGCCGAGTCGGACCAGGTGGGGCCGGTCGGCGAGTACGCCATGTCGTGCCTGGGCCGCGAACGGCTCTTCGCGCACGCGGCGCTCACCCACGGCACGAAGGTCGCGCTGCTGCGCCTCAACTACGCGGTGGACCTGCGCTACGGCGTCCTCGCCGACGTCGCCCAGCGGGTGCACGCCGGCGCGCCCGTGGACGTCACCACCGGGCACGTCAACGTCGTCTGGCAGGGGTACGCCAACGAAGTCGCCCTGCGCGCACTGCTGCACGCCCGCGACGGGGAGCCGTTCACCCTCAACGTCACCGGGCCCGAGACCGCCGCCGTGCGCCGTCTTGCGCACCGGTTCGGCGCCGAGTTCGGCACCGAGCCCGTCTTCGAGGGAACCGAGGCCCCCACGGCCCTCCTCTCCGACGCCGCGGCCTGCCACGCTCTCTTCGGCTACCCGGACGTGCCGCTGCGCACCCTCGTCGGCTGGCAGGCCGACTGGCTGCGCCGCGGGCTCCCGCTGTCCGGCAAGCCCACCAAGTTCCAGGTACGCGACGGAAGGTTCTGAGCCGCCCCATGCCCACCGACCGCCCCACCCCGCTGGACGTCCTCGCCGACGGCGCCGTCATCCCGGCCCACCCGCTCGCCCTGACCGCGGACCGGCGCCTGGACGAGCGCCGCCAGCGCGCCCTGACCCGCTACTACCTCGGCGCCGGCGCCGGCGGCATCGCCGTCGCCGTGCACACCACCCAGTTCGCCATCCGCGAGCCGCAGGTCGGCCTGCTGCGCCCGGTGCTCGAACTCGCCGCGGAGACCGCGGCGGAGAGCGCCGCCGCCGCGGGCCGGCCGGCGGTGAAGATAGCCGGCGCCTGCGGCTACACCGCGCAGGCCGTCGCCGAGGCGGAACTGGCCGCCTCCCTCGGCTACGACGCCGTGCTGCTCTCCCCCGCCGTACCGGGCGCCAACGAGGAGGGGCTGCTGGAGCGCGCCCGCGCCGTCGGCGAGGTGCTGCCGGTCATCGGCTTCTATCTCCAGGAGGCCGTCGGCGGCCGGTACCTGTCCCCGGCGTTCTGGGCGGCGCTCGCCGACCAGCCCTCGACGGCGGCCATCAAGATCGCGCCGTTCGACCGCTACCGCACCGCGGACGTGGTGCGCGCGGTCGCCGGCGCCGACCGCGGTCCGGAGGTCGCGCTCTACACCGGCAACGACGACGACATCGTCGGCGACCTCCTCACCCCGTACGACACGGCCGGGGGCCGGCGCTGGTTCGCCGGCGGGCTCCTCGGGCAGTGGGCGGTGTGGACCCGGCCGGCGGCCGGGCTGCTGGCGGACGTGCGCCTCGCCCGCGCGGGCGACCACGAGGCGCTGCTGCGCTGCCTGACGCGCCGGCCGCAGCTCACCGACGCCAACAGCGCGGTCTTCGACGTGCGGGGCGGGTTCCGCGGCTGCATCGCCGGGGTACACGAGGTGCTGCGGCGGCAGGGGCTGCTGGAGGGCACCTGGTGCCTCGATCCCGGCGAGGTGCTTTCGCCGGGGCAGGCCGACGAGCTGACCCGCGTCGCGGCCGCGTACCCGTGGCTGACCGACGACGACTTCGTGAAGGAGCACCTGGATGACTGGCTCCGCTGACCGCGGCGCCGCCCGCGACCGGGTGGTGGTGTGCGTACCGCCGGAGCTGCGCGCGCAGTTCTTCACCGGCGCGGTGTGGCGGCGGCTCGCGGACGCCGCGGAGCTGACGGTGCTCGACGAGCACCGCGACCGGGCGGCGCTGGCCGCCGCCCTGCCCGGGGCCCGGGCGCTGGTCACCGCGTGGGGCGCGCCGCAGTTGGACGCCGGGCTGCTCGCGGTGGCCGACCGCCTCGAACTCCTCGCGCACACCGGCTCCGCCGTCGCCCCGTACGTCACGGAGGACGCCTTCGTCCGCGGCGTACGGGTCACGCAGGCCGGCGACGCGATGGCCCGGCCGGTCGCCGAGGTCGCGCTCGCCTTCACCCTCGCGCTGCTGCACCGGATCCACCGCTTCGACCACGCGATGCGCCGCGGCGCGGACTGGGAGAGCGCCCGGCAGGCGCCGCCGCGGCACGAGCTGGGCGCAAGCACGGTGGGCGTCATCGGCGCCTCCCGCACCGGCCGCGCGTACATCGAGCTGGTCCGCGCCTTCGGCGCGCGGGTGTCGGTGACCGACCCGTTCCTGTCCGAGGCGGACGCGGCGGAGCTGGGCGTACGCCTCCTGCCGCTGGACGAGCTGCTGCGCACCAGCCGCGTCGTGGCGGTGCACGCCCCGGCCACCGAGGCGACCCGGCGGCTGCTGGGCGCGCCGCAGTTGGCGCTGCTGCCGGACGGCGCGGGTCTGGTGAACACCGCGCGCTCGTGGCTCGTGGACGAGGACGCGCTGCTCGCGGAGGTGCGCGGCGGCCGCATCGACGCGGCCCTCGACGTCTTCGACGCCGAGCCGCTGCCCGCCGGACACCCGTTCCGGCAGTTGCCGAACGTGCTGCTGACCCCGCACCAGGCGGCGGGCACGGCGGAGTGCCGTGAGCGGCTGGGCGAGTCCGCGGTCACCGAGGTGCTGCGGCTGCTGGCGGGCGAGGAGCCGCTGCACCCGGTGGACGCCTCAGCGCTGACCCGCCTCTTCTGACCGGCCGGCGGCGGGGGGCCCCGTGAATCGGCTGGCCGCGCTCCCTCCGCGGGTGACAGGATCCGGCCATGGAACCGCAGGTGACCCCCGCGGAGCCGGACCTCCCGTGGCTCGGCCCGCCGATCGACGCCCGGCCGCTGTTCGCCCCCGAGCAGCGCGCGCTGATGGCCACGCTGCACGCGCTGCGGCCGGACGACTGGCGGCGCGAGGCGGTGCCCGGCTGGACGGTGCACGCCGTGGCCGCGCACCTGCTCGGCGACTTCTACGGCCGTCTCGCCCGCGAGCGCGACGGGCACACCGGCGGTCCGGCGCCCGCGGCCGGCGAGCCGCTGGCCGCGTTCATCCACCGCATCAACCAGGAGTGGGTCGACGCCCACACCCGGGTCAGCCCCGCCTCGCTGACCGCCGCGCTCGACGCGGCCGGCGCCGGGATCGCCGCCCACTTCGCGGGCGACGCGCTGCGCGGCCCTTCGCTGGGCGTGTCGTGGGCGGGTGCCGAGCCGGCGCCGCGCTGGCTGGACGTGGCGCGGGACTTCACCGAGTTCTGGACCCACCGGCAGCAGATCCGGCATGCGGCGGGACTGCCCACCGACCCGGAGGCCGGCCCGCTGGCCGCGGTGCTCGACATCTTCATGCGGGCCCTGCCGCACACCCTGCGCGACACCGCCGCACCGCCCGGGACCCGGGTCCTCATGGCGGTGCCGGGACCGGCCGGCGGCGCCTGGACGGCGACGTCCACGGGGGCCGCCTCCGAGGGCGGCACCCGCTGGTCGCTGGCCGCACCGCCCGGAGAGGGCGAGCCGGACGCGCTGGTGCGGCTGGACGCGGAGACCGCCTGGCGGCTGTGCGTACGGGGTGTGGAGCCGGCGGCGGCCCTCGCCCGCGCCGAGGTCGCAGGAGACCGGGCCCTCGCGGAGGCCGCCTGCCGCATCGTGTCGATCATCCGCTGACCGACGGCGCACGGCGCGTCACACCGGGTCCGGATAAATACCACGGGCGCCCGTTTTCTCATCGAATGTTCATCTGATTCCCAGTCGTTTCCGCACCCGGGTCCCCTAGCCTCCGGCAGCGTGTCGAGAAATCGTCTCCCCACGCTGCGCTCCGCGGCGGTCGCCGCGGGCACGCTCGCCGTGATCGCCGCCACCGCGTCGTCCTCCGCTCCCCTCGTCGGGGACACCGCGGAGGCCGCCGGTGCGCCCCGCACGCGCCACGTCCAGTACGCACCCGCGGCCGGGAAGGCAAAGGCACCGGCCCCGGCGCCCTCCGCCGACAAGGCCGTGACGAAGGCGCTGAAGGCGCTGCCGAAGCCGGCCGGCGCGTACGACCTCGCCGTGGCGGACCTCGACTCGGGCGCCACGGCCACGTACGGCTCGGGCAAGGGCTCGTTCGACACCGCGAGCATCGTCAAGGTCGACATCCTCGCCGCCCTGCTGCTCCAGGCCCAGGACGACGGCAAGACGCTGACCGGCGCACAGAAGAAGCTGGCCGCCGAGATGATACGCAGCAGCGACAACGACGCCACCGACGCGCTCTGGTCGGACATCGGCGGCGGCTCCGGCCTCGCGGACGCCAACCGCCGCCTCGGCCTGACCGACACCGAGCCCGGCGACGGCGGCACCTGGGGGCTGACGCAGACCACCGCGTCCGACCAGTTGGCGCTCCTCGAAGCGGTGTACGGCGACGGCCGCTCGCCGCTGGACGGCGACTCCCGCCGCTACGTCGAGAAGCTGATGACCTCCGTGGTCGACGACCAGCGCTGGGGCGTGTCCGCGGCGGCGGACGACGCCGGGGCGGCGGCGCTGAAGAACGGCTGGCTGCCGCGCTCGGCGACCGGGCTGTGGGACATCAACAGCATCGGCCGCGTCGAGCACGGCGGCCACACCCTGCTCGTCGCCGTCCTCTCCGACGGGCACAAGTCCCACAAGGCGGGGGTCGACGCCGTGGAGACCTACACGACGACGGCGGCGAACGCGCTGCGTGACTGACCGGGCGCCGGACGCGTCCCCGGATCCACCCCGCCGGGGCCGGTGCGGCCCGTATGCCCGACTTGCCGGGGGACGTGCACCTGTGCTTGCGGATGAAAGTGCATCTGTACTTGCATCCGGAGGTCTATATCACTCACCATTGAACAACCAGCACGTTCCAAGGCGACAGCATCGATCGGGGAATCGGCATGGCGGCAGCTTTCGGGGAGCGGGCCGAGGCATCGGCGTTCGCTGCCTGCGCCCTCGATGCCCATCCGCGGTCGATAGCCGAAGCCCGGCGCACGGTCCGCAGCACGCTGCGTGACTGGGATCTCGCCGAGCTGACCGACAGCGTCGAGTGCGTCGTCTCCGAGCTGGTGACCAACGCCGTACGCCACGGCGTGCCCGGCTGCCCGCCGCTGCCCGTCGCCGAGCCGCAGCCGGTGACCCTCACCCTCGTCCGCCGTGGCGGCGAGGTCGTCTGCGCGGTCTTCGACCCGGGCGAGGGCGTGCCGGCGCCCCGCGAGGCCGACGAGGTCGCCGAGTCCGGGCGGGGGCTGCAGATAGTGGCGACGCTCAGCGACGCGTGGGGCTGGAGTGCCCCGGGACCGTTCGGCAAGGCCGTGTGGTCCCGGTTCACCGCGCCCGCCGGGACCGGCGGCCCGGCGGACGTGGGCGCCGGCGGGGACTGCGACCGGGACCGCGAGTGGCAGTCCTTCGCCCGCTGCCTGGCCCTGCTGGAGTCGCTCGTGCCCGGGCGCGCCGATCCAGCCCCGGCCGTCGCCTGACCGGCCCCGCTACGAAGCCGCCGCACCCCACGGAACCTCCCGGCGGGTCCGCGCGTTCCCCCGCAGTGGCGCCCGGCCACCCGGACGAGGAGACGACCATGGCGGAACTGCGGCTCGGGCCGCTGCTGCGGTACGCCGACGACACCCGCGCCACGGTCTGGGTGGAGACCGGCGGCCCGTGCGAGGCGCAGGTCCGCTGTGCGGACGGCGCCGGCGGCAGCGCCCGCACCTGGCAGGTCGGCGGTCACCACTACGCGCTGATCACCGTGACCGGGCTGACGCCGGGCGCCCCCACCCCGTACCGCGTGCTCCTCGACGGCCACGAGGTCTGGCCGCTGCCCGGCGCCCCCGCGAGCACCATCCGCACTCCGCGCCCCGGCGCCGCGCTGCGCGTGGCCTTCGGCTCCTGCCGCTGGGCCGCCAAGCCCGGCGGCGGCCACGACCCCGTCGGGCCCGACGCCCTCGACACCCTCTCGCGCCGGCTGGACACCGACCCGGACGCCGAGCGCCCCGACATCCTGCTCCTCCTCGGCGACCAGGTGTACGCGGACGAGACCTCCGCCGCCACCCGCGAGTACCTCGCCGGGCGCCGCGACCCCGGCGTGCCGCCGGGCGACCAGATCGCGGACTACGAGGAGTACACCCACCTCTACGACGAGTCCTGGCTTGACCCCGAGGTGCGCCGGCTGCTGGCCTCCGTACCCTCCTGCATGATCTTCGACGACCACGACGTGATCGACGACTGGAACACCTCCGCCTCCTGGCTGGAGGAGATCCGCGCCGAGCCCTGGTGGCGCGAGCGGATCCTCGGCGGGCTGATGTCGTACTGGGTCTACCAGCACCTCGGCAACCTCTCCCCCGACGAGCTGGCGGCCGACCCGCTCTACGCGGCCGTGCGGGAGGCCGGCGACGGCACGGAGCCGCTGCGGGAGTTCGCCGAGCGCGCCGACGCCGACCCGGCCGCCGTCCGCTGGAGCTACCGCCGCGACCTCGGCCGCACCCGGCTGCTGATGGTCGACTCGCGCGCCGCGCGGGTGCTGGAGGAGAAGAGCCGCGCGCTCGTCGACCCGGACGAGATGGACTGGGTGCGCCGGCAGGCGCTGACCGATCCGGACGCGTACGACCACCTCCTCATCGGCACCTCGCTGCCGTGGCTGCTGCCGCCCGCGGTGCACGACGCCGAGGGATGGAACGCGGCGCTGTGCGCCGGTGAGCGGGGCGCCCGCTGGGCGCGGCTGGGCGAGAAGCTGCGTCGGCGTGCGGACCTGGAGCACTGGGCGGCGTTCCCGCGGTCCTTCGCGGAACTCGCGGACCTCATCGCCGAGGTCGGCCGCGCCGACGCGGCGCCGGCCTCGGTGCTGGTGCTCTCCGGCGACGTCCACCACGCCTATGTGGCCGAGCCGCGGTGGCCGGCGGCGGCCGGTCCCGAAGGCCCGCGGCCGGTGGTCGCACAGCTCACCTGCTCGCCGATGCACAACAGCGTGCCCGCCCCCATCAAGGCCGGCTTCCGCTTCGGCTGGAGCCGCGCGGGGCGCCTCCTCGGCAAGCTGCTCGCCCGGCACGGCCGGCTCGCCGCCCCGCCGATCGAATGGCGCAAGACCGGCGGCCCGTGGTTCGGCAACCAGTTGATGACCCTCACCCTCGGCGGCCGCGACAGCGTACGGCTGCGTCTTGAGCAGGCCCGCGAGGAGGGCGCCGGCGGCACCCGCCTGGTCCGGGCGGACGAGCGGGAACTGCTGTAACCGCCCCCGCACGGGCGGCCGTCGGCCCGTTCCGGCCGATTCGGCCGCCGACCTGTGCGCCGGGCTGCGCGAGGCGTTCCCAGCCCGGGTGAACTTCGCTATCTTTCGGGGCCCGTAATCCAACTGTGCACGTCTACCGCATCCTTGTCGCCGAAATACGGAACAAAACACCATGTCACGTGCGATATCACTGGACGGCGTCACCAAGGTCTACGAGCGCGGCATCCGGGCCGTCGACCGGTTCTCGCTCGACATCGAGCCCGGCGAGTTCGTCGTCCTGCTCGGCCCCTCCGGATGCGGCAAGTCCACCGTGCTGCGCATGATCGCGGGACTGGAGTCCGTCACCGAGGGGCAGTTGCTGCTCGACGGCGAGGACGCCGCCGAACTGGCGCCCGGACAGCGCGGCATGGCCATGGTCTTCCAGAACTTCGCCCTCTACCCGCGGATGACCAACCGCGACAACATCGGCTTCCCGCTGAAGCTGGAGGCCCGCGGCGACGTCGGCCCGCGGGTGGACGCCACCGCGCGGCTGCTGGGCATCGAGGACCTGCTCGACCGCTACCCCGCGCAACTGTCCGGCGGCGAGCGGCAGCGCGTCGCGATCGGCCGGGCTATCTCGCGGGAGCCCACCGCGTTCCTCATGGACGAGCCGCTGTCCAACATCGACGCCAAGCTGCGCAACCACCTGCGCGCGGAAGTCGCCCGGCTCAACCGCGAGTTGGCGGTCACCACGGTCTACGTGACGCACGACCAGGCCGAGGCGATGTCGCTCGGCGACCGGATCGCCGTGATGCGCGACGGCGTGCTGCAGCAGGTGGGTTCGCCGCGGGAGGCGTACGCGCTGCCGAAGAACATCTTCGTCGCCGCGTTCATCGGCACCCCGCGGATCAACCTCCTCGAAGCCGTCGTGCACGCCCCGCTGCCCGGCCGCATGACCATCGACCTCGGCCGGCAGAGCCTGGTGCTGCCGGAACCCCTCTCCCCCGACCACCAGATGCTCCGCATCCAGCAGGGCCGGCCGGTGATCGTCGGCCTGCGCTCCGAGGCCGTGCGCATCGCCCGTCCCTCGCTGGCGCGCGCCGGCGAGTGCGCGATGAGCGGCATCGTGGAGCACGTGGAGTACCTGGGCCACGAGGCGCTGCTGCATCTGAACACCGGCTCGCGCGCGGCCCTCGTACCGGCGCTGGAAGGGCCCCGTACGGACACCGCGCCCGGCGGCCACCGGAAGAACAAGCAGGGCACGGTCCTCGGGCGGCTGCGCGATCGGGCGGTGGCCCATCTGCACGGCCCCGGCCAGGACGACCGGGGCGAGGGGGCGGTGGGCGTGCTGGACGAGCCCCCGGTACCGGCCGCGCCGCCGCAGAGCGCCGAGCGCGCGGCGATCGCCGGGGGCGACCTCGTCGTACGGACCGGGCCCGACGTCCAGGTCCGGCCCGGCACGCACGTGCCGCTGCTGATCGACCTGGAACACCTGTACGTCTTCGACCACCAGGGCCGCCGCGTCTGCCCGTCGCCCGCGCACCAGCCCCGGCTGGACGAGTAGTCCGCCCAGCGGAGCACGGCCGGGGCGGGGCGGCGACCGCTCTCCGGCCACTCGGGTGAGCATGGGGCAAATCACCCAATTGCCGCTTTTCTTCGGTAAATCTCACTGCCAGGCTGGCAAACGACCTCTGACGGCTCCGTCGCCCCTGGAGATTTCCGTGATTCTGTCGATCTCAGGCGTTGTCCTGCTGGGAGTGATCGTCTTCCTGTTCTTCCGCAAGGACGGGCTGAAGCCGTCCCATGCCATCGTCTGCGCCCTCTTCGGGTTCTACTTGGCGGGCACCGCGATCGCACCCAGCATCAAGGCCGGCGGCCAGAGCCTCGCCAGCCTGCTGGGCGGCATCAAGCTCTAGGACGCCCCGGCCCGCCGCGCGTCCGCACCCAGGACTCGGAGACCCGACGCATGCGACGACCGTTGGCCCGGCTGCCCGGCCGCGAGACGCCCCCGGCGGCCCGCGGCCGCGAGCTCGCCAGGACGGCGGCGGACGGCGCCGCGGACGTGCTGCGGCCGGTGGTGGTCGTGACCCGCGGCGCCGGCCGGCTCGCCGCCGCCGCCCGGCGGCGCTGGCGCGCGACCCCGAAGGAGCGGCGGGGACCGACGGCCTTCCTGGCCGGCGCCTGCCTGCTGCTGGTGTACCTGATGCCGTACGGGCCCCTCGCCGCCGCGGTGGCGCTGCT
The DNA here is from genome assembly GCF_042874195.1 of Streptomyces sp. NPDC004134. Classification (NCBI taxonomy): domain Bacteria; kingdom Bacillati; phylum Actinomycetota; class Actinomycetes; order Kitasatosporales; family Streptomycetaceae; genus Streptomyces; species Streptomyces sp. NPDC004134. Next base: position 393,466 of record NZ_JBIAMS010000003.1, on the reverse strand, counting down.
GGCCGCGGCGGTGTGGGCCGGCCGGGGCCGGGGCGAGACGGACCCCGCCAGGGACGAGGACGCGGCGGCCAGGCGGCAGGAGCGGCTGGCGGCGCTGTACGAGGCCCTGGTCCCGTACTTCTCCTCCCCCGACGACCCGCACCCCCTCTACGCCCACGAGGGCGACATCGAGCAGGTCTTCGGCGACGCCGAGTTCGACGGCGGCGACCGGCTGACCGCGCTGCGGCTGCGCTACCCGCCGTACTTCCGGGACGGCGAGCCGGAGTCCCGGGCGCGTATCGAGCAACTGCTCTACGCCAAGTGCGGGCGCGGGCGCGAGTACCTCTTCGACTGGCACGAGGACGACAACCGCCTGGACCTCACCGTCCTCGACCCGCTGCCCACGGACATCGGCGCGCAGCCCTACGTCACGGCGCACGGCGAGTCGGTGCTGGGCTTCACCGACGCCGAGGGCGTGCGGCGGACGCTTCCGGTGCGCACGGAGGCCGGCGACCGGGACGAGCCGCCGGTGCTCTGGCGTACCGGACCGCGCTCCACCGAGCCGCATCTGCTCGCCCTCGGCCAGCCCGGCACGGGCACGACGACGCTGCTGCGGTCGCTGGCGCTCCAGGCGCTCCCGCACGGCGAGGTGCTGGTGGTCGACGGCGGCTGCGCGGGCGAGTTCGCCTTCCTGGCGGGGCGGCCGGGGGTCCTGGGGGTGGAGTCCACGGTGGCCGGCGCGCTGGCGCTGCTGCGCTGGGCGGCGGAGGAGACGGAGCGCCGGCTGCAGCGCCCGGCCGCCGCCAGGGACGACGCGGCGGCCGGCGGCCCGCGGCCGCTGTGGATCGTCGTGGACAGGCCCGCGGCGCTGAGCCATCTGGCCGCCGCGGCCGGGCGGGAGGATCCGCAGGGGCTGCTGGAGGTGCCGCTGCGGCACGGCCGGGCGGCGAACGTCACCGTGGTGGTGGCGGACCAGTTCGACTGCGCCGCCTCGCTGGGTCACGCCGTACGGGACCACACCCGCGCCCGCGTCGTGCTGGGCCCGGCCTCGGCGGCCCAGGTCGCCTCGGTCCTCGGCGCCCCGCCGCACACCACGCCGGTGTACGAGGTCCCGCCGGGGCGCGGCTACGTACGCCTCGGCCAGGGTGAGGTGCACCGGCTGCAGGTACCGGCGACGCCCGACCCGCACCACCGCGAGACGCCGGAGACGCTGCGGGGGGCGGTGCTGGAGCTGCTGCCGGAGCCCCCCGCCGACGGCTCCGCGACCGGCACGGCGGCGGCGCAGGTCGGCGGCTGACGGACGGCGCCGGCCGGTACGGCTGCCGCCCCGCCGGTCCGCGCACGCGTGATCGCCGTAGTCGGCAGTCGTCAGCGGCCGGCAGCGGTTGCCGCGCTCCCGCCGCCGTCCCGTCAGGCGATGAACGCCCCCGCCGGCTCCGCCGCCACGGGCCCGCCGCCCTCCGACACGATGCGGGCCGCCGCCGCGAGCCGGCCGACCGCCTCCTCCGCGACCGCCCCGGTGACGGTGAACGGCAGCCGTACGTACCCCTCGAAGGCCCCGCCGACGCCGAACCGCGGCCCCGACGGGATCCGTACGCCCACCCGCTCGCCCGCCTCGGCGATCCGCGAGCCGGACAGACCGCCGGTGCGCACCCACAGGGTCAGCCCGCCGTGCGGCACGGTGTACTCCCAGTCGGGCAGGTGGCGCCGCAGGGCGGCGACGATCGCGTCGCGGTTGGCGCGCGCCTGGGAGCGGCGCAGGCCGGTGGCCGCGGCCCAGCCGCCGCCCTCCAGCAGCCACGTGGTGGCCAGTTGCTCCACCACGGGCGAGCCGAGGTCGGCGTACGCGCGGGCGGAGACCAGGCTGCGGATCACCTCGGGCGCGGCGCGCACCCAGCCGATGCGCAGGCCCGCCCAGAACGCCTTGCTGGCCGAGCCGACGGTGACGACGGTGGAGCCCGCCGGGTCGTACGCGGCGACGGGCCGCGGGCGTTCGCCGGTGTCGTCCAGGCGCAGTTCGCTCATCGTCTCGTCGGCGACGACGACGGTGCCGGCGCGGCGGGCGGCGTCGACGAGCGCGCGGCGCTGGTCGTCGTCGGCCAGGGCGCCGGTGGGGTTGTGGTAGTCGGGGATGACGTAAGCCAGCCGCGGGGCGGCGTCGCGCAGGGTGTGCCGCCAGGTCTCGACGTCCCAGCCGGTGAGCCCCTCGCCCATGGCCACGGGCACGAGCCGGGCGCCGTCCTCGCGCATGAGCTGCAGGATGTTGGCGTAGCTCGGCGAGTCCACCGCGATGCGCTCGCCGCGGCCGGCGAAGAGCCGGCACAGGGCGATCATCGCGCCCATCGCGCCGGTCGTGATCATGATCTGCTCGGGCATGGTCGGCACCCCGCGGGCGGTGTACCGCTCGGCGATGGCCGCGCGCAGGCCCGGCAGCCCGGCGGGGTAGTCGCCGTGGGTGTGGGCGTAGAGCGGGAGTTGCTCCAGGGCGCCGTGCATGGCGCGGGTGAGCCAGGGCTCGGGCGCGGGCAGCGCGGCGCAGCCGAGGTCGATCATCGAGCCGGTGGCGTCCGGCGGCAGCGGCTCGAGGCCGCGGGTGGGCAGCGGGTGCCCGGCCGGTACGGAGGTCCAGCTTCCGGCGCCGCGGCGGGATTCGAGGAAGCCGGCCGCGCGCAGGTGTTCGTACGCCGCGGCGATCGTGGTACGGCTGACGCCGAGGGCGGCGGCCAGTTCGCGCTCGGCCGGCAGCCGGGTGGCCACCGGGATGCGCCCTTCGAGCACCAGCAGCCGCACGCCGTCGGCCAGCGCGCGGTACGCGGGCACGCGGCGGCCTGGCCGGTCGAGGGCCACGGCGCCCGCGCTCTCCTGCGACCGCAGCAGGCGCGCGAGCTGTACCGCACCGACGGCCGATGTCCATTCCGCCATGAAAACCAGGCCACCTCTCCCCGATTGGCCATATCACCTGTACGAGCCCAGTCCACATAGTGGCACGCAGCCATCCAACAGGACCAGAGGGGAGCCAGTCTTGTCGCGCTGGAGGGGATCTCGCACGGCCCGCAGGCTCGCACATCTGTACGTCGGACTGACGCTGTACGGGCTGAGCTGCGCGCTGATGGTGCGCGCCGGAGTCGGGCTCGACCCGTGGGACACCTTCCACCAGGGGCTCGGCAAGCAGGCCGGGTGGTCGATGGGGGTCGCGACCATCGTGGTCGGCGCGGCGGTGCTGCTGCTGTGGATACCGATCCGGCAGCGCCCCGGGCTCGGCACCGTGTCGAACGTGGTGGTGATCGGCGTCGCCATGGACGCCTCGCTCGCCCTGCTGCCCGACGTGCACGGCCTGGTCCTGCAGATCCCGCAGATGCTCGCCGGCGTCGCCCTCAACGGCGTGGCCACCGGCCTGTACATCTCCGCCCGCTACGGCCCCGGCCCCCGCGACGGCCTCATGACCGGGCTGCACCGGCGCACCGGCCTGTCCGTCCGGCTGGTGCGCACCCTGATCGAGATCGCCGTGCTGGCCTCCGGCTGGGCGCTCGGCGGCGCGGTCGGCGCCGGCACGGTCGTCTACGCCCTCGCGATCGGCCCGCTGGCCCAGTATTTCCTGCGCGTCTTCGCGCTCCCGGAACCCGCGCCGGCCGGGCCGGAGACGGGCCGAAGGGGCGAGGTGCGACGCGACACCCGCGAGGTGAATTATGTGCCGCCTGGCGCGGAGCGGTAGTGTACGCCTCCGGCTCGGCAGGCGGACCGTTACAGCATGCAGTGAGATGAAATCAGTCGGTGACATCTCCGTCACACGTGACAAAGCGGACGCCTGTGGGTAGAAGCAATGGGGCGGCACGACGGGCGACGCATGTCCCGGAACGGGAATCTTCATCGCCGACCGGACGTTGACCGGATGACGACGACAGCGACACCTGTCCTGTGGGCGACAAGCCCGGGAGGCAACGATTCATGAGTGAGCGAGCTCTTCGCGGCACGCGACTCGTGGTGACCAGCTACGAGACGGACCGCGGCATCGACCTGGCCCCGCGCCAGGCGGTGGAGTACGCATGCCAGAACGGCCATCGGTTCGAGATGCCGTTCTCGGTCGAGGCGGAGATCCCGCCGGAGTGGGAGTGCAAGACGTGCGGCGCCCAGGCGCTGCTCGTCGACGGCGAGGGACCGGAGGAGAAGAAGGTCAAGCCCGCCCGGACGCACTGGGACATGCTCATGGAGCGGCGCACCCGCGACGAGCTCGAAGAGGTCCTGGCCGAGCGGCTCGCGGTACTGCGCTCCGGCGCGATGAACATCGCCGTGCATCCGCGCGACAGCCGCAAGTCGGCCTGAGGCGCGGCGCCGCTTCGGAGAACGGCACCGGCAAGGGCCCGTCCCGCAGTGGGACGGGCCCTTCCGGGTGCCCGAAAACGGCGGGCGGAGCACGGCACCTCCGGGACCGTACGCCGCGAGGGCGGCCGGTCCCGAGGTGACGGACGGCCGGGCGAGGACCGGCTGCCGGGGCTCAGCGCTCCTGCGGCCGGTCCTCGTCCTCGTCCCGTATCACTTCGCCCTGGACGACCTTGCCGTCCGGGCGGTGGATGCGCGCCTGCGTGTACGCCTGCCCCAGGTCGCTCCCCGAGGCCGAGCGCTCGATCGCCCGGGTCAGCCTCCGGCGCACCAGCGCCCGTACCGGCGGCAGCAGCAGGAGCAGCCCCACGGCGTCCGTGACCAGGCCCGGGACCATCAGCAGCAGCCCCGCCAGCATCGTCAGCCCGTTGCCGGTGCCGCGCGCGCGGTCGGGCTCGGGCGCTTCGCCGCGCTGCTGCCGCTGGAGCTGCTCGGCGAGCGAGCGCCAGGCCCGCCGGCCCGCCCGCTTGATGACGACCGAGCCCAGGATCAGCCCGCCCACCAGGACCGCGAAGACGCCCAGGACGCCGATCTGGGAGCCGAGCATGATCAGCAGCCACAGCTCCAGCAGTGCCCAGGCGGCGACGCCCAGAGGGGCCAGGGTGCGGGCGAGCGAGCGGCGCCTGCGCGGCGGGCGGCCGCGGCCGTCACCGGGGCCGCTGCGGCGGCCCGGGCCGCCGGGGCCCGCCCCCCGGTCGTCGGAGCCTGCCGGGTCCTCGTACGGCTGCGGAATGCGATCGCTCATGACTCAAGTGTGCCTGCGGCCGAGAATCCGTCCCAGCCGGGACCGTACGCCCCAGGCCGGCACCCGCCAGGCCGCCTCGGCGAAGATGTCCTTGCTCATCTTGGAGTCGCCGCGCTCGCGCTCGACGAAGGTGATGGGGACCTCCACGACGTGGTAGCCGGCGTCGGCCACCCGCCGCGCCAGATCCACCTGGAAGCAGTACCCCTGCGAGGCGATGTTCGCCAGCCCGATGCCCTCCAGCGTCTCCCGGCGGAACGCGCGGTAGCCGCCGGTGACGTCCCTGATGCGCAGCCCGAGCCAGAGCCGCGAGTAGGCGCTGCCGCCGCGGGAGATGAACTCCCGGGACCTGGGCCAGTTGACCACCCGGCCGCCGGGCACCCACCGGGAGCCGAGCACCAGGTCGGCGCCCTTGAGGGCGGTGAGCAGCCGGGGCAGTTCCTCCGGCCGGTGGGAGCCGTCCGCATCCATCTCGACCAGCACGCCGTAGTCCCGCTCCAGGCCCCAGCCGAAGCCGGCCAGATAGGCGGCGCCCAGGCCCTCCTTGCCCGCCCGGTGCAGCACGTGTACGTGCTCGTCGTTCGCGCTCAGCTCGTCGGCGAGCTTCCCGGTGCCGTCCGGGCTGTTGTCGTCGACGACCAGGACGTCGGCCTCCGGCACCGCGGCCCGCACCCTGGAGACGATCGACTCGAGGTTCAGGGCCTCGTTGTACGTCGGGATGATCACCAGGATCCCGCCCAGCGGGCCGTAGCGCCCCTGAACCCCGTCTGTCACTGCCGTCCCTTCCGCAATTCCCGCTCGAACCGTCCACGCGCGCACACGGCCGCGCCGGACGGACGCCCACCATAGCCAGAGTCCGGCGGAGTCCGGCACCGAGGCGGTGCGCAACGGTACCGCGGGACGGTCGGGGGCGATGACCGGGACGCCCGCGGAGACCGCGGAAGAAGGGGAAACGGGGCGTGGCGGCCGGCGGCTCACGGGGCCGTGCCCGCACGGCGCGTGCCGCTGCGGGTCGGGCCCGGCGCCCTTCGGTCCGACCTGGGACCCGCTGGCTGCGGATCGACCGAGGGCCGTTGTCTACTGAGCGTCCGGGCCCCACCCGGGGTCACACCAGCCCGACGGATGCCATCCTCCCTCGCCCCCGTGCCGGAGTCCTGGACCTGGCTGCCTGCGATGGGGCGCCGGTGCGGCACACCATCCGTGGCCCAGAGCGTTCCACGACTGCGCGGAGGTGATCCGGCCGGACGTCCTGTGGTGGACTCGGCCGAAACTACCCGCCGTTGCCCGTTGCGTGTCAACAGCCGTGTCACCTGTGGCGTTTTGCCGAAGCGGCTGGTCAGTCCCGAAATCAGGCCGCGGTCCCACGCCCGGGACGGCCTTCGTTCGGCCTATCGAAGATCGTTAACTCACCCGATCGGCCCCGGGTGGACGGTGTTTCCGGCCACGACGGTACGCAGGCACACGGGCGGTTCCACGCCGGGGGTGAGGTCGGGCAGGCCCGGGGTGCCGGAGCGCGGGTCGGTCGACCAGTTCGCGACCCGCTCGTCGGGCACCTGTACGACGAGGTCGCCGGCCGCCCAGACGGCGTAGTCCGCCGGCGCGCCGGGCACGAGCACGCCGGCGTCGTCGCGGCCGACGGCCCGCCAGCCGCCGCGGGTGTGGGCGGTGAAGGCGGCGCGGACGGAGATGCGGTGCTCGGGCGTGTGGTGGAACGCGGCGGCCCGGACGGTGCGCCAGGGGTCGAGCGGGGTGACCGGGGTGTCGGAGCCGAGGGCCAGCGGCACACCGGCGCGCAGGAGGGCCGCGTACGGGTTGAGGGCCCGTGCCCGCTCCGGTCCCAGCCGGGCCGCGTACATGCCCTCCCCGCCGCCCCAGGCGGCGTCGAACGCCGGCTGCACCGATGCCGTGAGCGCCAGCTCCGCGAACCCGGCGACAGTCTCGGGGGTGAGCATCTCCGCGTGCTCCACGCGGTGCCGCAGCGCCCGTACGCGGTCCAGGCCGACCCGCTCGGCCGCGGCCCGTACGCCGTCGACCACGGCGGCCACGGCGGCGTCCCCGATGGCGTGGAAGCCCGCCTGGAGCCCCGCCTCGGTGCAGGCGGCGACGTGGGCGGCGACGGCGTCGGCGTCGAGGTAGCCGTTGCCGCGGTACCCGGGGCGGTCGGCGTACGGCTCCGTCAGGTGGGCGGTGCGGGAGCCGAGGGAGCCGTCGGCGCAGAAGTCGCCGGCCGCGCCGAAGGCGCCGAGTTCGCGGAGGCGCCGGGCGTCCCCGGGGCCGGTGACGGCCTCGCCCCAGTAGCCGGTGACCCGCGGCCCCGGCCGCTCGGCGGCCAGCGCGAGCAGCGCCGCGAAGTCGTCCTCGCCGCTGATGTCGGGACCCGCGCACTCGTGCACGGAGCCGATGCCGACGGCCGCGGCGCGGTCGAGCGCGGCGCCCTGCGCGGCGGCGCGCTGCGCGGGCGACATGGCGGCGTACGCGGCGCGGCGTACGGCGTGGTGGGCGTCGCGGGTCAGCGGCGCGTCGGCGGCGTAGCCGTCGCGGTCCGCGACGCCGGGCACCAGGTCGAGCAGGGCGGTGCTGACGGCGGCGGAGTGGACGTCGACGCGGGTGAGGTAGAGCGGGCGGCCGCCGGCGGCCTCGTCGAGTTCCGCACGGGTCGGGGGGCGGCCCTCGGGCCAGCCGGTCTCGTCGTACCCCTGGCCGATGAGCACCCGGTCCGCGGGACGCCCGGCGGCGTGCGCGCGGATCCGGGCCAGCGCGTCGGCCAGCCCGGTGGCGCCGGAGAGGTCGAGCCCCGTCAGCGCCAGCCCGGTGGCGGTCAGATGCACGTGCGCGTCGGTGAACGCCGGGGTGACGAGGGCGCCTTCGAGGTGGACGACCTCGTCGGCGGCGTCGGCGAAGCCGTCGGCCGCGCCCTCGGAGCCGACCCACGCGACGCGGTCGCCCTCGACGACCATGGCGGTGGCGAACGGGTCGGCGGGGCTGTGGACGGTGCCGCCGCGCAGCAGCACGGTGCGGCGGCCGGAACCGGCCCGGGAGGGCGCGGAGTTCGCGGTTTCCGCGGGTCGGGCGGCGGGGCTGTCGGCGGTCACGGCTGCGGTGCCTCGGATTCGGATCGGGGGCGCCGCGCCGTCAGATGCGCGGCGGCCTGGCTTCGTACGGCGTGGAGAGCACGACGGTCGTGCGGGTGGAGACGCCGGCGAGCGAGCGGATGCGGGCCAGCAGGTCCTCCAGCTCCGCCGGAGCGGCGACGCGCACCTTGAGGATGTAGTTCTCCTCCCCCGCCACGCTGTGGCACGCCTCGATCTCGGGGACTTCGGCGAGCCGGTCCGCGATGTCGTCGGGGGCGCTGGGGTCGAAGGGCTTGACCGAGATGAACGCGGTCATCGGCAGGCCGATGGCCTCCGGGTCGACGATGGCGCCGTAGCCGCGGATCACGCCGCGCTGCTCCAGCCGCCGCACCCGCTGGTGCACGGCCGAGGTGGACAGGCCGGTGGCCTTGCCCAGGTCCGTATAGCTCATCCGCCCGTCCCTGACGAGCAGCTCCACGATGTGCCTGTCCAACTCCTCCACAACGCATCAACCTACTTCGTTTGCGGCGGTCGGGTACATCCGGGGCCGCCCGGGCGGCCGGGGAGGGCGCCTCGGGGGCGCACGGGCGCACGCGGCAGCGTGTGACGAAGGCCACAGTCCATCGGGGAGCGAGGGGGACCCTGCGGACGATTATTCGGATGACAGCGAGGGAAATCCTTGCTGTGGTCGAGACCACCACGTGACCGTCCAGGTGGCCCAACCTGAGGGGGAGCAGCATGCGCCGTTCCGAGCATGTCCAGCTCGTCGATCCCGATGCATTCGACGACGAGGAGGGCGGCGGATACGCCGAGACCTCGCTGATCTTCCGGGTGCTCTGCCCGGACTGCGTCCAGCCCATCGCCCTGCTGGAGGGCGAGGACGTGCTGCCCGAGCACGCCCGCGTCACCCCGGCGAACCCGTTCGGCCTGACCGTGTGCACCGGCTCCGGCAGCCCGCTGTCGGCCGCGGTGCCCGAGGACGCGCGGCTGGACGCGCGCGCCGAGGACACGGCCGTGCTGCTCACGCTGCCCGAGGGCCTCGACTGGCGCCGCCAGCCCTTCTCGCACGTCGGCGGCCCGGGGAACGAGCCGGTGCGGCGGCGGCTGCCGGGGATGCGCCGGCGCAAGTAACGCCCGCACACAGCCCCGCGGCACCCGCCCGCGCCCGTTCCCGCGCCCCGGCTCCGTCCCGTCGCGCCCCCGACGCGCTGCGGACCGGCCTCTACCCCCGGTCCGTCTCCGCGCCCAGCAGGTGCCGCGCGACCACCACGCGCTGGATCTGGTTGGTGCCCTCCACGATCTGCAGCACCTTCGCCTCGCGCATGTAGCGCTCCGCGGGGAAGTCGGCCGTGTAGCCGTAGCCGCCGAGCACCTGCACGGCGTCGGTCGTCACCCGCATCGCCGCGTCCGTGCAGAACAGCTTGGCCATCGCGGCGTCCTGGGCGAAGGGCAGGCCCGCGTCGCGCCGCCGCGCGGCGGCGAGGTACAGCGCGCGCCCGGCCGCGACCTGCGTCGCCATGTCGGCAAGCAGGAAGCGCAGCCCCTGGAAGTCGGCGACGGGCCGGCCGAACTGCTGCCGCTCCTGCGCGTATCCGTGCGCCGTGTCGAGCGCCCCCTGCGCCACCCCGATCGCGCACGCCGCGATGCCGAGCCGGCCGGAGTCGAGGGCGTCGAGCGCGATGGCGAAGCCCTGCCCCTCCTCGCCGATGCGGCGCGCGTCCGGGACGCGTACCCCGTCGAAGTGGAGCAGGCCGGTGGGCGAGCCCTTCATGCCCATCTTCTTCTCGGGCGGGGCGGCGGTCAGCCCGGGGGCGTCGCCGGGGACGAGGAAGGCGGTGATGCCGCCGGCGCCGGGGCCGCCGCTGCGGGCGAGGACGGTGTAGAAGTCGGCGACACCCGCGTGGGTGATCCACGCCTTGGTGCCCTCCAGGGTCCAGGTGTCGCCGTCGCGTACGGCCCTGGTGGTCAGGGCGGCGGCGTCGGAGCCGGAGGCGGGCTCGGAGAGGCAGTACGCGCCGAGCAGGCCGCCGCCGAGGATGGCCGGAAGGAACTCCTTGCGCTGCTCCTCGGTGCCGTAGCCGGCGACCGCGTGGGTGGCGAGGGTGTGCACGGAGGTGCCGAGGCCGACGGTCAGCCGGGCGGCGGCGAACTCCTCCAGCACCTGGAGGTAGACCGTGTACGGCTGCTCCCCGCCGCCGTACTCGGCCGCGTAGGGCAGCGCGAGCAGTCCCGACTGCGAGAGGGTGGTGAACAACTCCCGGGGGAAGCGGCCCGCTTCCTCTTCTTCTGCGGCCAGGGGAGCGATCTCCCGCCGGACCAGCTCGCGGACGAGGGCCAGCAGGTCGCGTGACTCCTCGGTGGGCAGCTCGCGTTCCACGGGCAGCGGACCACGTACGGGCATGCGGTGCACTCCTCTTCGCCGGGCGCGCGTACGGCGCTGTCGACGGCGGCGCCGCCCGGGATACGGCGGCTCCGCCCGTTGTGTTCGTGCAGCCCGATGCTGCCCCGCCGGATTGCGGCGAGCCGGCATGTAAGGCTGCGGTGAAGGGGAGTATGCCCGATCGGCGGTACGCCGAGACAGACGGGGTAGGCGGCGAACCGGCCACTGACCGGGGCGGGTTCCGGCGTCAGGGTCCGGCGGCACCGCCGCCGTGGGCGAGACCGGCGAGCAGGTCATCGTAGCCGGCCTTGACGCGGGCGACGCTCATGCCGCCGGTGCGGCGCTGATAGCCGTAGAGGTTGGCGGCCAGCGGGGCGAGCAGGGCGTCGGCGAGCCAGCGCACGTCGGCCTCCGGCCGGATCCGGCCGACGAGCAGCGCGAGGTGCTGCCGGTACAGCTCGTACGAGCCCTCGGTGAACCGGGCGTCGGCGGAGTCCATCTCGGCCACGAGCAGCAGTCCGAGCTGGTCCTCGGTGCGGTCGACGAGGGCGTGCAGGAAGGCCCGGATGCGCTCCGGCGCGCCCGCGCCCGGCCCGAGCGGCGGCGGGCCCTGGAGGAACGCGGCCTGGAACTGCACCTCGCGCTCGTCGATGACCGCGTACGCCAGTCCCGCCCGGTCGCCGAAGCGGCGGTAGACGGTGCCGACGCCGACGCCCGCGGCCTTGGCGACCTCGTCCATGGACAGCGCGTCGGGACCGCGCTCGGCGACCATCGCGGCCGCGGCGGCGAGGATCCTGCGGCGGTTCTGCGCGGCGTCCGCGCGCTCCGCCGGCGGGCCGCCGACCAGCGGCAGCTCGGCGCCTGCCGGCCGCCGCCGGCCGGTCGCTTCGTCGTGTGTCACCTGCGCTCCTTCCTGTCCGGAGGATAGCGAACAGGAGACTTCTCCGGTTCTCGCTGGCATCCGGAGAGTTCTCCGGTTACTCTTCGAGAGTGCCATCCGGAGAGTTCTCCGGATATCGAAGGGAGCAAACATGACGCAGCTCGCGGGCCGGACGGCCCTGGTCACCGGCGGCAGCCGCGGCATCGGCGCCGCGATCGCGCGGCGGCTGGCCGAGGAGGGCGCCGACGTGGCGCTGACGTACCACCGCTCGCCCGAACGGGCCGCGGAGGTCGTACGCGCCGTGGAGAAGACCGGCCGCCGGGGGCTGGCCATCCGGGCCGACGCCGCGGACCCCGACGCCGTCGTCGCCGCGGTCGACCGCGCCGCCGCCGAACTCGGCCGGCTGGACGTGCTGGTGAACAACGCGGGCATCGCGCCGTACGGGCCGCTGGCCGAGGTGAGCCGGGAGGACGTGGACGCGGTGCTCGCCATCCACGTCCGCGCGGTCTTCCTCGCCTCCCAGGCGGCCGCCCGCCACCTCGGCCCCGGGGGCCGGATCATCAGCATCGGCAGCAGCTTCGCCGAGCGGGTGCCGATACCGGGCTGGACCCTGTACGCCGCCAGCAAGTCGGCGCTGACGGGCCTCACCCGCGGGCTCGCCCGCGACCTGGGCCCGCAGGGCATCGCCGTCACCGTCGTCCACCCCGGCGACACCGACACCGAGATGAACCCCGCCGACTCCCCCGAGGCCGACGCCGCCCGCGCCCTCAGCGCGCTGGGCCGCTACGGCAGCCCCGAGGACATCGCCGCCGCCGTCGCCCATCTCGCGGGCCCCGGCGGCGCGCAGATCACCGGCGCGGCGATCGCCGTCGACGGCGGCTTCGCCGCGTAGCGCGGCCGCCCGCGGCCCCGCGCCCCTCCCCGTACCACCCGAACGAACCACCCGGGAGACACCGTGCCCTGGATATTCCTGCTGATCGCCGCCGGCCTCGAACTCGTCTGGGCCACCGCACTGAAGCAGTCCGACGGCCTCACCCGCCTCTGGCCCTCGACGATCGGGCTGGTGATGGCCATGGCGAGCGTCGTCGTGCTGACGATGGCGCTGCGCAGCCTGCCCGTCGGCACGGCGTACGCCGTGTGGGTCGGGCTCGGCTCGCTGGGGGTGGCCGCCGTGGGCATCCTCGCCCTGGGCGAGAGCGCGTCGCCGGCCCGGCTGGCATGCCTCGGGCTGATCCTCGCGGGCGTCATCGGGCTGAAGTTCGTCGAAGGCTGACCGCGCGGAACCCCGCGGGCGCACCGGGAGTTCTCCCGTACATGGACGCGACGGCGATGCGGGCGGGGGGCGGCATCGCCGCAACCCTCGCCCCCGCGCCGGTCGCCCGGTACGCCGGGCGCGGCTGGTGGCCGCATGGGTGAGTTCGTGCCCTATCTGGTCGCGGGCGGCTGCCTGCTCGCGGTGATGTGCGTCCTCACCTGGTTCAAGGGGGTCGTGCGCCGCCGCGGGCTCGCCGGCTCGGCGATGCGGGGCGCGCTGGCCGCGTACGAGGAGGCGATGCGCGTCACCGCGCACGACTCGCACCACGAGGTCCGCGCGGCGGCGGAGCGCCAGGCGCGGGCCGGCGCACCCGGCGATCCGCACCGGCGGGTCCGGTTCCGGCGCTAGTCCCCGCCGTCGCACGCAGTTCAGGTCCAGACCTTTCCGGACAGTGGATCGATCATGCCCGCACCCCATGCGCTCAGCGTGGGAACCGATGACGACCACTGAATGCATTCAAATTCGATCAATTTCCTGACTAGTTTGGTCACTTATGCAGCATCAGACGGAGATTTACCGTCAACCCTTATGAACAACAAGGGAAACAAGAGGCAAATAGATGCCCAACACACGGATAACAGTGCTATAGGCACGGGACGCCGCTCCTTACTCCGCGCTGCCCTCGCCGGCGGAGCCGCCATCGGGACCGGGATCGGGCTGGGCACGGGGTCCGCGACCGCGACACCACGCACGCCGCACCCGCCGGGCACACGCAACTGGCCGTGGCCGCCGCTGACTCCGGCGCAGGCGGAGGCGAAGCTGTGGGAGGGCAACGCGGCCTGGAAGATCCAGGGGCAGGCCAACCCCCGCCAGTACGAAACCGACCGCAGGCTGCTGGTCACGAACCAGACGCCGTGGGCGATGATCGTGAGCTGCATCGACTCCCGCGTCCCGCCGGAGCTGGTCTTCGACCAGGGGCTGGGCGACCTCTTCGTGGCCCGTACGGCGGGGCAGGTGCTCGACGGGGCCGTCTACGGCAGCACCCTGTACGGCGTCCAGGAGAAGGACGTCCCGCTCATCGTCGTGCTGGGCCACCAGAGTTGCGGTGCCGTGAAGCTCGCCATGCACGTCGTGGACGGCGACCCCCTGCCCCCGGACACCTCGCCGCGACTGCTGTGGCTGGCGGAGAAGATCAGGCCCTCCATCGACCCCGACAAGAACTCCCCGGACCGGGAGAACCGCGCCATCAACGCGAACGTGCGCCGCATCCGGGACGAGATCCTGCTCGAAGGGCCGGTGGCCGAGAAGGTGAGGCAGGGTCACCTCAGGGTGATCGGAGCGCGCTACGAACTCGACACCTGGGGCGTCACCAAGCTCTGACCCGCGCCGGGTGCCGCGGCCGACCGGCCGGTGTGGATCTTCCTGGGTTCTCCCTGCGCACAAGGACCGCCCCCGGCGGGGCCCCTCCGCAGTGCTGCGGAGGGGCCCCGCGCGGGTGGTTCAGCGGATGCCGACGGCGGCCAGTGCGGCCTTCTGGGCACCGGTGATCTCGCCGCCCCAGAGCACGTAGCAGATGCCGCCGGTGCCGGAGCGGACCTTGCCGGCGGCGTCGTAGCGCTTCGTGCGCAGCCAGATGTTCTCCCACTGGCGGCGCTTGTAGACGTGCCGGACCGCCGGGTTGTTCGGCGAGGCCGGGTCGTTGGCGACGACGTCGCCGTCCTTGGTGAAGCCGACGACGGTCATCAGGTGGCCGGACGTGCCGTAGCCCGCCCCGTCCAGCTCCGCCTCGATGAACGACTGGGACGTTATCAGCGGGATGCCGGCGGCCACGAGGAGTTCGGCGTCGGCGAGCGAGCCGAGCCGGGTGACGACGCCGTGCATGTCGCGGTACGTGCTCGCGTAGGCGGTGTTGAAGGGCCAGTTGCCGCAGCCCTCGTACTGGTAGTCGTACGTGAAGCGGGCGGCGTGGCAGACCTGCGGGTCGTCGAAGTCGGGGTTGACCCACTCCAGGTCCCCGGCGGTGGGCTTGCGGCCCCAGTACTCGATGATCATCTGTGCGGAGGTGGGGCTGCACCACGCCTCGCCGCCGTTGTCGTACTCCGGGTAGCGGCCGGCGTGGATGTTCTGCGAGTAGCGCGGGACGATCAGCTCGCGCGACAGCCGCGGCGTGCTCGCGGGCACCTCGAAGCGGTCCGGCACGTCGGAGCCCATCGCGCCGACCCGCCACACCTGCGGCGTGGCGTCGCTGCCGGGCTTGCGGTAGAGCGTCACCCGCACCTGGTAGTCGACGAGCCGCAGTCCGCTCGCCGCGTCATCGACCGAGAAGGTGTCGGTCCAGATGCTGCTCTTGCCGTCCGACTGGTCGTCGACCGTGGTGCGGCGGATGTCCCCGTCACCCGCGGCCCACCGGCCCATCACGTACCAGGGCGTGCGGCCGCCGTCGTTGTACGTGCCGCGCAGCTCGACCATCAGCCAGGTGCCGGCCGGGGTGGCGGCGTTCCAGGACGCGACGACCTCGGTGGCGGCCGGGGCGAGCCGGTGGACCGGGGAGGTCCAGGTGGCGTACTCCCAGGAGGCGGTGGTCCCGGTGTGCGGGTCGGCGTACTCCGTACGGCCCGCGGGGCGGCCGATCACGATGCCGGGGCGGCTGCCGGGGACGACCTTCGTGCCGCGGGCGCTGCCGCGGCGCCAGGCCGGCGCGGAGGCCCAGCCGTGGTAGTCGACGAGGGAGCTGCCGAGCGGCGGCCGGCCGGCCGTGCCGCCCGGGGCGGCGGGGGCGCTGAGCGCGGAGGCGGACGCGACCGGGGCGGCACCGGCCGCTGCGGCTGCCAGGGCGGCAGCCAGCACGGCGCGCCGTGACGCACTACGGGGCATGGCGGACTCTCCAGACGATTGCGGCGCGTGCTGGGGGGCAGGCCACAACTATTCACCCTCGCTCTGCGGTTAGGAAGTCAATCCGTGCTATGAGATGGGTGAACATTGGTTCATACCACTGGTGTGACCTGGGGCGGAGAACGGGCCCGCCGGGCGGCCGCCGTAGCCTTGCGGCGATGAGCGCACCCGACCCCCCGGCGCCCGGCGGCGCGCCGGCCGCCCTGGCCCGCGAGTTGCGGGGCCTCGACCCGTCCTGCGGACCTGTGCGGCTGGTGGCCGTCGACGGGCACGCCGGGTCGGGCAAGACGACGTTCGCCGGCCGGCTCGCCGCGGCGCTGGGCGGGGCGCCCGTACTCCGGCTGGACGACATCGCGACACACCGCGAGTTCTTCGGCTGGACCGAACGGCTGCGCCGCCAGGTGCTCGACCCGCTGGCCGCGGGGCGCCCGGCGGTCTACGACGCTTACGACTGGGACGCCCGTTCCTTCACCGCTCGCCGCACCCTGCCGCCGGCGCCGGTGGTGCTCGTCGAGGGCGTCGGCGCGGGCCGCCGGGAGCTGCGCCCGCACCTCGCCCGGCTGCTGTGGATGGAGGTGCCGGCCGCGGCGGCGTGGGCCCGCGGGCGGGAGCGCGACGGGCCGGGGCTCGCCGGGTTCTGGGACGACTGGGAGCGGGCGGAGCGTGCACACTTCTCGGCCGACCCGTCCCGGCCGTACGCCGGTCTTCTGGTGGTGCGCCGGGGGGACGCGTACCGGCTGGTCCCGGGCCCTGCGACCGCCCGCTGACCCCGCGGGGCGCACACCCTGCGTAGCCGGTCCCCGGCCCGGCCGGAATCGGCCCCTCCAGGCCCCAACTCCGCTTGACCCAGGGGCAGTACAGGACTTACGTTCTCAGTGAGCGGGCCCCACCGGCACCGCCTCACGCGCGAAGCCCCCGATTGTTCCCCCGTGATCGGGGGCTTCGTTCTGTCCTCAAGAGGGAACAATGGGATGACTTACGTACCGGCCGCCCCTCACCCACGGTCACCGCGGCGGGCGGCCGGGTCTCCCGCGCGCGCGTCCGATACGAGCCGTCGGCCCGCATCGCCGCCGCGGGTACCATGCGAGCAGGCCGTCTTTGCTGCAACTTCCCTGTTCTGCAAGGGAGTTCGCGAGAGACGGCCGACCAGCGACCCGAGGAGATCCACGGGGGAACGGTTGGTGGCTACGTGATGGACAACGGCGCGCGCGGGCCCGAGGCCCCCGCGGAGCTCGCCTGGCTGCGCGGCGTCGACGCCTACACCATGGGCGCGTACACCCGGGCCGAGGAGGAGTTCAGGTCCGCCGTGCGGCTGGACCCGCAGATGGCCGACGCCTGGCTGGGACTGCACGCGCTGCGGGCGGACACCGCCACGGCGCTGCTGGAGATGTACCGGCACCGCGACCGGTTCGGCGAGCAGCGCGCCCGGCACCGCCGCCCCCTCAACTCCTGGTACTGGCTGGGCTGGTGGGTGCAGCCGGTGCTCGACTCCGGCCGCGACCTGCTGCTCGCGCACGCCTCGCACTGGCTGGACGGCCGGCACGTCGCCGAGCTGGAGCAGGCACTCGCCGCCTGTCCCCCGGCCGAGGCCGACCCGCAGGTGCGCTTCCTGCACGCCTGCCGCGCGTACCTGGTCAAGGACTGGGAGCAGCTCGTCCGGCTGACCGTGCCGCTGACGGACGACCCGCTGCTGGGCATCGAGGCAGGGCTGTTCGCCGGCATGGCGCGGGTCCGGCTGGAGATGTACGGGCAGGCCGTGCCGATGCTCGCCGCCGCGCTGATGCGCTGCCGCAGCGAGCAGCCGCAGCGCAAGGAGCTGCGCTACTGGCTGGCCCGCGCGCAGGAGGGCTCAGGACGCAGCGCCGCCGCGCTGCCGCTGTACCGCGCGGTGCACCGGATCGACCCCTCCTTCATGGACACCGCGGCCCGGATCGCCGCCATCGACGGGCTCGACGACTTCGACGGCCTGGACCCGGTGCCGGGCCTGGCGTCGGTGTCCCTCGGCGGCGCCGAGCAGGAGACCGCGCCGGGCGACCCCGCTCCCCCGGCACCCGACGGGCGGGAGCTGGTGCCCGCCGACGAGGTGCTGCGCCCGCCGCCGCCCGCCGGGAGCTCGGGCGTGCTGCGCGAGCGCGCCTCGCTGCACGCGGGCTCCGCGCACCAGCCGGCCGCCGCCGACCCCGGGATGCTCGCCGAGGCGCTGGCCGACCTCGACCGGATGGTGGGCCTCGACCCCGTCAAGCGGCAGGTGCGGGCGCTGTCGGCGCAGCTCAACATGGCGCGGCTGCGGGCCGGCGAGGGCCTGCCGGTGCAGCCGCCGAAGCGGCACTTCGTCTTCTCCGGCCCCTCCGGTACGGGCAAGACCACCGTGGCGCGCATCCTGGGCCGGGTCTTCTACGCCCTCGGGCTGCTCGCCAGCGACCGGCTGGTGGAGGCCGGACGGGCCGATCTCGTCGGCGAGTTCCTGGGCCAGACCGCGGTGAAGGCCAACGACCTGATCGACTCGGCGCTCGGCGGCGTGCTCTTCATCGACGAGGCGTACAGCCTCGCGGGCGTCGGCTACTCCCGCGGCGACGCGTACGGCGACGAGGCCCTCCAGGTGCTGCTCAAGCGCGCCGAGGACAACCGCGACCGGCTCGTGGTCATCCTCGCCGGCTACCCCAAGGGCATGGACCGCCTGCTCTCCAGCAACCCGGGCCTCACGTCCCGCTTCACGACGCGCGTCGACTTCCCCAGCTACCGCCCGCTGGAGCTGACCGCGATCGGCGAGGTGCTGGCCGCGCAGAACGGCGACAAGTGGGACGAGGAGTCGGTCGAGGAGCTGCGCAGCATCTGCGCGCACGTCGTCGACCAGGGCTGGATCGACGAGCTGGGCAACGGCCGCTTCCTGCGCACGCTGTACGAGAAGAGCTGCGCCTACCGCGACCTGCGGCTGTCGGCCTACCCGGGGCCGCCGGGCCGCGAGGACCTGGCGACGCTGCGGCTGCCGGACCTGATGCAGGCGTACGGAGAGATACTGTCCGGCCGCGAGCCGAAGGCCGACCCGGACGCCGGCTGACCGGCCCCCGGACCCGGCCGCGCTGCCCGGGGCGGGCCGGATCGGGCAGGATCGGGTCAGGCGACGGCCGAAGCCCGGCCCGCCTCCGGTCAGCCGACCGAGGTGGGCACGGACTCCGCGGCAGTCCCGCCCGCCGTGCGCTGCCGCACCGTCAGCCGGTGGGCGGGGTCCCGTACCTCGCCGACCAGCAGCTCCAGCACGTCCTCCAGCGTCACCAGCCCCAGCACCCGCCCCGGCGCCGCCGGATCGGCCACCGCCGCCAGATGGGAGGCGCCGCGCCGCATCGCGGCCAGCGCGTCGTCCAGCGGCAGCTCCGGGCGCAGCACGGTCATCGGCCGGAACAGGTGTGCGGGCACGGCCCGTTCGCGCTCGTCCAGGTCGAGGACGTCCTTCACGTGCAGATAGCCGAGGTACGTGGGTCCTGTCGCGCCGGTGCCGCCGGCGTCGCGCACCGGGAAGCGCGAGTAGCCGGTGCGCACCGTCAGCTCCTCGACCTGGCGCGGGGTGGCGGAGGCGGTGACGGCGACCATCGAGCCGGGGTCGAGCAGCACGTCGGTCACCGGCCGCGAGCCGAGGCCCAGCGCGTCGTTGAGCCGCCGCTGCTCGCCGTCGCCGAGCAGCCCGGCGTCGCGGGAGTCGGCGACCAGGTCGGTCAGTTGCTCGGTGGTGTAGACGCTGGTGAGCGCCGAGCGCGGCTCCACCCGCACCAGCCGCAGCAGGTGCCGGGCCAGGGCGCCGAGCAGCGCAGTGACGGGTCGGCACGGCCGGGCGAACGCGACCAGCGCGGGTGCGAGCCACAGCGCCGCCGCGGCGGGCGCCGCCAGCGCGAGGTTCTTGGGCACCATCTCGCCGACGACGAGGTGGAGGCAGACGACGACCGCCAGCGAGACGGCGTAGCCGAGCGGGTGGATGAGGCCGTGCGGCACGTGGGCGGCGTGGAAGGCCGGCTCCAGCAGCGAGGCGATGGCGGGTTCGGCGAGCGCGCCGAGGGTCAGCGAGCAGACCGTGATGCCGAACTGCGCGGCGGCCATCATCTGCGGCAGGTGCTCGAGGCCGTGGAGCACCCGGCGGGCGCGGGCGGAGCCGGCGGCGGCGTACGGCTCGATCTGGCTGCGGCGTACGGAGACGAGGGCGAACTCGGCGCCGACGAAGAACCCGTTGGCCAGCACCAGCAGCGCGGCGAAGGCCAGTTGGAGCGCGCTCACGCGGCTCTCCTCCCGGCCCCGCCCCGGCCCGCCGCGGCGGGCACCGTGGCCGCGTCGCCTGCGGTACGCACCAGCCGTACCAGCCCCGCCCGGTGGTGGTCGACGTGCCGTACGACGAGCCGCCAGCCCGGCAGCGCCGCCGTGTCACCGGCCGCCGGAATCCGGCCGAGCAGCGCGGCGACGAGCCCCGCCACCGTCTCGTACGGGCCCTCCGGCGCCGTCAGCCCGATGCGGCGCAGCGCGTCGAGGCGGCAGCCGCCGTCGGCGTCCCACGCCGGGCGGCCGTCGGCGGCGGGGGTGGCCCGCAGGTCGGGGACGCCGTCGACCTCCCGGTCGTGCTCGTCGCGGACCTCGCCGACCAGCTCCTCGACGATGTCCTCCAGCGTCACGACGCCCGCGGTGCCGCCGTACTCGTCGACGACCACGGCTATCGGCTGCCCGCCGCGCAGCTTCTCCAGCAGCGGCTGCGCCGGCAGTGTCCCCGGCACCAGCAGCGGCGGCACCGCGATCCGTGCGACGGGAGTGCGCGCCCGGCGGGCGGCGGGGACGGCGAGGGCGTCCTTCAGGTGGACCATGCCGGTGACCTCGTCCAGCCGGCCGGCGTAGACGGGGAAGCGGGACAGTCCGGTGGCACGGGTGAGGTTGAGGACGTCCGCGGCGGTGGCGGAGGACTGCAGCGCGACCACCCGTACCCGCGGGGTCATCACGTGCTGCGCGGTCAGCTCGCCGAGCGAGAGGGTGCGGACGAACAGGTCGGCGGCGTCCGGCTCGATCATCCCGGCCTGCGCGGAACTGCGCGCCAGCGACCCCAGCTCGGTGGGCGTACGGGCCGACGCCAGCTCCTCGGCAGGCTCGACGCCCAGCAGCCGCACCAGCCGGTTGGCGGCGGTGTTGAGCAGCGCGATGAGCGGGCGGAAGAAGCGCGAGAACGCGGTCTGCGGCCCGGCGACGAAGCGGGCGACGGCCAGCGGCCGGGACACCGCCCAGTTCTTCGGCACCAGCTCGCCGAGGACCATCTGCGCCGCCGAGGCGAGCAGCACCCCGGCGGCCAGCGCGGTGCCCGGCACCGCGCCCGCGGGCAGCCCGGCGGCGATCAGCGGCCCGCGCAGCAGCCGGCCGAGCGCGGGCTCGGCGAGCATGCCGACCACCAGCGAGGTGAGGGTGATGCCGAGCTGGGTGCCGGAGAGCTGGAACGACAACTGCCGGAGCGCGGCCACGACGCGGGCGGCCCGCCGGTCGCCGGCCGCGGCGGCCCGCTCCGCCTGCGGGCGCTCCACCGCGACGAGGCCGAACTCGGCCGCCACGAAGAAGCCGTTGGCCAGGATCAGCAGGAACGCGAGGCCCAGCAGGGCCAGTGAGGTGATCATCGCGCCGCCTCCGCGCGGGAGGCGGCGCCGGTACTGCAGGAGGATCCGTCCATCGCCCTGGGGGGCTCACTCCTCGGGTCGCCGGGTGACCCGGTGCGCGAGGCTCCGGGAGGGCCCCTCGGGGGCCCTGGGCACCAGAGTAAACACGACTCGGGGGCGCAGGGCAGGGTCAGGCGCCGGCCGTGCCGCGCTCCGCGGCCATCCCGGCGAGCGCCCGCGCGTCCCGCTCGGCCTGCTCCCTGGCGATGCCCGGCTGGATGCCCATCACCGGCAGGCTCGTGCCGTCGGCGAGGTCCAGGGAGACCCAGGGGTCGCCGGGCCCCAGGTTGACGCGGAGGATCTCGGCCCAGGCCAGGTGCCGGCGGTGGGTGAGGTTGGTGACGGTGACGCCGTCGTCGTCCGCGACCACGTGGGGGCGGCCGAGCAGCAGCAGGCCGCCGAGGAAGAGCAGCCCGACGACGATGAAGCTGATCCGCTCCCCCACGTTCAGGCTCAGCGTCAGGCCGATCGCGGTGAGCGTGGCGAAGATGACCAGGCCGGCGCCGACGAGGACGACCCGGGTGCGGTGGGGCCGGAAGGTGACCGGCAGGTCGGCGGCGCTCACAGGCGGCAGGCGTGGATCGTGGTGGTGAGGATGGCCCGCGCCCCCAGGTCGTACAGCTCGTCCATGATCCGCTGGGCGTCCGCGGTGGGCACCATCGAGCGGACGGCGACCCAGCCCTCGTGGTGCAGCGGCGAGACGGTGGGCGACTCCAGGCCGGGGGTGAGGGCCACCGCCTTCTCCAGGTGCTCGGCGCGGATGTCGTAGTCCATCATCACGTACCTGCGGGCGACGAGGACGCCCTGCATCCGGCGCAGGAACTGCCGTACCTTCGGCTCCTCGCGGGGCGAGCCGGTGCCGCGGATGACGATCGCCTCGGAGGTGAGGATGGGCTCGCCGATGATCTCCAGGCCGGCCTGCCGCAGCGTGGTGCCGGTCTCCACGACGTCGGCGATGATCTCGGCGACGCCGAGCTTGATCGCCGTCTCCACGGCGCCGTCGAGGTGGACGACGTCGGCGTCCACGCCGTTGTCCGCCAGGTGCTTGGCGACCAGCCCGGAGAAGGACGTGGCCACCGTCTTGCCGCCGAAGTCGGCGACGCCCGCGGCGGTGCCGGGGCGGGTGGCGTAGCGGAAGGTGGAGGCGCCGAAGCCGAGCTGCATGATCTCCTCGGCGCTCGCGCCGGAGTCGAGCAGCAGGTCGCGGCCGGTGATGCCGATGTCCAGGCGGCCGGAGCCGACGTAGACGGCGATGTCGCGGGGGCGCAGGAAGAAGAACTCGACGTCGTTGCCGGCGTCGGTGAGCACCAGTTCGTGGCGGTCCGTACGCTGCCGGTAGCCGGCCTCATGGAGCATCGCCGACGCAGGCTCGGCGAGGGAACCCTTGTTGGGGACGGCGATGCGCAGCATGGTCGTGACTCTTCCTGTTCTGCCGGGTCGGCTGACGGGTGCGTACGGGCGTCAGAGGTGGGCGTAGACGTCGTCCAGGGAGATGCCCCGGGCGACCATCATCACCTGAAGGTGGTAGAGGAGTTGGGAGATCTCCTCCGCGGTGCGCTCCTCGCCCTCGTGCTCGGCGGCCATCCAGACCTCCGCCGCCTCCTCGACCACCTTCTTGCCGATGGCGTGCACGCCCTGCTCGACGAGCTGGGCGGTGCGGGAGGTGGCGGGGTCGCCGGTGGCGGCCTTCTGGCGGAGCTCCGCGAAGAGCTCCTCGAATGTCTTGCTGGCCATGGTGGGCCCAAGTCTACGGGGTCCGCGGGGCCGCTCAGCGCCAGGGTTCGGCGACGCCGCGCAGCGCCGTGGCGGTGGCCACGGCGGCGGTGGCCGCCTCGTGGCCCTTGTCCTCCACGGAGTCCGCGAGCCCGGCGCGGGCGAGCGCCTGCTCCTCGGTGTCGCAGGTGAGCACGCCGAAGCCGACGGGCACGCCGGTTTCCACGCCGACGCCGGTCAGGCCCTGGGTGACGCCCTGGCACACGTAGTCGAAGTGCGGGGTGCCGCCGCGGATGACGACGCCGAGGGCGACGACGGCGTCGTAGCCGCGGCCGGCCATCGCCTTGGCGGCCACGGGCAGCTCGAAGCTGCCGGGCACGCGCAGCAGGGTGGGCTCGGCGATGCCCAGCTCGCCGAGGGCGCGCAGGGCGCCGTCGACGAGCCCGTCCATCACCTGCTCGTGCCAGAGCGCGGCGACGACGGCGACCCGCAGGTCCTCGCAGTTCTTCACGGTCAGTTCTGGTGCGCCCTTGCCGCTCACGGCTCTCCTCGTTCGCTGTGCTGTACGGATGTGCGGGGTGTTCGGGAAACGGTGCCGCTACGGGGTCACTGGTTGCTGCACACCGCGACGGGCGCGCCGTCCAGCCACGGCAGGTGGTGGCCCATGCGGTCGCGCTTGGTGCGCAGGTAGCGCAGGTTGTGCTCGCCGGCCTCGACGGGGGTGGGCTCCCGGCCGGTGACGGTCAGGCCGTGGCGGAGCAGGGCGTCGACCTTCTCCGGGTTGTTGGTCATGAGACGCACGGAGGTGACGCCGAGGTCGGCGAGCATCCGGGCGCCGGCGGCGTAGTCGCGGGCGTCGGCGGGCAGACCCAGCTCCAGGTTGGCGTCGAGGGTGTCGCGGCCGCGCTCCTGGAGCTCGTACGCGCGCAGCTTGGACAGCAGGCCGATGCCGCGGCCCTCGTGGCCGCGCAGGTAGATCACGACGCCGCGGCCCTCGGCGGCGACGCGGCGCAGCGAGGCGTGGAGCTGGGGGCCGCAGTCGCAGCGCTGGGAGCCGAAGACGTCGCCGGTCAGGCACTCGGAGTGGAGGCGTACGAGCACCCCTTCGTCGAGTTCGTCGAGTTCGTCGAGTTCGTCGAGTTCGTCGCGGCTGTCCCCGCCGACGTCGCCCATGACCAGGGCGATGTGCTCGACGCCGTCGGCCGCCGAGCGGTAGCCGTACGCGGTGAAGTCGCCGTACGCGGTGGGCAGCCGGGTCTCGGCCTCGCGGCGCACGGCGGGGCCGTCCGCGGGCGCGGGCGCGGCAGGAGACCCGGCGGAGGCGGGGCCCGCCGGGGTCTCCGGGTCCGCCGGGGCGGGCACGGCGGTCCTGCGGAACTCGACGAGGTCGGCGATCGAGATGATCGCGAAGCCGTGCCTGCGGGCGAACGGCACGAGCTGCGGCAGCCGCAGCATCTCGCCGTCCTCGCCGGCGATCTCCACGATCGCGGCGGCCGGCCGCAGCCCGGCGAGCCGCGCCAGGTCCACGCTCGCCTCGGTGTGCCCGTTGCGGGCGAGCACGCCGCCCTCGCGGGCGCGCAGCGGGAAGATGTGCCCGGGGCGGACGAAGTCCGCGGCGACGGCGGCGGGGTCGGCGAGCAGCCGGATCGTGGCCGCCCGGTCCGAGGCGGAGATGCCGGTGGTGACGCCGTGGGCGGCGGAGGCGTCCACGGTGACGGTGAAGGCGGTGCGCAGGGACTCGGTGTTCCGCTCGACCATCTGCGGGATGCCGAGCCGGTCCAGCTCCCCGCCCGTCATCGGCATGCAGATCATGCCGCTGCACTCGCGCATCATGAACGCCACGGTGGCGGGCGTGATCAGCTCGGCGGCGACGACGAGGTCGCCCTCGTTCTCGCGGTCCTCGTCGTCCACGACGACCACGGGCCGGCCGGCGGCGATCTCCTCTATCGCGCGCTCGACCGGGTCGAGGCGGAGATCTTCCACGTCCCCGGCGGGCTGCCAGGCCGTAAGAGCGGTCATGCGGCGGCTCCTTCCAGTGCCTCCGGCCGCCCGGCGGCGGGCGGGGCGGTGCGGCGGCTCGCGGTCCACCAGGCGCGCAGGCCGAGGAGGACGACGACGCCGTAGACGACGTACACGAGGGCGGAGAACTTCAGGTCGCCGGAGTACGCGAGGGGGACGCCGACCGCGTCGACGGCGAGCCAGGCGAACCAGAACTCGATCCAGCCGCGGGCCATGGCGATCATGGCGGCGACGGAGCCGGTGAACAGGTAGGCGTCCGGCCAGGGGTTCCAGGACAGCGACGGGAAGGCGAGGAAGAGCAGGGCGACGGCGGTGGTGCCGGCCGCGGTGGCGCCGACGAGCCAGGCGCGTTCGGCCCAGGTGGCGAAGCGCACCTGTATCGCCCCGCTCTCGCGCCGGCCGCGCGTCCACTGCGCCCAGCCCCACAGCGAGACGCCGACGACGAGCAGTTGCTTGCCGACGCCGCCGGTGAGGCCGGCGGAGGCGTACGCGACGACGAGCACCGCGCCGGAGAGCAACTGGGCGGGCCAGACCGCCACGGAGCGGCGCCAGCCGAGCGCGAGGGCCCCCAGGCCCAGCACGTTGCCGGTCATGTCGGCCCACTTGATGTCCTCGCCGAACACCGAGAAGGCCACGCCGTTGAGGGAGTCCAGGGCGCTCATTCCCGCGCTCCGCCCGCGCGGGCCGCGTGCGGGGCGACGAGCCGCTCGACGTACTTGGCGACGATGTCGACCTCCAGGTTGACCCGGTCCCCCGGCTGCTTGAAGCCGAGGGTGGTCAGCGCGAGCGTCGTGGGGATGAGGCTGATCGTGAAGAAGTCGGGGCCCGCCTCCACGACGGTGAGGCTGACGCCGTCGACGGTGATGGAGCCCTTCTCCACGACATAGCGGGCGAGACCGGCCGGCAGCGAGACGGTGACGATCTCCCAGTTGTCCGAGGTCTTGCGCGCCGTGATCTCGCCGGTGCCGTCCACGTGGCCCTGCACCAGGTGACCGCCTAGGCGCCCGCCGACGGCCGTGGGGCGCTCCAGGTTGACGCGGTCGCCGGGGCCGAGGCCGCCGAGGCTGGAGCGGTCCAGCGTCTCGGCCATCACGTCGGCGGTGAACTCCGCGCCCTCGTGGCCGACGACGGTCAGGCACACGCCGTTGACGGCGATGGAGTCGCCGTGCCGGGCGCCCTCGGTGACGACGGGGCCGCGGAGCCGGAAGCGGGCGGCGTCGGGCAGTTCCTCGACGGCGACGACCTCGCCGAGCTCTTCAACGATTCCGGTGAACAACGTCAGCTCTCCTTGATGGCGGGCGGCTCGGGCGCGGGACCCGGCACGGCGGTCAGCCGGAGGTCGGGGCCGAGGTGGTCGACGGCGGTCACATCGAGGCGCAACGCCTCGCCGATCGTTCCGATTCCGGCGTCGGCGAGCGCGGCGGGCCCGGCGCCCAGCAGGACGGGAGCGAGGTAGCAGACGACCCGGTCGACGACGCCGGCGGCGAGGAACGCCCCGGCGAGGGTGGGGCCGCCCTCCAGCAGTACGGAGCGCACGTCCCGCCCGTACAGCGCCGCGAGCAGCGCGGCGACGTCGAGCCCGCGGCCGCCGGCGGCGCGCGGCAGCCGCACCACGTCGGCGCGGCGGCCGGCGCTGGCCGCGGCGGCGTCGAGGACGGCGGTGAGGCGGCCGGCGGCGGAGTCCGCGGCGTCGGCGGCCACGGCGACGAGGGTCGGGGCGGCGCCGTCGAGGATCCTGGCTCCGGGGGTGAGCGCGGTGCCCTCGGTGTCGGCGACGACGCGCAGCGGCTGGGTGACACCGGCCTCGGCGCGGGG
Source organism: Streptomyces sp. NPDC004134 (assembly GCF_042874195.1). NCBI lineage: Bacteria > Bacillati > Actinomycetota > Actinomycetes > Kitasatosporales > Streptomycetaceae > Streptomyces > Streptomyces sp. NPDC004134. Next base: position 366,674 of record NZ_JBIAMS010000003.1, on the reverse strand, counting down.
CCCGCGGACGGCGAGCTGCGGGTCGTCGGCGCGCAGGGTGCCGGAGCCGACGACGACGGCGTCGGCCTCGGCGCGCAGCCGGTGGACATCGGCGCGGGCGGCAGGCGAGGTGATCCAGCGGCTGGTGCCGTCGGCGGCGGCGCTGCGGCCGTCGAGGGTGGCGGCGTACTTCCACAGCACGTAGGGGCGGCCGCGGAGCACGGAGGTCAGCCACGGCTCGTTCCCGGCGGCGGCCTCGTCGGCGAGCAGGCCGCCCTCGACCTCGATACCGGCGGCGGCGAGCGCGGCGGCTCCGCCGCCGGCCGCGGGGGTGGGGTCGGCGACGGCGTAGACGACGCGGACGACGCCGGCTTCGGCGAGCGCGCGGACGCAGGGGCCGGTGCGGCCGGTGTGGCTGCAGGGTTCGAGGGTGACGACGGCGGTGCCGCCGCGGGCCCGCTCCCCCGCGTCGGCCAGCGCGGCGACCTCGGCGTGCGGGCCGCCGGCGCGGGCGTGGTGGCCCTCCCCCGCGGGGTGTCCCGCGGCATCGAGGATCACGCAGCCGACGACGGGATTGGGGCTGGTGTCGCCGAGCGCCCCGGAGGCGAGCGCGATGGCGCGGCGCATGGCCTGCGCTTCGGCTGGGGTGGCCACCGGGTCCTCCTGCCTCGTCGGGCACGGACTCCGGGGCCTGTCTTCACGACAGTCACGGAATGCGATCACCGGAGCGCCGGCCGGGAAACGGGTGGACCGCCCGGAAAGGGGCGGGCCGCCGCCGGCGGCGCACCTGTGGCATCCCGCCGCGCACTGCCTCCCATCCGGACTTTCACCGTCGGTCCAGGAATTTCACCTGGTCAACCGGCCGCTGGCAGCGGCCGGGTCGCGGACTGTAACCGCCGGTTCGGATTTTCACCGACCCCGGAGTGCGCGTACGTCACTGGTACGCCTCCAGTCTGCCACGCCCCGGCGGCGGTCAATCCGCCGGATCCTGTGGGCTGGATCACCTGCGCGCGGCCTTGCGGGGTCCGGGCGGGACGGCGGGCACCACTCGTACGAGGGGTGCTCCGGGCCCCGCCCGGGCGGGTGATGGCCGCGCGGTCCCCCGGCTGCCAGGGTGACCGCCATGACGTCTGTGCAGGACACGGCGGCCTCCGGCGCCCTCGACACCGCCGCAGAACGGATGCGCGCGCTGGCGTGCGAGTTGCCCGGGCGCGACGGGGTGGCGGTCTTCACCTCGGTCTATGTCGCGGTGACCGACGAGGTGCGGCAGCACCTGGCGGCCGGCGGCTTCGCCGACAGGACCGCGGCCGCCGGACTCGCGGCGGACTTCGCCGGCCGGTTCCTGGCCGCGGTGGACGACGACGCGGCGGGCCGCCGCGCGCCGGCGTGCTGGCGGCCGCTGTTCGAGGCGCGCCGCCATCGCGGCGTGCACACCCTGCAGTTCGCGCTCGCCGGCATCAACGCCCATATCGGCTACGACCTCCCGCTCGCCGTCGTCGCCACCTGCCGCGCGCTGGAGCGCGAACCCGAGGACGTGGAAGGCGACTACGAGCGGGTGGGCGAGCTGCTCGTACGGCTGGAGGAGCGCATCCGCGAGCGGCTCATGCCGGGCCCCGATCTGCTGGACGTGGCGGATCCGCTCACCCACCTCGCGGGTGCCTGGAGCCTGGAGCGCGCGCGGGACGCGGCGTGGGCGGCGGCCCGGGTGCTGTGGCGGCTGCGCGGACTGCCGGAGGTGGTCGAGGAGTTCGGCGAGCGGCTGGATCAGTCGGTGGGGCTGGTCTCGCGCTGCCTGCTGGTGCCGCTCGGCGGCCGGCGGGACGACTGAGCCGGGCGACTTCGCCGGGCGACTTCTCCGCGACCGAGCCGGGCGGCCGGTCCGTGGCGCGGCGGCTCGCTCCTGCCGTACGGACCGGGCGCCCGGCCGCCGTCGTCGTCAGTCCTCCGGCAGCTCCACCGGGGCGATGGCGTCGAAGACGTCGCCCGGCCCGGGGTTGGCCGGATCGGTGGCGCCGCCGAAGTGCCGCATCACGCCCCACACCGCGTTCAGCGCGGTCTGCACCGCGCCCTCGGCCCAGCCCGCCGTCCAGGAGATGTCGTCGCCGGCCAGGAACAGCCCGCGCTTGCCCTCGGGCAGCGCCTCCTGCATGAAGTGGGTGAACAGCCGCCGCTGGTAGCGGTAGTGGCCGGGCAGATTGGCCTTGAACGCGCCCATGAAGTACGGCTCGTCCTCCCAGGAGACCGTCACGGGCGGGCCGATGACGTGCTTCCTGATGTCGACGCCCGGGTAGATCTCGCCGAGCGACTTCAGCATGACCTCCATCCGCTCCTCGGCCGGCAGCGGCAGCCACTTCAGGCTGTCGTCGCACCAGGTGTACGACAGGCAGATCGCCGCCGGGCCGTCCGGTCCCTCGTCCAGCAGGTAGGTGCCGCGGGTCATGCGGTCGGTGAGCGTCATGGACATCACGTCGCGCCCGGTCGGCCGCCCCTGGTCGTCGACGGCCGGATCCAGCCAGAACGGCCGGTCCACGGGCACGAAGAGCTTGGACGAGGCCATGTAGTGGGTGCGTTCGACGGCGGTCCAGTGGTCGATGGGCAGCAGCTCGTCGGCGCAGTCGATCTTCGAGAGCAGCATCCAGGACTGGGCGGTGAAGACCGCGGCCCGGTAGGTGCGTACGTCGCCGGCGGAGTCGGTGACGGTGATCCGCTCGCCGGCGGCGCGGGCGAGGCGGGTGACCGCCGGGCGGGGCGCCCCGCCCGCGTGCAGGGTGGCCAGCGAGGTGCCCTGCGGCCAGTGCACGAGCTTGCCGGGTGCGCGGTCCCAGAGCCGCAGCGGCAACTGCCGGCTGCCGCCGACGATGCCGTGGTGGTCGTCGTCGGCCTCGGTGTAGACGACGCGCAGGATCTCCAGGATCGAGTTGGGGAAGTCGGTGTCCCAGCCGCCGGTGCCGAAGCCGACCTGGCCGAAGATCTCCCGGTGCCGGAAGGAGCGGAAGGCGGCGGAGTCGCAGAGGAAGCCGTAGAACGTCTGGTTGTCGAGCCGTTCGACCAGCGCCGCCCACAGCTCGCGGATCCGCGGCACGTCGCGCTCGCGGATGGCGCGGTTCATGGCGCTGAAGTCCGCGCCCTCTTCCAGGCAGTCCGCCCAGGCGGCGGCGACGTCGCGGTAGACCTGCGGCAGGTCCTCGATGGTGCGGGCGTAGTGGGACTCGCCTTTGAGGTCGACGACGGTCGAAGGGGTGCCGGGGGCCAGCGGGTTGGGGAACGGGCGGGTCGCAAGGCCCGCGAGGTCGATGTAGTGCCGCAGCGCCGTGGACGACGGCGGGAAGCGCATCGCGCCCATCTCGGCGGTGAGCGCGGGGTCGCAGCCGGGGAACGTCTCGGTACGCAGCCGGCCGCCGATCCGGTCCGCCTCGTAGACCACCGGCTTCAGGCCCATCTTCATCAGCTCGTACGCGGCGACGAGGCCGGAGAGCCCGCCGCCGATCACGGCGACCTCGGTGCCGTGCTCGGTCGCCGGTATCTGGCCGAGCCCGGCGGGGTGGGCGAGGTAGTCGTCGTACGCGAAGGGGAAGTCGGGACCGAACATCGTGATCGGCCGCCGGGCGGTCTCCTCCCCCGCGGGGTGGACGGCGGTGGGCACGGTGGACGTCATCGGGCGGGGCTCCTCGGGCGTGCGGGCAGGGCGGCGCGGGGCCGCCGCCGGGGCGTGCGTGGGTACGGGTGCCGGTTCCGCGGGCTGCGGGTGCGGGCTTCGGCGCGGGGCGTCAGGCGTACAACTCGGGCCTCAGGTCCGCGAGATAGGTGTTGTCGCGGCGGGCGGCGGCGATCCGGGCCGGGTCGACGTCGGCGAGCAGCAGGTCCTCACCGTCGTGCCCGGCGCGGGCGCGCACCGTGCCGTCGGGTGCGGCCAGGCAGCTCAGCCCGGCGAAGTGGTGCTCGCCCTCGGCGCCGACGCGGTTGACGTACGCGACGTAGAGCTGGCTCTCGTAGGCGCGGGCCGGGACGAGGGTGCGGGGCACGATCTCGTACGGGCGCATCAGCGCGGTGGGCACGAGCAGCAGCTCGCTGCCGGCCAGGGCGTGCGCCCGCACCGGCTCGGGGAACTCCACGTCGTAGCAGATCAGGATGCCGACGCGGATGCCGTCGACGTCGGCCTGGACCACGGGGGTGTCGCCGGGGGTGAAGAACTTGCGCTCGAAGTCGCCGAAGAGGTGCGTCTTGCGGTAGTTGGCCAGCGCATAGCCGTACGGGGAGACGAGCTGGACGGCGTTGTACACGTCGGAGCCGTCCCGCTCCGGATAGCCGTAGGCGATGGACAGGCCGTGGTCGGCGGCGATCCCGGCGACGGCGCGGGCACCGGGGCCGTCGGCCGGCTCGGCGCGGCCCGCGGGGTCGGTCGCGTACCCGCTGAGGAACAGCTCGGAGGCGACGAGCAGCCGTGCGCCCCCGGCGGCGGCGGTCCGGGCGGCGGCCTCCAGGGCGGCGAGGGCGTCCCGTCTGCTCGGGGGCACCCCGGCCGGCCCCTGGAGCAGGGCGGTGCGCAGCGGCGCCATGGGCAACCTCGCAGGCGGGTGGTGGGTCCGTTTCCCCCGACGGTACGTCCTGCGCGAGGCCCGGAACAAGGCCGGTCGATTGCGTCCGACCAGGCGATTCGTTGCGCCTGTGCGGGCTCAGGCGGTGATCCGTTGCGTGCCGGGTCGGTGCGGCTCAGCTCGGCGGGTCGGGGGCGTAGCGGCGGACGAGCGGGGAGAGGACGAGGACCGATCTGGTGCGCTCGACGAAGGGCTCGCCCGCGATCCGTTCCAGCACGTCCTCGAAGTGGCGCATGTCGGTGGCGAAGATCTGCACGATGGCGTCGGCGTCGCCGGTGACCGTGGAGGCGGCGGCCACCTCGGCGTAGCGCGAGAGCGCGCGGCGGATGTCGCCGGGGCCGGTGTTGGAGCGGCAGTACAGCTCGACGTAGCCCTCGGTGGCCCAGCCGAGCGCGGCGGGGTCGACCCGTACGGTGAAGCCGGTGATGGCGCCGGCGGCGCGCAGCCTGTCCACGCGCCGCTTGACCGCGGGCGCGGACAGGCCGACCTCGGCGCCGATGTCGGCGTAGGTGCGGCGGGCGTCCTCGGCGAGGGCGCGCACGATCCGCTCGTCCAGCTCGTCGAGTCGCATGTCCGCAGTACACCACGGCCGGCCGGGCCGCTCCCGGCGCGGCCGGCCCGGTGCAGGGGCCCGGCGGGCGGCTACTGCCAGCTCGCGTGCAGCGGCTTGCCCTCGGCGTACCCCGCGGCGCTCTGCACGCCGACGACGGCCCGCTCGTGGAACTCCTCAAGCGTCGCCGCCCCGGCGTAGGTGCACGCGCTGCGCACGCCCGCGACGACGGCGTCGATGACGTCCTCGACGCCGGGCCGGGCCGGGTCCAGGAACATCCGCGAGGTGGAGATGCCCTCCTCGAAGAGCCCCTTGCGGGCGCGGTCGTACGCGGACTCCTCGACCGTGCGGCCGCGGACGGCGCGCGCCGAGGCCATGCCGAAGCTCTCCTTGTACAGCCGCCCGTCGGCGGTCTGCTGGAGGTCGCCCGGGGACTCGTAGGTGCCGGCGAACCAGGAGCCGATCATGACGTTGGAGGCGCCGGCGGCCAGCGCCATCGCGACGTCGCGGGGGTGCCGCACGCCGCCGTCGGCCCACACGTGCTTGCCGAGCCTGCGCGCCTCGGCGGCGCACTCAAGCACGGCGGAGAACTGCGGGCGGCCGACGCCGGTCATCATGCGGGTGGTGCACATCGCGCCGGGCCCGACGCCGACCTTGACGATGTCGGCGCCCGCCTCGACGAGGTCGCGTACGCCCTCGGCGGCGACGATGTTGCCCGCCACCACCGGCACCCCGGGGTCCAGGGCGCGCACGGCGCGCAGCGCGTGGATCATCTGCTCCTGGTGGCCGTGCGCGGTGTCCACGACGAGGGTGTCGACGCCCGCGTCCAGGAGCTGCCGGGCGCGGCCGGCGACCTCGCCGTTGATGCCCACGGCGGCGGCGACGCGCAGCCGGCCGCGGGCGTCGGTGGCGGGGGTGTAGAGCGTGGCCCGCAGGGCGCCCTTGCGGGTGAGCAGGCCGACGAGCCGCCCGTCGGGGCCGACGGCGGGCGCCAGCCTGCGGTGGGCGGCGTCCAGCCGGTTGAACGCCTCGCGCGGGTCGATGTCCGCGTCGAGGGTGAGCAGCTCGCGGGACATGACCTCCGAGAGCTGGGTGAAGCGGTCCACGCCGTTCAGGTCGGCCTCGGTGACGACACCGACCGGCCGGCCGTCCTCGACGACGACGGCCGCGCCGTGCGCCCGCTTGGGCAGCAGCGCCAGCGCGTCGGCGACGGTGGAGTGGGAGCCGAGCACGATGGGCGTGTCGAGCACCAGGTCGCGCTGCTTGACCCAGGAGACGACCTCGGTGACGACGTCGATGGGGATGTCCTGCGGGATGACGACGAGCCCGCCGCGGCGGGCCACGGTCTCGGCCATCCGGCGGCCGGCGACGGCCGTCATGTTGGCGACGACGAGCGGGATGGTGGTGCCGGTGCCGTCGGCGGAGGACAGGTCCACGGCCTGGCGGGAGCCCACGCCGGAGCGGCGGGGGACCATGAACACGTCGTCGTACGTGAGGTCGTACGGGGCGGGAGAGTCATTCAGGAAACGCACGTACTTGAGTGTCCCACGTGGCCGCTGTATCGCCCCCGGACGGATCGTCCGGGCCGGCCGCGGCAGGCCGGTGCGATCGTACGAGGAGCCGGGCGGCGGGGCGGCACGCGGCCGGGCGGACGGCTCCGCCGTGGCGGCAATCGGGCGGATCTGGCGGCGCGGGGGCGTGAAGCGGGGTGCGGCGGGGCACCCGCCCCCTTGACCGCAACGGACACACACGCACGCCCCGTCACGGGAGGACGACATGTCGACGCAGCCGACCCGGGTGCCGGCAGCGACCACCGGGAACCGCCGGGCCCCGGCGGCCGGCCGGGAGCCCGACCCCGTACCGCCGATGCCGCCGCCGACGCCCCCCGCGCCGCCCGGCCCAGGCCCGGATCCGCGCCCCGGGCCGGGGCCGGGTCCCGGGCCGGGACCGGGGCCGGGGCCCGTACCGCAGCCGCCGCCGGAGCCGGATCCGATCCCCCGGCCGCCCGGGCCCGACCCGGTGCCGGAGCCGAATCCGCAGCCCGGTCCCGTGGGCTGAGAGCAGAAAGGCGGAAGGTCACGGTGAAAGAGGCGATCCAGGTGGCCGTTTCGGCCGACGAACTCGATCGTGAGGCCCTCGTCCGCTACATCGAGGACGGCTTCGTCTGCGCGCAGGCGTGCGCGGAGTGCGCGACGGCCTGCCTGCAGCCCGCGGGCGCGGCCGAGCCGGGCGCGGTGCAGCGGCTGGACCTGCGGTGCGCGGACGTGTGCGAGCAGACCGCGCGGATGCTCTCGCAGCACGGCCGGCACGACGCGCCGGGGCTGCGGGCCCAGGTCGAGCTGTGCGCGTCGACGTGCGCGGCGTGCGCCGAGGACTACGAGCGGCTGGCGGCCGAGGCGCCGGGGGCGGCCGAGCGGGCGGCGGCGTGCCGCCGCTGCGAGCAGGCGTGCCACGACTTCCTGGTGAACCTCGCCTGAGCCGCCCGGTCAGCCCGGTCAGCCCGCGACGCGGATCCCTTCGCCCGTCACGTCGACGACGATGCCGTCCGCGGTCGCCGTGACCATCTCCAGCCGTACGCCGTCCGGCAGCCCGCCGACCCGCCGGTCGAGGTCGACGGCATCGCGCACCGCCTCCTCGGCGCCGGGCACGCCGGCCGCGGGGACCTCGTCCGCCTCCAGCCGGATGGTGTCGCCGCCCTCGGTGCTGACGGTGGAGAGCACCTCGGCCGGCTCGGGCGCGTTCAGCGCCGCCGCGCTCGCGGTGACCTTCACCTTGCCTTCGCCGCCGTAGGCGAAGCTGACGCCCTTCAGCCCGGCCACGACCGACAGCGCCTCGTACGTGATGACGGCGGAGCCCTCGGCGCTCTCGGCGGTCGCGCCGCCGTAGTCGCCGTCCAGTTCGACGCCGCTGAGGTCCACGCTGAACTCGGAGATCATCAGCCGCTCGCCGGTGCCGGCGGCGGCCGGGTCGGCGCGGATGCCGGTCATGGTGACGTCGACGTCGTCGAGGTGCTTGCCGTAGATCTGGGTGAGGAACGGGAAGCCGTTGATGGACACCTCGGTGCTGCCCTCCAGGCCCTGCCTGGCCTGGATCTTCTCCGCGACCTTCCCCTCCGCTATGAAGACGGTCAGCCGGTCGGCGGCGACGAAGAGCACCCCGAGCACAAGGCACACCACCAGCAAGATTCGCAGTCCGCGCATGAGACGGGTCCCCCCCGGGAGTGTCGGTTCCGGGAGCCTATCCGGTCCCCCGAGGGCGCCTTCCGGGTCCCGGACCCGGTGTGACGCATCTCTACCCGGCCCGCGGCCGAGGGCGCTGTCCGGCGCCAGGCACCCAGGGGATATCTTGATATCAAGCAATCCGGCAGAGCAGCGACGCGGACTGGAGCACCCGGTGACCGAATCAGCATCGACGATCATCTACACCCACACCGACGAGGCCCCGGCCCTGGCCACGTACTCGTTCCTGCCGGTGGTCCAGGCGTACGCCGCGACCGCCGGGGTCGAGGTGGAGACCCGCGACATCTCCCTGTCCGGACGGATCCTCGCCCAGTTCCCGGAGCGGCTGCCGGCCGGCCGGCAGGTGCCCGACGCGCTCGCCGAACTGGGCGCGCTGGCGCAGACGCCGCAGGCGAACATCATCAAGCTGCCGAACATCTCGGCGTCCATCCCGCAGCTCAAGGCCGCCGTCGCCGAGCTGCGCGCGCACGGCTACGACCTGCCGGACTACCCGGACGAGCCCAAGACCGACGAGGAGCGCGACATCCGCGCCCGCTACGACAAGGTCAAGGGCAGCGCCGTCAACCCCGTGCTGCGCGAGGGCAACTCCGACCGCCGCGCCCCCGCCTCGGTGAAGAACTACGCCCGCAACCACCCGCACCGCATGGGCGCGTGGACCCCGGAGTCGAAGACGAACGTCGCGCACATGATCGCCGACGACTTCCGCTCCACCGAGAAGTCCGCGGTCGTCGAGCGCGACGGCAGCCTGCGCATCGAGCTGGCCCGCGCCGACGGCACCACCGAGGTGCTGCGCGAGGCGGTGCCGGTGCTCGCCGGCGAGGTGGTCGACGCCTCCGTGATGCACGTGGAGGCGCTGCGCGCGTTCCTCGGCGAGCAGGTCGCCCGCGCGAAGACCGACGACGTGCTGTTCTCGCTGCACCTGAAGGCCACGATGATGAAGGTCTCCGACCCCATCGTCTTCGGCCACGCGGTACGGGCCTTCTTCCCCCGGACGTTCGCGCGCTACGGCGCGACGCTGGCCGCCGCGGGCCTGACCCCGAACGACGGGCTCGGCGGCATCCTCGCCGGCCTCGACGCGCTGCCCGAGGGCGCCGAGATCAAGGCGTCGTTCGACGGCGAGCTGGCCGAGGGCCCGGCGCTGGCGATGGTCGACTCCGACCGCGGCATCACCAACCTGCACGTCCCCAGCGACGTCATCGTGGACGCCTCGATGCCCGCGATGATCCGTACCTCCGGCCACATGTGGGGCCCCGACGGCGCCGAGGCCGACACCCTCGCCGTCATCCCGGACAGCAGCTACGCGGGCATCTACCAGGTCGTCATCGACGACTGCCGCGCCCACGGCGCCTTCGACCCGGCGACGATGGGCTCGGTGCCCAACGTCGGCCTGATGGCGCAGAAGGCGGAGGAGTACGGCAGCCACGACAAGACCTTCGAGGCGGCCGCGCCCGGCACCGTACGCGTCGTCGACGCGGCCGGCGCCGTCGTGCTGGAGCAGCCGGTCGCCGAGGGCGACATCTTCCGCATGTGCCAGACCAAGGACGCGCCGATCCGCGACTGGGTCAAGCTCGCCGTCACCCGCGCGCGCGCCACCGGCGACCCGGCCGTCTTCTGGCTGGACGAGGACCGGGCGCACGACGCCCGGCTGATCGCCAAGGTGCGGGAGTACCTGCCGGAGTACGGCACCGAGGGCCTCGACATCCGCATCCTCGCCCCGGCCGACGCGATGGCGCTGTCGCTGGAGCGGATCCGCCGCGGCGAGAACACCATCTCGGTCACGGGCAACGTGCTGCGCGACTACCTCACCGACCTCTTCCCCATCCTGGAGCTGGGCACCAGCGCCAAGATGCTCTCCGTCGTCCCGCTCATGAACGGCGGCGGCCTCTTCGAGACCGGCGCCGGCGGCTCGGCGCCCAAGCACGTGCAGCAGCTCGTCAAGGAGGACTACCTGCGCTGGGACAGCCTCGGCGAGTTCCTGGCGCTGGCCGTCTCCTTCGAGCACCTGGCGCAGACGACGGACAACGCCCGCGCCCAGGTCCTCGCCGACACCCTGGACCGGGCGACGGCGACGTTCCTCAACGAGAACAAGTCGCCCACCCGCCGCGTCGGCGGCATCGACAACCGCGGCAGCCACTTCTACCTCGCGCTGTACTGGGCGCAGGAGCTGGCGGGCCAGACCGCGGACGCGAAGCTCGCGGAGGCGTTCGCGCCGCTGGCGGCGACGCTGGCGGAGCGGGAGGAGAAGATCGTCGAGGAGCTGCTGGCGGTGCAGGGCAAGCCGGCCGACATCGGCGGCTACTACCAGCCCGACCCGGAGAAGGCCGCGGCCGTCATGCGTCCGTCGCAGACCCTCAACGAGGCGCTGTCGGCCCTGAGCTGAGCGCTCGCGCCCGCCCCCGCGGGGCGCCGCGCCCGTACCGCCGCCACCGCCCCGGCCGGACCCCCGGCCGGGGCGTCGGCGTGTCAGGCGGTGCGGCGGCGGGCCAGCCGGAGGGTGCGGCGGGCCTCGGCGACCACGGCGGCGTCGACGAAGCGGCCGTCCGGCAGCGCGAGGGCGCCGGCGTCCGCGGCCGCGGCCGCGACGATCTCCCCGGCCCGTTCGACCTCTTGCGGGGTGGGCAGGAACGCCTTCTCGATCACGGGCAGTTGGCGCGGGTGTATCGCCGTACGGCCCAGGAAGCCCAGGGCCCGTCCGGCCGCGCAGGAGCGGGCGAGTCCGTCGAGGTCGGCGACGTCCGGGTAGACCGACTGGGCCGGCGGGGCGAGGCCCGCGGCCCGGGCGGCGACGACGGCGCGGCTGCGCGGCCAGGCCAGCCCCGCGTCGTCGGCGACGCCCAGCTCGGCCCGCAGGTCGGCCTCGCCGAGGGCGATGCCGCGCACGGCGGGGTGCGCGGCGGCGATCTCGTAGGCGCGCTCGATGCCGAGGGCGGATTCGAGGAGCGGGTAGAGGGGCGGGACGCCGCCGGTGGCGGCGTGGCCGAGGGGCGGCGCGGGGAGGCCGTCCGCCCCGGCGGGACCGGGCCGTCCGCCGGGCGCGGGGGTGTGGGCGGGGGCGCCGCCGGGATACGGGCCCGCCGTGCCGGCCTCGCCGTCCTGGCCCGCGGTGCCGGGGCCGGGTCCGGTGCCGGGTGAGCGGTCCGCCGGCGCCGGTACGGGGGCGCCGGCGCGGGCCGTCAGGGCGGCCGTTGCCACGCGCAGGACCTCCTCCCGGCCGCCGGTCTTCGGCAGCCGGAGCCCTGCCAGGCCCGGGAGCGGGGCCAGCGTGCGCAGTTCGCCGTCCGCCAGCGGGCCGGCCAGGGCGTTGACGCGGACGTGCACCGGCACCGGCCCAGGGCGCGGTTCTGCCAGCAGCTCGGCGGTGGCCGCCAGCGCGTACGCCTTGCGCTCGGGCGCCACCGCGTCCTCCAGGTCGACCAGCACCACGTCCGCGCCGCTGCGCAGCGCCTTGGCCACCACCGCGGGCCGGTCCCCCGGCACGTACAGCCAGGTGAGATACGTGTCCCAGGCGTCCCCCGGCCCGCCGGCGCCCGCCGGATCCGCCGCGACGGCGGACGCGCGCGGCGCCCTCACACCGCCCCCTCGTCGCGCAGCCCGGCTATCTCCGCACCGGTCAGCCCGAGACCGGCCAGCACCGCGTCGGTGTCCGCGCCGTGCGGCCGGCCCGCCCAGCGGATCGCGCCCGGGGTCTCGGAGAGCCGGAAGAGCACGTTCTGCATCTTCACCGTGCCCAGTTCCTCGTCCTCGACCTCCGTGATCGAGCCCAGTGCCCGGTACTGCTCGTCGGCCATCACGTCGCGTATGTCGTACACCGGCGCCACCGCCGCCTGCGCCTCCTCGAAGGCCGCGACGACCGTCGCGGCGTCGTGCCGCGCGATCCACCCGCCGACCGCCTCGTCCAGCTCCCCGGCGTGCGCCGCCCGGCCCGCGCCGGTGCCGAACCACGGCTCCCCGATCAGCTCGGGCCGCCCGACGAGCCGCATCACCCGCTCCGCGATCGACTGCGCGGAGGTGGAGACGGCGAGCCAGCGGCCGTCGGCGGTGCGGTAGGTGTTGCGCGGCGCGTTGTTGGTGGAGCGGTTGCCGGTACGCGGCTGGACGTAGCCGAGCTGGTCGTACCAGAGCGGCTGCGGGCCGAGCACCGTCAGCATCGGCTCGATGATGGCCATGTCGACCACCTGCCCGCGCCCGGTGCGCTCCCGCCCGGCCAGCGCGGTCATCACGGCGTACGCGGTGGAGAGCGCGGCGACGGAGTCCGCGAGGCCGAACGGCGGCAGCGTCGGCGGCCCGTCCGGCTCGCCGGTGACGGCGGCGAAGCCGCTCATCGCCTCGGCGAGGGTGCCGAACCCGGGGCGGCGGGCGTACGGGCCGAACTGGCCGAAGCCGGTGACCCGGGCGAGCACCAGCCGGGGGTTGGCCGCGGACAGCTCCGCCCAGCCGAGGCCCCACTTCTCCAGCGTGCCGGGGCGGAAGTTCTCGACGATCACGTCGGACCCGGCGGCCAGCCGCAGCAGCACGTCGCGGCCGCCGGGCGTGGACAGGTCGAGGGTGAGGTTCTTCTTGTTGCGGCCGAGCAGCTTCCACCACAGGCCGACGCCGTCCTTGGCGGGGCCGTGGCCGCGCGAGGGATCGGGCTTGGCGGGGTGCTCGACCTTGACGACCTCGGCGCCGAAGTCGCCGAGCATGGTCGCGGCCAGCGGTCCGGCGAAGAGCGTCGCGAGGTCCAGGACGCGCAGCCCGGCGAGCGGGGCCTGCGGCGCCGGGGACGCGGGGTCGCCGGAAGCGGGGCCATCGGAAGCGGAGGCGTCGGAAGCGGAAGCGGAGGCGTCGGAAGCGGCGGAGGCGGGGGTGTCGGTCATGGTGTCGCGCCTTCCTCGGTGGTGCGTTGCGGTGCCGTGCGCGGGCCGTACGCCCGTGGCCCCGCGGGGCGGTGCGGCGGTACACGGGTCACGGGCCCTCGGCCGCCAGCCGGTCGATCTCCGCGCGTTCCGGCATGGACGACGACGCGCCCGGCCGCTGGACGGCGAGCGCGGCGGCGGCCGCCGCCCACGCCAGCGCCGCCGGCATCGGCCGGCCCTCGGCGTACGCCACGCACAGCGCGCCGACGAAGGTGTCGCCCGCGGCCGTGGTGTCGACGGCCCGGACCGCGAGCGCCGGCACGACGACGGGCTCCTGACCGCGCGCCGCGTACAGGCTGCCCGCGCCGCCGAGGGTGACGACGACCTCCGGCACCTGCTCGAGCAGCGCCGCGGCGGCCTGGTGCGGGTCGGATCTGCCGGTGAGCGCGGCGGCCTCGTGCTCGTTGGGGACGAGCAGGTCGGTGGCGGCCAGCAGCCGGCCGGGCAGCGGCCGGGCGGGCGCGGGGGTGAGCACGGTGCGTACGCCGTGCCCGCGGGCCGCCTCGGCGGCGGCCACCACTCCGTCGATCGGCAGCTCCAGTTGGAGCAGGAGGGTCCCGGCGGCCGCGATGCGCTCGTCGTCGCCGGGGGCGAGTCCGGTGACGGTGCCGTTGGCACCGGGGACGACGACGATGGAGTTGCCGCCGTCGTCGTCGACGACGATGTGCGCGGTGCCGCTGGCCCCCGGGGCGGTGCGCAGCCCCGCGGTGTCCACGCCGGCGCCGTCGAGCGCGGCGCGCAGCTCGCCGCCGAAGGCGTCGGCGCCGACCGCGCCGATCATCGTCACCGCCCCGCCCGCGCGGGCGGCGGCGACGGCCTGGTTGGCGCCCTTGCCGCCGGGCACGGTGCGGAACTCCCGCCCCGAGACGGTCTCGCCGCGCAGCGGGGCGGTGGCGGCGTACGCCACGAGGTCCATGTTGACGCTGCCGAAGACGGCGAGCGTCGCTTGGGGAGTGGTCGTCATGGTGCGGGCCTCCGGGGTTCGTGCGGTGGTACGGGTCCGGTGCCGGCGGCCGCGAGGGCGCCGGCCGGAGCGGGTGGGGGGAGGGCGTGGGCGGCGGTGCGGGCCGCGAGTGCGTCGAACCCGATGCCGTCCATGCCGCCGACGGTGGTCGCCAGCCGGTTGCGCAGCGGCGCCGTCCATCGCTCCGGCAGCGCGCCCGGCGAACCGGCCAGCAGCCCGGCGAGGGAGCCGGCGGTGGCGCCGTTGGAGTCGGTGTCCCAGCCGCCGGAGACGACGCGGCAGATGGCGCCGGTGAAGTCGCCGCCCGCGTGGGTGAGCGCGGCGGCGAGCAGCGCGGCGTTGGGGACGACGTGCACCCAGTGCCGTCCCTCGTGCGCGGCGTGCAGGTCGTCGACGACGGCCGCGAACCCCTCCGGGGTGCCGGTGGGTTCGCTGCGGGCCAGCTCGATGCCGTGCCGTACGGCGCGAGCCAGCCGGGAGCGCGGCGGCACGACGGCGAGACCGGTGCGGAGCGCCTCGTCCACGTCGGTGCCGCCGCCGGCCGCGGCGGCGAGGGCGGCGGCGGCGAACATGGCGCCGTAGACGCCGTTCGCGGTGTGCGTGAGCACGGCGTCGCGGTGCGCGGCGGCGGCGGCGCCCGCCGGGTCGCCGGGGTGGGTCCAGCCGTGCACGTCGGCGCGGATCTGCGCGCCGATCCACTCCCGGAACGGATTGCGGTAGGCGCCGGTGTGCGGCGGTTCCACCCCGTCGAGCAGGTTGCGGTACGCGACCCGCTCGGCGGTGAACGTACGGCCCGCGGGCAGCTCGTCGAGCCAGAGCTGCCCGACGTCCGCGGTGGTGAAGGCGTGGCCGTGGCGGTCGAGGAGGAGCAGGGCGAGCAGCGGGTAGTTGAGGTCGTCGTCCTCGGGTGCGCCGTCGATGGTCTCGGCCAGGGAGGTCGCGGCGCTGCGCCGGTTCCAGGGGTGCGCCGCGGCGACGGCGGGGTCGAGCCCTTCGGCGGTGAACCAGGTGTGCACCGGCCAGTTGCCGGTGGAGCGGGCGATGGCCCGGATGCCCTCCAGGGTCACCTTCTCCACCGGCTTGCCCAGGACGCACCCGGCGGCGCGGCCGAGCCACGCGGCGTGCAGCCGGGTGCGCAGCGCGTCCCCGTACGCGCCGCCGGGGGGCGGCCCGGGCGCGGGTGCGGGCCAGCGCGGGCAGGCGGCCCTGATCTCGTCCAGGTCGGTCGGCTCGACGTCCGTCAGCGGGGTCTCCAGCGCGGCCAGTTCGTCCAGCAGCTCCAGTGCGAGGGCCCGCAGCCGCGGCTTCGGCGGGCCCGGCGAGGCGCCCGCGCGCTCCGGCGCCTGGTGGCCGCCCGCGCCGAGCCAGCGGCGCAGCAGCGGCCCCGCGGCGCGGCCGTCCTCCGCCGCCTGCCTCAGCTCGTGGCCGACGAGGTCTTCCGGCTGCACCCAGGTCAGCCGGAGCGGCGCCCCGTGCACGTCCGCCGGGGCGGTCACGACGCCTCCGCCAGCGCGTCGAACACGGCCTCGTGGGCGCGGCGGCGCGCCACGTCCCGTACGAACACCTCGCGTGCGACCTCCGTGAGCGTGGCGGCGGGGGCGAGCAGGTCCAGCTTGCTGGCCCGCGCGACCTCCTCCGCCCACTCCCCCGGCACCGCCGCGGTGCCGCCGAGCGCGCCGGCGACGGCGCCGCTCATGGTGGCGATCGAGTCGCAGTCGCGGCCGTAGTTGACCGCGCCGAGGACCGTGTGCCGGTAGTCGCCGCGGCCGACGAGCAGCATGCCCAGGGCCACCGGCAGCTCCTCTATCGCGTGCAGCCGCGAGGGCCGCCGGGCGCCGAGCGAGGGGTTGCGGTATTCGGGTCCCACCGTGTCGTACGGCTCGACCGCCGCGCGCAGCGGCGCCAGTGCCTCCTCGAAGTCCTGGCAGCCGGCGGCCGCTTCGCAGACCGCCTCGATGGCGTCGCGGGTGCCGTCCTTGGCCAGCGCGAGCGCCGCCTCGACGACGGACTCCGGCGTGGCGCCGGGCGCGAAGGCCGCGGCGACGCAGGCGGCGAAGACGCCGGCGGCCTCGCGCCCGTATGACGACTGGTGCGCGCCGGCGACGTCCAGCGCCTCGGCGTAGGCCGCCGCGGGGTTGCCGGCGTTGACGGCGCCGACGGGCGCCATGTACATCGCCGCGCCGCAGTTGACGATGTTGCCGACGCCCGCCTCGCGCGGGTCGACGTGGCCGTAGTGCAGCCGCGCGACGATCCACTTCTCGGCGAGGAAGATCCGCTGCAGCGGCAGCGCCTCGGCCTCCAGCTCGGGGATCCAGCGCGGCGTGCCCATGAGGTCGGGCACGAGGTGGGCGGCGACGGCGTAGGCGTCGAGGTGGTCGCGGACCTTGTCGTAGACGCGGATGAGGGCGTGGGTCATGAGGGTGTCGTCGGTGACGTGCCCGTCGCCCTTGTGGTACGGGGCGATGGGCCGGGCGGTGCGCCACTCGTCGCGGTGGAACGGCTCGACGATGCCGCGCACCCGGCCGCCGTAGCGCTCGGCGATGGCCTCGGGGGTCCAGCCCTCGACGGGCCCGCCGAGGGCGTCGCCGACGGCGGCACCGACGAGGCAGCCCGCGGTGCGGTCGGCGAGGCCGGGCCCCCCGGTGGCTGTCGCGGGTGCGGTGGCTGCGGGGTCGCCGGGCGTGGCGGAAGCGGTCGTGGGGGTCATCAGGCGAGGGGTCCTTCCGCGGGAGTGCTGAACTGCTTGTCGGCCAACTGCCGGGCGAGGTCGACGAGGTCGGCGCCGGCGAACTGGGGCAGGGCGCAGCCGGAGAGGATCCGGCAGGCGTCCCGCCAGGTGGCGGGGAGTCCGGCGGCGCCGCCGAGCGCCCCGGTGAGCGCGCCGGCCAGGGCCGGCGCGGAGTCGGCGACGCGCGAGAGGCACGCGGCGGCAGGCACGGCCTCGGAGATGGCGCCGGCCGCGGCGGTGGCGACGGCGAGCGCGACGGGCACGGTCTCGGCGGCGGCGATGCCGTAGCTGTAGACGTGGTCGACGATCTCGTGCTCCAGCACGGGCACGAGGGCGAAGGCGTTGCCCGGCAGCCCCGGGCGGGTGGCGACGGCGGTGCGGCCGAGCTGCACCGCGCGCTCGGCGTTGCGCAGGATCTCGGTGCCCCGGGGCAACTGGGCGAGGGCGGCGTCCACGCAGGCGTCGACGGGCCGGCCGCCGAGCGCCGCGGCGATCGCGGCGGCGGTGGCGCGGGCGCCGTGCACGCCGTCGCCGTCCTGGGTGTAGCGGGCGTCGAACTCGGCGAGGTCGGCGGCCCGTTCCGGGTCGCCGGGGTGGACGGCGGCGAGCACGGCGGCCCGTACGCAGGCGGCGTCGTCGAAGTAGTGCGGGTTGTCGTGGCCGGTGGCGGGCGGGCGCAGGCCGGCGGCGAGGTTGCCGAGCCCGGCCCGTACGGAGATACGGGCGCGCAGCGGGATCTCCGCCGACTCGATCTCGTCCGCGCGCTCCGCGGCGACCGCGACCTCGTCGGCCAGCGCGCTCCAGGCGAGGGTGAGCGCGGAGCGGACGCGCCGGTCGGAGGTGAGGTCGGTGTGCAGCCCGCTGCCGGCGGAGAGCACGGCGTACGCGGTGAACGCGGCCCACTCCGCGTCGTCCGACGGGCCCAGGCGCAGCGGCTCGGGCGGCTGGTTGAGCGCGATGGGCACCGGCAGGGTGGTCGTCGCGTTCTGCTCGGCGAAGGTGTCCAGCTCGCGGGTGAGCCGGCGGGTCCACTCGGGCATCCGCGCGGCGCGGTGCCGGCCGGCGGGCCAGCCCGCGGCGTCACCGGCGGCGATGCCCAGCAGCAGCCCCTCCACGCGCCGCAGGTCGCCGCCCGCCTCGGCGAAGCCGGCGGCGGCGCCGGGACGTCCGGCGGCGGGCGCACCCGGTCCGGCGGCGGGCCGCTCCGCGCGCGGGGCGGCGACGACGGGACGCTCCGCGCCCTCGGCGGGGCTCGCGGGTGCACCCGCGGCCGCGCCCGTACGGGCCGCGCCCCCCGCGGCGCCGTCCGGCGCACCCGACGCGTCGCGCGCCGCCCCGGACTCCGGGGCGCGGCGGGACCTGGGCAGCGGTGCGCTCATGAGGCGACCTCCTCGTCTGCGGGGGCGAGCCGGTCCGCGATGTCGAGCACGTGGTGTCCCGCCATGGACGGCAGGCACGTGCCGCGTACCGGCTTGATGGCCGCGGCCCAGGCTTCGGGAATGGCGGACTCGCCGCGCAGCGCGCCGGCCAGCGCGCCGGCGACGGCGGCGGTGGTGTCGGCGTCGCGGCCCATGTTGACGGCGGCGAGGACGGAGCCGGCGAAGTCGCCGCGGGTGGCGGCGAAGGCGCCGAGGGCTAGCCCGACGGCCTCCGGCGCCAGGTCCGACCAGGGGTAGCCGCCGATGACGACCGAGGAGCGGACGGCGCGTTCGACGCTCAGCGGCGTGGCGCCGGGGGCGCGGCGCGCGCGGCGGCCCGCGGAGACCGCGCGCTGCAGGGAGCGCGCGGTCCAGGAGTCCTCGGGGATGACGGACAGGGCGGCCTGCACGACGACATCCGGGGAGTCGCCGGCCATGGCGGCGGCCACCCCGGCGGCGACGGCTTGGCCGCCGTAGATGCCCTCGCCCTCGTGGCTGACCGTGCCGTCGATGGCGACGAGCCGCGCGGCCTCCGCCGGGCGGCCGGCGGCGAAGACGCCGAACGGGGCGGCGCGCATGGCGAGTCCGTCGCTCCAGGCGTGCCGGTGCTGCGCGGTGATCGGGGCGGCCAGCCCGCGGCGCAGGTTCTCCAGGGTGCCGCGCTCGCTGAACCCGGCGCCGCGGAACGGGCCTTCGTCGAGATCGGCGATGCGCTCGTGCCAGGCGGACTCCACGTGCGCGAGGCTGAGGCGCGCGCCGTGCTCGGCGAGCAGCAGCCCGGAGAAGATGGCGTACTCGGTGTCGTCCGTGCCCGCCGGGGCGGCGGCCACGAAGTCCTCGATGCGGCCCCAGCGCTCGCGGATCTGCGAGGGCTTCATGTTCTCGACGGGCGCGCCGAGGGCGTCGCCGACCGCGAGGCCGAGCATGGCGCCGCGGGCCCGGTCGCGGGCGGTCGGGGCGGCGTGCCCGGCGCCGCGGGCGACGGGGCGCAGGCGGACCGGAGCGGCGTGGGCGGGGGTGGGACGGACGGGCGGTTCGGGGCCGGCTGCTGTGCTCATCGTGCGGTGCTCATGGTGCTGTTCGTGCTCTTTCCTCGTGCGCCTGCTCGGGTGCTTCCGGTGCCTGCTCGTACGTTCCGCCCGGCCGCCCTCGTCATCTCTGGTACCGGTCGAGGACGAGGTTGCCGTCCTCGACCAGCGACTCGCGCAGCTCGTCCAGGTCGGTGTCGCCGTTGAAGTACCGCTGGAAGGCCGGGGTGGCGATCTTGTCCGACCACTCGCGGTACCCGCGGACGCCGAGCACCGGGGCGGGCCGCAGCGAGCGGGCCACTTCCACGCCCGTACGCCACCCGTACTTCTCGGTGTTCAGCGCTGGATCCTTGAGCGCCTCCGTCCCGGTGGGCAGCATCCAGTCGCCCGCGGCCAGCTCGGCCATGTGCTCCGGCCGGGTCATGAAGGCGATGAAGTCGGCCGCCTCCTGCCGGTGGCCGCTGTCCTCGGCCACCGACAGCGTCTGCGGGCTGACGCCCTGCGCGAGCCCGCCCGCGGGTCCCTCGCCCGCGGGCATCGGCAGCACCGACCAGCCGAAGTCGTCGGGTGCCTGCTGGGTGACGAGCTGGCGGTAGGAGAAGTTCAGCGGCACCATCGCGTACCGCCCGGCGAAGAAGCCGGGCAGGGTGTCGGAGCCGGACATGCCGAGGCTGCTGCGCGGGGCGGTGCGGTCCTCGTTGACCTGGCGGTCGATGGTCTCGGCGACGGCGGAGTCCTCGGGCCCGTAGCCGACGCGGTTCTTCGGGCCGTCGTCGGTCTGCTCCCGGGAGAAGAGCCCGCCGCCGGTGGACAGGGAGAGGTTCACCGACTGGCTGACGGGCTCCTTCATGCCCCAGGCGACGCCGTACTGGTCGGTCCTGCCGTCGCCGTCGGTGTCGGCGGTCAGCTCCCTGGCCGCGTCCTCGAACTCCTGCCAGCTCCACGGGTCGGCCGCGGTCGGCACCCGCACCCCGGACTCCTCCAGCAGCGCGGTGTTGGCGAACATCATCCGCGGCTCCTGGAGGAAGGGGACGCCGTAGATGCCGCCGTTCATGGTGGTGGTCCGCCACGACTGCTCCGGGATGTCGGTGCGCAGCGACTCGGGCAGCAGGTCGGTGAGATCGGCGAGATAGCCGCCGTAGGCGAAGTCGGTGAGGTCGTCGGCGGCGTCGTGGATGATGTCCGGCGCCTCGCCGCCCTCGAAGGAGGTCAGCAACTGGTCGTGCACGGTGTCCCAGATGCCCTGTACGTAGCGGACCTGAACCTTCGGGTGCTCCTCGTTCCACTCCTCGACGAGCCGCTTGTTGGCCGCGACGGACTCCTCCTGCCAGGCGAGGCTGAGGTAGTCGAGGGTCACCGTGCCGTCGTCGGAGCCGCCGTCGCCGCTGCATCCGGCGAGCAGCGCCAGGCTCAGGGCGGCGGCGCCGGCCGCGGCCACGGCGTGGCGGATGCGTGCCGCGGGCCTCATCCCTTCACCGCCCCGGCGAGCATCCCGCTGACCAGGCGGCGCTGGAGGAGCGCGAAGAACAGCAGGCTGGGGATGGTGGCGAGGGTCGCGGCCGCGGCGAGCGGGCCGAGGTCCACCACGCCCTCGGCCCCCAGGAACTGGGTGAGGATGACCGACATCGTCTGATTCTCCGGGGACTTGAGCAGCACGAGGGCGAAGAAGAACTCGTTCCAGGCGGTGACGAAGGAGAACATCAGCGTCGCCACCAGGCCGGGGGCGAGCAGCGGGAGCACGACGCTGACGATGGTGCGCAGCCGGCCGGCGCCGTCCACGGCGGCGGCCTCCTCCAGGGAGACGGGCACCGCCTTGACGTAGCCCTGGAGCATCCAGAGCGAGAAGGGCAGGTTCCACACGACGTAGACGAGGATCAGCCCGGGCAGCGAGTCGATCATCCGCGCTTCCTTGAGCAGCATGAACAGCGGGATGATGATGAGCACGAACGGGAACATCTGGCTGACCAGGATCCAGCCGGTGGCGGCCGTGGTGACCTTCGAGCGGTACCGGACCATGGCGTACGCGGCGGGCACGGCGATGGCGACGGCGATGAGGGCGGCGCTGCCGGCGACGAGCAGGCTGTTGGCGGCGGACCGCAGCAGCGGCTGGGCGTCGAAGGCGGCGCGGAAGTTCTCCAGGGTGGGTTCCTGGGGGATCCAGGTGGGGTCGATCTTCCCCAGCTCCTGCGGCGACTTGAAGGCCGTGGAGACCAGCCACACCAGCGGGAAGGCGAGGAAGACCAGGTAGGCCAGCAGGGCGAGGTACTGCCCGGTGCGGCCGGCGGCGCGCTTGGTGCGCAGACCCGTGAGGCTGCTCATCAGCTTGCCTCCTCCTTCAGTCGCTTGCGCAGGAACAGGGTGAGGAACACCGCGATGACCGCGATCATCGCCAGCCCCATGGCGGCGGCGTAGCCGTACTGGCCGTAGGCGAACGCCTCTTCGTACGCGAAGAGCATCGGCAGCCTCGTCTCGCCGCCGGGTCCGCCCTGGGTGAGCACGAAGACCAGGCTGAAGGAGTTGAAGTTCCAGATGAAGTTGAGCGCGGTGATGGCGATGACCACCGGCTTGATCGCCGGCCAGGTGACGGCCGTGAAGCGGCGCCAGACGCCGGCGCCGTCGAGGGCCGCGGCCTCCTTCAGCTCGTACGGGACGTTCTGCAGCCCGGCGAGGAGGACGACGGTGGTCTGCGGCATACCGGCCCAGACGCCGACGGCGATGACGGCGGGCAGCGCCAGGGAGAGGCTGGTGAGCCAGTCGACGTTCTCGTTGATGAGGTGGAGCCGGCTCAGCGTCTCGTTGAGGATGCCGGCGTCCTGGTGGTAGACGAGCCGCCACATGATGCCGACCACGACCTCGGGCATCGCCCAGGGGACGAGCGCGAGGGTGCGGGCGAACCAGCGGAAGCGCAGGTTCTGGTTGAGCAGCAGGGCCAGGCCCAGCGCGAGCACGAACTGCAGGGCGGTGACGCAGACCGCCCATATGAGCCCGATGCGGAACGAGTCCCAGAAGAGGGTGTCGTGCCGCAGGTCGGCGAGGTTCGTGAGGCCGATGAACTCGGTGGGCTCGGTGCGGCCGGCCTGCGCGTCGGTGAACGCGAGGGAGGCGCCGTAGAGAAGGGGGCCGACGCTCAGCACCAGTATGGGTATGAGCGCGGGCAGCAGCAGGAACCAGGTGCCGCCGTCGAGGCCGAGGGCGGCCTTGCGGGCGCGTGGCGTGCGCGGTGGCGGGGTGCCGCGGCCCGCGGCCTTCGGTGGAGGTGGTGCGGCAACGCTCATGCGGACTTCGCGCCTTCCTGCTCGTCGGAGCCCGCGGGCGAGGCGCCCGGGGAGGTGGAGCCGCGCACGACGAGCCGCGGCGCGGCGGTCGTGCGGCGGGCGGGGAGTGGCTCGCCGTCCTTCGGACCGAGCCGTTCGAGAAGCATCCGGGCGGCGCGCCGCCCGCGTTCGCCGGCGCCGAGGTCGACGCTGGTCAGCGGCGGCCAGGCGGCGACGGCCAGTTCGCTGTCGTCCATGCCGGCGACGGCGGTGTCCTCGGGTATGCGCCGGCCGCGGGCGTGCAGCGCCTGGGCGGCGCCGATGGCGAGCTGGTCGTTGGCGCAGAACACGGCGTCCAGGCCGGGGCGGGCGTCGAGCAGCCGGGCGGTGGCGCGGGCACCGGCGCCGACGCCGAACTCGGTGGCGGCGACCAGGCCCGGGTCGTAGGGGATGCCGCAGGCGGCGAGCGCGGCGCGGTAGCCGCGGCCGCGGTTGCCGCCGGGGACGGTGTCGACGGGGCCGTTGACGAAGGCGATCCGGCGGCGGCCGGTCTCGACGAGGTGGCGTACGGCGAGTTCCGCGCCGGTGACGGAGTCGGCCTGGACGGCGTCGACGGGCACGCCGTCGGGCAGCGAGCCGATGACGACGACGGGGCCGGGGGCGGCGGTCAGCGCCTCGACGTGCTCGGGGGTGATGCGGATGGGCACGAGGACGAGGCCGTCGCTGGTGCGGTCGGCCAGGCTGCGTACGACGCCCAGCTCCTCGGTGACGTCGGCGTCGGTGGAGTGCAGCAGCAGCCGGTAGCCGGCGGACTTCGCGACCGCCTGGATCTCGCGGACCATGGCGACGTAGACGGGGTTGCCGATGTCCGGGACGGCGAAGGTCAACTGGCGGGTGTGGCCGTCCTTCAGCGAGCGGGCCACGGCGTTGGGCACGTAGCCCAGCTCGGCGGCGGCGCGGCGGACCCGGTCCTCGGTCTCGGGGCGGGCGCCCAGGCCGTTGAGGACGCGGGAGACGGAGGCGATGGACACCCCGGCGCGCTCGGCGATCGACACGATCGTGGGTGCCCCCCCGCTGGACATCGCACTCGCCCCTTCGCGTCGTATACGCGGCCGGCCCCGACTGGGCGCTCCTGTAAAGGTTTACAGCCGCTGGAAACGTTTACGTATGTTGCTCTCGCGTAACCCGGCCGTCAATGGCCGGACACATGTGATCTGCGTCTCGCCGGGCCGGAACACGGCAGGCGGCGTGCGGTGCGCCCCGCGGGCGGCGGCGGCGGAGAAGCCCAAGTCGCGGGCTGACTGGGGAGGATCCGGGTTCCGAATAGCGGCATCGGAAAGAGGGCCTTAACGCCGCCTCACGATCTTTCTAACGTCTACGGCACCACAACTTACGAGGTGACAGGGGGCCGGTATGCCTGCTGAGGCACTTTCTCGTCGCACCATGCTCGGAAGAGGCGCGGCGGCCGGGGGAGCACTCGCGCTGGGTCCGCTGCTGGCGGGTGAAGCGTTCGCGGCCACGTCCGGGGCGCCGTCCGCGGCGAACCCGGGCAAGGGCCGTCCCAAGGACATCTACGGCCGCATCGGGGTCCGTCCGCTGATCAACGCACGGGGAACGTACACCGTGCTCAGCGGTTCGCTCATGCTGCCCGAGGTGCGCGACGCGATCGATGCGGCGGCGCGGCAGTACGTACAGCTCGACGAGCTGGCCGACGCCGTCGGCCGCCGTATCGGCGAGCTCACCAAGACGGAGTTCGGGCTGGTCAGCGCCGGCTGTTCGGCGGGGCTGAC
Organism: Streptomyces sp. NPDC004134; assembly: GCF_042874195.1. Lineage (NCBI taxonomy): Bacteria > Bacillati > Actinomycetota > Actinomycetes > Kitasatosporales > Streptomycetaceae > Streptomyces > Streptomyces sp. NPDC004134. Next base: position 342,234 of record NZ_JBIAMS010000003.1, on the reverse strand, counting down.
GCACGCGGCGGCGGCGTGTACCGCCGGCGGCAACCCGGACCTGCACGTCAACATCCCGGACCTGACCGGGTTCCAGAAGACCGAGGCGATCATCCCGCGGCACTCGCGGAACGTGTACGAGGCCGCGATCAGCGCGGTGGGCCTCAAGGTCGTCCAGGTCGAGACGAAGGAGGAACTGGAGGCCGCCATCGGCCCGCAGACCGCGCTGGTCTACATCATGGCCGGGCCGCGGGTGGACGACAGCGAGCTGGACACCGAGACGATCGCGTCGGTGACCAAGCCCGCCGGGGTCCCGCTGCTGGTCGACGCCGCCGCGGAGATCCTCACCATCCCCAACGTGCACATCGAGCGCGGCGCCGACCTCGTCGGCTACAGCGGCGGCAAGTGCATGCGGGGCCCGCAGTCGGCCGGTCTGATCCTGGGCCGCGAGGACCTCGTACGGGCCGCGTGGGTGCACAGCGCCCCGCACCACGGCTACGCGCGCGGCTTCAAGGTCGGCAAGGAAGAGGCCATGGGCATGCTCGCGGCCGTCGAGATGTGGGTCCAGCGCGACCACGACGCCGAGTACGCCGAGTGGACGAGCTGGCTCAAGCAGATCTCCCGCCGGGTGTCGTCGGTGAGCGGTGTGACCACCGAGATCACCCAGCCCGTGGGGCTGTCGAACCGGACGCCTTCGCTGCGCATCCTGTGGAGCGCCAAGCGCAAGGAGGTCACCGGCACCACCATCATGAACGCGATGTGGAACGGCGAGCCGCGCATCGCGCTCAACGCCGCGAGCGGCTCCGACCCGGACCAGACCGGCGTCTCCATCACCCCGTACATGATGGAGCCCAAGGACTGGCGGACCATCTCCGACGAACTCGTCCGGCTGCTGCGCGACCCGCCGCCCGCGCCGGAGTCGCCCAAGCCGCCGACCGTGGACGTGGCCGGCACCTGGTCCGTGGAGATCAAGTACGCCGCGGGCACGTCGAGCGCGCACAAGCTCGAACTGACCCAGGACGGCGCGAAGGTCTCCGGCCGGCACGCCGGCGAGTTCGTCACCCGCCCGGCCTCCGGCAGCGTCAGCGCCGACAGGGTCACGGTGCGCAGCAACTACGGCGAGGAGCACGGCGACTCGCTGAGCTACACCTTCACCGGCACCGTCGACGGCGACAAGATCAGCGGCGAACTCGACATGGGCGAGTACCTGAAGGGCTCCTGGACCGCGACCCGGTCCTGACGGCCGGCGCGCGCGCCGGCCGGCCAGCCGCGGCCGGCGCGCCGCCCCGTACCCCCACGTGTCATGCACCGAACATTCACCAAGGAGTAACGCATGTCCTCCAACCGCAGGGACTTCATCCGCAAGGCGGCCCCGGTGGCCGCGGTGGCCGCCGTGCCGGTGGTCGCGGGCGGCCAGGCGATGGCCAGCGACAACGACCAGGGCAACGGCAAGGGCCACGGCCACGGCCGGCCGCCGCGCAAGGAGGTCCACTACCCCGGTGGCGGCCAGCCGCCGGAGAACCCGCTGTTCAGCCCGATCGTGACCTACGGCAACATGGTCTTCATCTCGGGCATCGGCGCGCACTTCGAGGGCGACATCCGCGCCCACACCGACCACGTGCTCAACGAGATCGAGCGCTACCTGGAGTCGGTCGGCTCGTCCATGGAGAAGGTCCTCAAGGTCAACGTCTACCTCAACACCCTGGACGACTACGCCGGGATGAACGAGGTCTTCCTCGGCCGCTGGGGCAAGGAGCCGGGCGTGCGCACCACCATCGCCGCCGCCGCCGGCATCCCCGGCGACTCCCTGGTCGAGATCGACTGCATCGCCGTCATCTGACGATCCGTAGCGCACGCGCCACCACCACCTGACACACAGAGATGGGGAATCGAGCCGGCATGCACGTGAGATCGCGAGTTTCCTGGACGGTACTTCCCGCGGCGCTGACCCTCGTACTGGGCGCCTCCACCGTCGGCGCCACGGCGCCGTCGGACGCCCAGGCCGAGGGGAAGGACGACAAGGGCGCCGCGTACGACCTCGTCATCAGGCGGGGCCACGTCATCGACCCGAAGAACGACATCGACGGCGTGCGTGACATCGCCGTCAAGGACGGCAAGATCGCCAAGGTGGCGCGGAGCATCGACGCCTCCGGCGCGAAGAAGACGGTCGACGCCAAGGGCGACTACGTCACCCCCGGCCTGATCGACATGCACGCGCACATGTTCCCGGGGCCGAAGCAGGACTACGCCAACGGCTGGAACGGCGTGGCCCCCGACGGCTTCACGCTCCGGGCCGGCGTCACCACGGCCGTGGACACCGGCTCGGCGGGCGCGAGCAACTTCGACCAGTTCAAGACCGAGGTCATCGACAAGTCCAAGACCCGGGTGCTGTCCTTCCTGAACATCGTGGGCAAGGGCATGGCGGGCCACCCGTACGAGCAGGACCTCGCGGACATGAAGCCGGGGCCCGCGGCCGAGGTGGCCAAGGCCAACCCGGAGACCATCGTCGGCATCAAGACGGCGCACTACAACGGCCCCGAGTGGGACCCGGTGGACAACTCCGTCACCGCGGGCGAGGAAGCCGGCATCCCGGTCATGGTCGACTTCGGCGCCAACACGCCGGAGCGCCCGCTGTCGCAACTGCTCAACGAGAAGCTGCGGCCCGGCGACGTCTACTCGCACATGTTCTCCGGGCTCCGCGGCGAGCTGGGCAAGGACGGCAAGCTCAACCCGGCCATGAAGCAGGGCCGCGACCGCGGCATCGTCTTCGAGGTCGGCCACGGCGGCGGCAGCTTCTCCTGGGACGTGGCGGTGCCCGGGATGAAGGAGGGCTTCACGCCCGACGTCATCTCCACCGACCTGCACATCTCCAGCATGAACAGCGGGATGAAGGACATGTCCAACGTCATGTCGAAGTTCCTGACGCTCGGCATGCCGCTGGAGGACGTCATCGAGGCGTCCACCTGGACCCCGGCCCAGACCATCCAGCGGCCCGACCTCGGCAACCTGTCGGTCGGGGCGCCCGCGGACATCGCGGTCTTCGCCCTGGAGAAGGGCAAGTTCGGCTACGTCGACAGCTTCGGCTGGCGGATCGACGGCAAGCAGAAGCTGGTCGCCGAGACCACCTTCCGCGCCGGCCAGGCCGTCTGGGACCTCAACGGCAAGGCCGCGAACGAGTGGTACCCGGGGGCGAACCCCCCGAAGGCCAGCGCGGCCGAGGACCACGAGCACCAGTAAGGAACCACCCCTCCCCGCCCCGGAGCGCGTCCCGGCCTGCCCAAGCCGGGACGCCCTCCGGGGCTCCGCGCTGCCGGGACCGTACCCGCCGCGGGTTCACCGCCCGTTCGCCGGGCGGGTCTTGACGGCCTCCTTCGCGGCGGCCGGCGCCCGCCACGTACGCCTGGAGGCGCACACGGCCAGCGGCGGAAGCTATGCCTCCGCCGCCGAGGCCGCGTCCGGGTGAAGGAGGGGTCAGGCGGTGCCGCGGAACGCGCGCAGCACCGCCTGGCCCTTGGCGTTCTCCGCGACCACGTAGACCGTGCTGCCGTCCCAGGCGTACGTGGCCGTGGCCGGCGAGCCCATCGACTGGCCCTTGACCGCCAGCGCGCCGATGACCTCCGGCTTGCCGCTGCGCACGTCGTACTCCGTGAGCTCCAGGTGGAAGCCCTCCTCGGGCTGCGCGCTGGCGATGAGCCGGCCGTCGTCGGCGTTGTAGCCGATCATCTGGAGCCAGCCGCCCTTCGGGGTCTTCCACAGCAGTTCGCCGGACTTCAGGTCCACGGCGGCGAAGTGGACGTTGTCCCCGTACTCGGCGACCAGCACCCCGTCCTCGGTGACGAAGGTGGTGTGCTCCTCGAACTGCAGCTCGGCGAGGTCGCCGGTGAGCGGTACCCGCTTGCCCTGCCCGCCGTCGTCGGTGAAGGACTGCACGAACCTGTTCTCGTCGTCGTCCTGGAGCAGCACCGTCAGCGGGTTCTCGCCCAGGACGCGCTGGACGTCGAGGTCCACGCCGGGGAACCGCCACGGATCCTCCCCGCCGCGGGTGTCGAGGACGGTGAGCTGGTGGCGTGGGGAGACGTCGGTGCACTCGCTGCTGCCGACGGCGTGCTCGTCGCCGAGGACGAGGGAGGAGTCGCAGTCCCGGCCGCGGGAGGTGAAGTCCAGTCCGGGGCCGCCGCCCTTGGCGTTCCAGTTGTTGACGTAGGTGCCGATGTTGGTGCTGATGGTGGAGTCGTTGACGGTGAGCACGGGGTTGGTGGTGCCGTACTCCTCGGCGAGGTTCTCCGACCACAGCACGGTGCCGGTGTCGACCTCGATGGCCGCGAGGTACGCGCAGTCGTCGCCGCCGGCGTCGAAGGCGACGGCCCCGATGCCGCCGGGGCTGATGCGGCGGGACATGGCGCACAGCTCGCCGGCGCGCTTGGGCGGCTTCACCCGCCACTTCTCCTTGCCGGAGCGTACGTCGTACGCGCGCATGCCGCCGTCCTCGTCGCCGTAGACGACGTGGCCGCCGGCCGGCCATATGCCGGGCAGGCTGCTGGAGTCGCCGCCGGCGACGTGGCGGCCTTCCAGCGGTGTGGACCACAGCTCTTCCAGCGCGTTCGCGGGCAGTTCGTCCTGCGTGCCACTACCGCCGCCACCGCCGCCGTCGTCGGAGAGGAAGACGACCGCGGCGCCGCCGCCGAGCACCGCGAGGACGACGAGCAGCGACAGCACGATGCCGACGGCCTTCTTGCCCCCGCCGGAGCCGGGCGGCGGCGGCGCGGGGTAGGCGTACGGGGGCGCGGCGGCAGGACCGGCGTGCACCGGCATGCCGGGCGCGGCCATGGGATGGGCCTGCTGCGGCGGTCCGTACGGTCCGCCGGCCGGCTGCTGCGGCGGGACGGGCGGCGGACCCGCGGGCGGGGGTCCCGGCGGCGGTGCCGGCGTGCCCGGCGGCACGCCGGGGCCGCTGGGCGGCGGCGGTGGTCCGAAGCCACCCGCTTGCCCGTTCTGCCCGTACTCGTCAGCCACGCTGCATCCCCCCGGCCGTGCTCCGCCGGCGTACTCCGCCGATCGGCGCCCCATCGTAGGGGCCCGCCCGGCGGCGTACACGCCGGGACCCCGGAAGCCCGGTCCGGCGTCAACGGCCGGGCCGGACAAGGGAGTTCACACCGGGGCCTGGGCCGGGCCGCGGGACGCGGCACGGCCGGAGGGCACACCCCCAGGGTCCCTCCGGCCGCCTGCCGCCGCGGCGTCTTCATCCCCAACTCTGCCGGTCCGCGCGGTGCCGCGGTGGTTCCGTCCTGCCCTCTCTCAGACGGCCTGCCACAGCGCCGGCACGTTCGGCGGCTCCCATCCCGGCATGGCCTGATGGCCCTGGAGGCACCGGTAGCCGGTGGTGCCGTACGTGACGGTGTCACCGGCCTTGTAGACGGTGCCCGCCGCCCAGGTGCCGCCGGGCGGGTCGGTGGGCGGGTCGGTCGGCCCGCCGTCCTTGGTGGTCAGGGTCAGCCCGTAGACCTGCAGCGCGGCGTTGACGGGCTGGAAGTACGTGGTGCCGCCGCCGCTGCAGTTGCCGGAGCCACCGGAGGTCATGCCCTGGGCCTGGGTGCCGGAGATGAACGAGCCGCCGGAGTCGCCGGGTTCCGCGCAGACGTCGGTCCTGGTCACCGGGCTGACGGTGCCCTGCGGGTAGGTGACGCTCGAGTTGCGCTGCTGGATCGTGCCGCAGTGCCAGCCGGTGGTGGAGCCGGAGCGGCAGACGGAGGCGCGTTCGACGGCTTCGGTGGAGCCCTGGACCTGCTTGGTGCCGGTGCCGTAGCCGTTGACCGTCGGGGTGGAGGTCCACTGGCTGTTGGCGCCGACCCAGGCGTAGTCGCGGCCCGGGAAGGTCGAGCCCTGGAAGCTGCCCTGGGCCTGCTGGTTGACCCCCCTGGTGGTGGCACCCGCGGTGCCGCAGTGGCCGGCGGTGACGAAGCCGCTCTGGCCGCCGCGGTTGACGGAGAAGCCGACGGAACAGCGGCTGCCGCTGCCGATGTAGTAGGCGTCGCCGCCGACGATGTCCGCGTAGGTACGGGGCTTCTCCGCGGACCGCCGGACCTTCAGCAGGCTCGCGTCGACCCCGGCCGCGGCGGCGAAGCGCTCGGCCGCGGCGGGCCTGGAGGTGTGCAGGACCACGCGGTTGGCGGCGGTGTCCACGTACCAGACGGGCACGTGGGCGGGCGAGGAGCGCTCGGCGATCCGGTCGAGGTCCGCCTTGGCCGCGTCCAGTTCGGCGAGGCTGTGGTCGACGACCTGCGCCCGGGCTCCCGCGTCGGCGATCCGCCGCGCTTCGGCGGCGTCGGTCGTCGCCACCACGACATCGGCGGAGGTCTTGCCCGACACCCACGCTCCCCCGTAACTGCGGCCCAGCGACAGCCGCAGCGTGCCGGCGACGGCGCCGGCCTCGCTCTCGTTGGCCAGCCGTCTCTCGGCCTGGTCCGCGGTGAGGCCGAGGTCCCGCTGCATCGCCTTGAGCAGGCCCGGGGAGTACTGCCCCGAGGCCGAGTCGGGCGTGCCGGAGGAGTCGGACCCGAAGGCCGCTCCCTGGAGCCCGGCGAGGACGAGCGCGCCGATGGCGACGGTGGCGCCGGCCGCGCCCATGACCCGTTTGTGGAGCATGGAAGTCTCCTTGGTTTCGTGATTACCGCGAAACCGTAGCCATGGGCACGTCAGGTCGGCAGATATCAGTCCGCCCCCGCCATCGCGTTATGGAACCCGCGGGCGGCGGGGGCGCGGGAGGCGCGGAACCGGTTCTCCGTCAGACGGCCACCGGGGCGGGCGCCGTGCCGAAGTCCGGGTGCGCCTCCAGCCATTCGCGGTAGCTGCGGCTGCGCCGCGCGGCCTCGGCGTGCGCGGCGCGGGCGTAGCCGGTGACGGCCGCGGCGGTGCCGGCGGCGGGCGACTGGGGGTGCCAGCCGATGAGGTGCCGCCAGCTCAGCGGGTGCCCCACCAGCGGCCGGGTGGCCAGCCCCGGCGTCGGCGGGAACGTCGCCCGGCACAGCCCCACCGCCCGCCCCACCTGGGCCAGGTGGACGCAGGAGGCGCTGTCGGTCTCGTACACGGAGGCGGGCGTGAACCCGGCGCGGATGCAGGCCGCGGCGAAGCAGTCGCCGAAGCAGCCGTCGCCCGGCACGTCGGTCCAGTTCTCCCCGGCCAGGTCGCGCAGCTCGATCTGGCGGCGCGCGGCGAGCGGGTGTTCCGCGGTCAGCATGACGAAGACGGGGTCGGTGCCGACGTTCTGCCACACCAGCCGGTCGGTGAGCGGCGGGCGGCTGTCGCCGCAGACGCCGATCAGCGCGAAGTCCAGCCGCCCCTCGGCGGCCATGTCGGCCAGCTCGCGCACCGACCAGCGGGTGTACGTGGTCACGGGGGTCGCCGGGTGCGCGGTGGCGACCCGGTCGATGAGGCCGCCGAGCAGCGGGCCGTGGGTGCCGCCGAGCCGGAACCGCGGCATGCCGCCCCACGCGCGCGCGAACCGCACGGCGTCCTGCTGCAGTTCGAGCACGCCGGGCAGCAGCACCCGGGCGCGGTCGAGGACGAGCTCGCCGAGCGCCGTCGGGCGCACGCCGTGCCTGCCCCGGTCGAAGAGCGGGCCGCCGAGTGCGCGCTCGATGCGCTTCAACTGTGCGCTCAGCGCGGGCTGGGCGAGCCCGAGCGCGGTGGCGGCCCGGGTGAGGCTGCCCTCCTCGGCGATGGCCCGAATGGTCTTCAGGTGCCGCAACTCCAGGTCCATGCGGTCAGCTTGCGGTCCTGCGGCGGCCCCGGCAACCTTTTGGTCCGGACCAATGTCGAGGAGGGTGAACACGAGGTGTCCGCAGACCCCGTCCCCATGCACCGGCTGGAGGTCCCCGCCCCGGAGGTCCTCCCCTTCGCCCTCGGGTCGTTCGACTCGATCGGCCCGCTGTCCCGCGCCGGCTTCCCGCACCGGCACACGTTCCACGAGATCGTCTACGTCCGCGCCGGGCAAGGGCACCACGTGGTCGACCAGCGCAGATGGCCGATCACCCCGCCCCACCTGGGCATCGTCACCCCGGGGCAGGTGCACCACTGGGAGCGGGCGACCGGTCTCGACGGCTGGGTGATGATCTTCACCGAGGACTTCCTGCTGCCCACCCCCGGGGACCGGGACCGGCTGCGCGAGCTGTCCCGGGTCTCGTGGCTGAGCCCGGACCCGCGCCCGGCGGGGATCCTCGCGGCGCTCTTCGCGGAGATGGCCCGGGAGTACGCCGGCCGGGCGCCCGGCTTCATCAGCGTGCTCCAGTCGTATCTGCACGTGCTGCTGATCCGCGCGGACCGGCTGTCCCGGACGGCCCGTACGGAGCCGGAGGGCGGCGGCGACGCCGGGCCCGCGGCGGGGCGGGCGGCGGAGATCGCCCGGCGGTTCGACCGGCTGCTGACCGAACCGGGCGCCGCGGTGGCCGAGTTGTCCGTACGCGGCTGCGCGGCGAGCGTGGGCGTCTCGGTCGGCTATCTCAACGAGGCGGTCAAGCGGGTCACCGGGCTCACCCCGGGCCATCTGATCAGGCAGGCGCAGGCCCGCGAGGCCAAGCGGCTGCTGGCCGCGACCGATCTGACCGTACGTCAGGTGGCCCGGCTGGCCGGGTTCTCCGACCCCGCGTACTTCAGCCGGTTCTTCCGCCGGGAGACCGGCAGCAGCCCCGGCGACTACCGCCGCGGCACCCGTGCGGATCACCACGATCGCCGGATTCTGTCCATCGACTGCCCCGGCGGGGCCGAATAGCGTCACTGGCGCCCCGCCGGTTGCGGCGCCACCGCGCCGGTCCGGACGCGGGGTTCACGACCCCACTCCCCCGACCGAGGAGCCGTGATGCCGTGACAGACCAGGACAAGTCCGCACCGGACGAGGGCGCGCAGCCGCAGGAGAAGTCCGGGATCCGCCGCAAGGACCTGCTCAAGGCCGCGCTCGTCGCCGCGCCGCTGCCGCTGCTCGTCGGCGGCGCCGCGGCCCCCGTACTCGCCCGCGACCAGGCGGGGTCCGGCGGCGAGCTGACCCCGACGCCGGAGGCGTGCGACCCCGGGGACCCGCCGACGCGGCAGCAGACCGAGGGCCCGTACTTCAAGCCCAACTCCCCGCAGCGCACCTCGCTGGCGGACCCGGGCACGCCGGGCACCCGGCTGACCGTGAGCGGGTACGTCTTCGGGCTCACCTGCCAGCCGATCGCGGGCGCGCTGCTGGACTTCTGGCAGGCGGACGTGAACGGTGCGTACGACAACACCGGTTACCGCTTCCGCGGCCACCAGTACAGCGACGCGCAGGGCCGGTTCAGCCTGCAGACGATCGTGCCGGGCCTCTACCCGGGCCGTACCCGCCACATCCACGTCAAGGTGCAGGCGCCGAACAACCCGATCCTGACGACGCAGCTCTACTTCCCGAACGAGCCGCGGAACAACACCGACACGATCTTCCACCCGTCGCTGCTCATGACGGTGCGGGACGTGGGCGGCGGCCGGGAGGGCACGTTCGACTTCGTGCTCAACGTGCGGCAGAACCCCGACCCGCCGGACCCGCCCGGGGGCACCTGGGCCGCCGGCACCTCGTACCGGCCCGGCGACACCGCCACGTACGGCGGCGCCACCTACCGCTGCCTCCAGGCGCACACGGCCTCCCCCGGCTGGGAGCCACCGAACGTGCCCGCGCTCTGGCAGGCCGCCTGAGAACCGCGGCCCGCCCGCGATCCGGGCCGGGCCGCGCCCAGACCCGCGCCGCCGCGGCACCCGGGGCCCACCTCCCCGGCCCGCGGCGGCGCGGCTCCCTGCGTTTCCGGCCGCTGCGGGAAAGCGCTCCCCCGTGTCTTGACGGGGGGTCAATCCGCCGCGATCCTCTGGTTACTCAGTCGTAGAAAAGATCCTCACCTTTTCGCGCCACCGGAGGCGGGACCCCCATGACCCGACAGCCGTACCTGCGCAAGGCCGGCCTGATCACCCTCGTCACGGTCCTCTTCGCCGCCCTGACGGCGCTCGGCACCGGGCCGGGCACCGCCGCCGCGGCGAACGACTGGTGGGACCCCGTCGCGCGGCCCGCCCCGGACTCCGGGGTGAACGTCACCGGCGAGCCGTTCCGCGGCACCGACGCCCAGGGCAACGTGCGCGGCTTCGTCGACGCGCACAACCACGTGATGTCCAACGAGGGCTTCGGCGGCCGGATCATCTGCGGCAAGCCGTTCGACCAGCGGGGCGTCACCGAGGCGCTGAAGGACTGCCCCGAGCACTACCCGGACGGCGCGCTCGCCCTCTTCGAGAACGTCACCGGCGGCGCCGACGGCCACCACGACCCGGTCGGCTGGCCGACGTTCGAGCACTGGCCGGCCAACGACTCGCTCAGCCACCAGCAGAACTACTACGCCTGGCTGGAGCGCGCGTGGCGCGGCGGGCAGCGGGTCCTCGTGCAGGACCTGGTCACCAACGGCCTGCTCTGCTCCGTCTATCCGGCCAAGGACCGCGGCTGCGACGAGATGGACTCGATCAGGCTGCAGGCCGAGAAGACCTACGAGATGCAGGACTACGTCGACGCCATGTACGGCGGCGCCGGCCGCGGCTGGTTCCGCATCGTCACCGACGCCGGGCAGGCGCGCGCGGTGGTCGAACAGGGCAAGCTCGCGGTCGTGCTGGGCGTGGAGACGTCCGAGCCGTTCGGCTGCAAGCAGGTGCTGGGCGTCGCGCAGTGCGACAAGGGCGACATCGACCGCGGCCTGGACGAGCTGTACGGCATCGGCGTGCGCAGCATGTTCCTCTGCCACAAGTTCGACAACGCGCTGTGCGGGGTGCGCTTCGACTCCGGCACGATCGGCGCGGCCGTCAACATCGGGCAGTTCCTCTCCACCGGCACGTTCTGGACCACCGAGAAGTGCACCGGCCGGCAGCAGGACAACCCCATCGGCCTGGCGGACCCGCCCGCCGAGGCGGCGAAGCTGCTGCCCGCGGGGGTGTCCGTGCCGTCGTACGACCAGGAGGCCCGGTGCAACACCCGCGGGCTGAGCGGGCTCGGCGAGTACGCGGTGCGCGGGATGATGGACCGCAACATGATGCTGGAGCTGGACCACATGAGCGTCAAGGCCGCCTGCCGGGCGCTGGACGTCCTGGAGTCGGAGTCGTATCCGGGTGTGCTGTCCAGCCACAGTTGGATGGACCTGGACTGGACCGAGCGGCTCTACCGCCTCGGCGGCTTCTCCGCCCAGTACATGAACGCGGCCGAGGACTTCGTCGAGCAGGGCCGGCGCGGCGCCGAGCTGCGCGACGAGTACGGCGCCGGATACGGCTACGGCACCGACATGAACGGCGTCGGCGGCTGGCCCGCGCCCCGCGGCGCCGACGCCCCGGACAAGGTCGCGTACCCCTTCAGGAGCGCCGACGGCGGCTCGGTCCTCGACCGGCAGGTCACCGGCGAGCGCACCTGGGACTTCAACACCGACGGCGGCGCGCACGCGGGCCTCGTACCCGACTGGATCGAGCAGATGCGGCTGCACGGCGGCGGCGACGTGGTCGAGGACCTGATGGCGGGCGCCGAGTCGTACCTGACGACCTGGGGCGCCACCCAGAGCCACGAGCGGCCGGCGAACCTCGCCGCGGGCGCCGCCGCGACGGCCAGCTCCACCGAGTTCAGCCTGCTGACGAGCTACGCCCCCGGCCGCGCCGTGGACGGCGACCGCGGCACCCGCTGGGCCAGCCACTGGAACGACGACCAGTGGCTGCGGCTCGACCTCGGCGAGAGCCGCCGGATCGGCCGGGTCACGCTCGACTGGGAGCGGGCCTACGCCAAGTCGTACCGCGTCGAGGTCTCCGCGGACGGGAGCGCCTGGCGCACGGTGTGGGCCACGCAGAGCGGCGACGGCGGACTCGACACCGCGGTGTTCGACGCCACCGATGCCCGCTATGTCCGGGTCGTCGGTGTGCAGCGGGGCACCGGGCACGGCTATTCGCTCTACGAGGTCGGCGTCCACGCCCGATGACGGTTCGGCGTAAGATCGGCCAATGGCTGACTTGACCGAAACCACACCCGGCTGGCTGGCTCCCGAGGAGCTGGAGTCGGCGCGCGCACGGATGCCGGTCCTCTACGTCGACGCGGTGCCCGTGCGCGTCGACGACCGGGGCGAGGTCACCCACGTCGGCCTGCTGCTGCGGATCGGCCCGGACGGCGCGGTGAGCCGGGCCCTGGTCTCCGGCCGGGTGCTGCACCACGAGCGGGTCAGGGACGCGCTGCTGCGGCATCTGGAGAAGGACCTCGGCCCGGTGGCGCTGCCGCGGGTGCCGTCGTCGCCGCAGCCGTTCACGATCGCCGAGTACTTCCCGACGCAGGGCATCACGCCGTACCACGACCCGCGGCAGCACGCGGTGTCGCTGGCGTACATCGTGCCGGTGGCGGGCGACTGCCGGCCGCGGCAGGACGCGCTGGACTTCGTCTGGTTCACGCCCCAGGAGGCGGGCTCTCCCGTCGTCCAGCAGGAGATGCCCGGCGGCCAGGGCCATCTGCTCAAGCAGGCGCTCGCGCACGTCGGATACGTCTCTTCCTGAGCCCCCCTCCTGCAAAGCCCCCCGGCCGCCGCCTCAGCCGTCCGCGGGGCCGGCCAGCTCCACCCGGGCCAGCTCGGCCCGGGACGCCACGCCCAGCTTGGGGTACGCCTTGTACAGGTGGTGCTCGACGGTGCGCGGGCTCAGGAAGAGCCGCGCGCCGATCTGCCGGCTGCTGAGCCCCTGCGCCGCCAGCCGGGCCACCTGCAGCTCCTGCGGGGTGAGCCGGTCGGCGGGCCGCACGCGGGCGCTGGGCGGGGCGGCGCTCACGGCGGTGCCGGTGGCGCGCAGTTCGGCGCGGGCGCGGTCGGCCCACGGGGCGGCGTCCAGCCGCTCGAAGCCCTCCAGCGCGGCGCGCAGCGGCTCCCGGGCCTCGCTGCGGCGGCGCTCGCGGCGCAGCCACTCGCCGTAGAGCAGCTCCGTACGGGCGCGTTCGAAGGGCCGGCCGCCCTGCTCGTGCAGGTGCAGGGCCCGCAGGTACGCCTCCTCGCCGCCGCCCAGCAGGGCCGCGCAGCGGGCCGCGACCGCCAGCGCCCAGGGCCGGCCGCCGCCCTCCGCCCAGCGCCGGAACCGGTCGAGCGGTGCCTGCGCCCGCTCCGGGCGGCCCAGCCGCACGGCGGCCTCGACCAGGTCGCCGGTGGCGGCCAGGAGCACCGCCGTGTGCCGTCCTGGGCCGCGCCAGGCGGTCTCCAGCCGGTCGAGGGCGGCGGCGTGGCGGCCGCGGCTCAGGTCGAGCATGCTCAGCGCGCAGTCGGCGGCGACCCGGCCGGTGTCGGACGCCCGGCCGGCGAGTTCCGCGCAGCGGGCCGCGTCGCCCTCGGCGGCGGCCAGCCAGGCGCGTACGACGTCCAGTTCGCCGGCCCTGCGGTGGAGCCCGGTGTCCCGGGCGATCGCGGCGGCCTCGGCGACCGACGCCGCGGCGGCGCGGTGCCGCCCCGCGGTCCGCTCCGCCATGGCCTGCGCCTGGAGCACCTTGGGCAGCCGGCCGATCAGCCCTTCCGCGCGGCAGCGTTCGGCCTCGTCGGCGGCCAGGTCGAGGGCGGCCTCGTCGTCGCCGAGGATGATGCTGCCGTAGAGGGCCTGCATGCGCTCGTCGCCGTCGACCCGGCTGACATCCGCCGCGCTGCCGTACGCGGACTCCCGCGAGGCCCGGCGCACCCGGGCGACGTACCCCGCGAGCAGCGGCAGCCCGCGCGCGTAGTCCTCCTCCAGGAGGTACGCCATGGCGTCCGCCGCCTCGTCGGGGCGGCCCAGCTCGCGCAGCCGGCGCGCGGCGACGCCGACCGGCTCGGGGCTGCCGGCGAACCACCCGAAGCCGGCGGCCGTGCGCAGCAGCGCCGCCGCGTCGTCCGGCGCCGCGTGGGACGCGCCCCGTACCAGCAGGGCCGCGGCCCGCCCGGGTGCGCCCCGCTCGAACTCCACCACCGACCGCACCCGCGCCAGCTCCGCGCGCAGCGCGCCGTCCCCGGCCCGCGGCTCCGCCTCCTCCGCCAGCTCCGCGGCCCACTCCAGCTTTCCCGCGGACGCCGCGGCGCTCACCGCGGCGACCAGCCACGCCGCCTGGTCGCCGCGGTCCGGGGCGAGCTGCGCCGCGCGCCGGAACTGGCCGGCCGCGGCGGCGTAGGCGGTACGGCGCCGGGCGCGCTCCGCCGCCGCCGCGATCTCGGCGGCGGCGCCCGCGTCCGGGGCCGTGGTGGCGGCCGCGAGGTGGTGGGCGCGGCAGTCGGGGTCGCCGGTGGCCCCGGCCAGCGCGCGGTGGGCGGCGATCCGGGCGGCCAGCGGTGCGCCCCGGTACGCGGCGGTGGCGACCAGCGGGTGCCGGAAGGCGACCGCGGTGCCGGTGGTGTGCAGCAGCCCGGAGCGGTCGAGTTCGTCGAGTCCGGTGCCGAGCGCGTCGGCGGCGCGCAGCAGCAGCGGCAGGTCGCCGCGGGCCTCGGCGGCGGCGAGCACGGCCATCAGCCGGGCCCGCTCGGGCAGGCGGTCGAGCCGGGCCCGGAACGCGGCGAGCACCCGGTCGGCGACCGGCAGCGGCTCCCGCGCCCCGGGGGCGGCGCCCGGCCCGCTCCCGGCCGCGGCGGCGAACTCCAGCAGCGCCAGCGGGTTCCCCGCCGACTCGGCGACGATCCGGTCCCGCAGCTCCGCGGCGAACCCGCGGTCCGCGAGCAGGTCCGCGGCGTCCCGGGCGCCGAGCCGCGGCAGCGGCAGTTCCGCCAGCCCGTGTCCTGCCAGCCCTTCGTCGCGTACCGCGAACACCATCGCGACGCCCTCGGCGGCCAGCCGCCGCGCGGCGAACAGCAGCGCCTCCGCGGACGACCGGTCGACCCACTGGGCGTCGTCGACGAGGCAGAGCAGCGGGCCGCGCCCGGCGAGCCCGGCCAGCAGTGTGAGCACGGCGAGCCCGGTGAGGAACCGGTCGGGGCCGCGGTCCTCGCCCGCGTCCAGCACCGCGCGCAGCGCCGCCCGCTGCGGCTCCGGCAGCGCGCCGATGCGGTCCCGCACCGGCCACAGCAACTGCACCAGCCCCGCGAAGCCCAGCTCCGCCTCGCGCTCGGCGCCGGTGACGCGCAGCACCGGGAGGCCGAGCCCGGCGGCCTCCTCCGCGGCCCAGTCCAGCAGCGCGGACTTGCCGATCCCGGCCTCGCCGCGGAGCACGAGCGCGCCGCTGCGGCCGCTCCCGGCGCCCGCGAGCAGGTCCTTCAGCGCCGCCTGCGCGGCGGATCTCCCCAGCAGCACGCCCTGTCCTCCCCGGTTCTCAGCACCACAACGCGCGGCTGCCCCAGGCCCATTCCGGCGGGCACATTCCGAAGACTTGCGGATGCGGATACGTAGACCCCCCGGCCTAGCGTCACGGGCACCGCGCCGGCGACCGCGCAGCCCGCCGCGCGGTGGGGCGCCGGCTGCGCAGAACCGCACCACCACGGAGCACACCGATGCCGTACGCACCCTCCCCCGCCCGCCTCCGGCGACCGGGCCTGAGCCTGGCGCTGCTGGCGCTCGGGCACCTGGTCATCAGCCTGGACCTGACCATCGTCTTCGTGGCGCTGCCGCACATCGCGGCCGACGTGGGCTTCACCGCGCACACCCAGCAGTGGGTCGTCAGCGTCTACGCGGTCCTCTACGGCGGCTTCCTGCTGCTCGGCGGCCGGCTCTCCGACCTCCTCGGGCGGCGCCGGATGTTCGTCGCGGGAATGGCGCTGTACGGCACGGCGTCCGTGCTCGGCGGCCTGGCCACCGCACCGGGGGTGCTGCTCGCGGCCCGCGGGCTGCAGGGGCTGGGCGGCGCGGTGCTGTTCCCCGCGGTGCTGGCGCTGGTCAACACCGCGTTCGCGGAGGGCAGGGAGCGTACCCGGGCGCTGACGGTCTGGGCGATGGCCGGCGCGGGCGGCCTCACGGCGGGGTCGCTGGCCGGCGGGGTGCTGACCCAGGCGTTCGGCTGGGAGGCCGTCTTCTTCGTCAACGTCCCGATGGCGGCGCTGGGTGCGGCGGCGGCGTTCGCCCTGCTGCCGGCCGACGGACCCGCCGGGCGGGGCGGCATCGACGTGCCCGGTGCGCTGACCGGCACCGCGGGGGTGACCCTGCTGATCTTCGCGGTCGCGCACGGCTCCGAGGCGGGCTGGACGGCGGCCGAGGTGCTCGCCGCGGCGGCGCTTGCGCCCCTGCTGCTGGGCGCGTTCCTGCGGGTCCAGGCGCGCGGGCGCAACCCGCTGATGCCGCTGCGGGTGTTCCGCAACCGGGCGCTGAGCGCGGCGACCGTCGTGATCCTGCTCTTCGGCTTCACCACGCAGGCCGTGCCGTACTTCCTGACGATCCACTTCCAGAGCGTGCTGGGCTTCAGCGCGCTGGAGACCGGTCTCGCCTTCCTCGGCCCGACGCTGGCGATCACGGCGGGCAACTTCCTGAGCGAGAAGCTGGTCCACCGCTTCGGCAACCGCGCCTCGCTGACGGGCGGCATCCTGCTCAACGCCGCGGGCGCGGCGCTGCTTGCGCCCGGCTTCCGGGCGGACGGGTCGTTCGTCACGGTGCTGGCCGGGATCGTGGTCGTCGGCCTGGGCATGGGCGTCACGTACGAGTGCATGTGGATCGCCGCGGGCACGGGGGTGGCGGAGGAGGAGCAGGGCCTGGCCTCCGGGGTGGCGTCCACGGCGCTGCAGATCGGCACGGCCACGGGGATCGCGGTGCTCGTCGCCGTCGCGAACCGGGGGGTGGACGGGCTGGCGGGGCAGGCGCTGCGGGAGGCGACGGCCGGCGGCATGCGGGACGCGACGTTCGTGCTTGCGGTCGCCCTGCTGCCGGCGGTCCTGGCGGCGCTGGCCCTGCCGCGCGGCAAGGCCCGCGTGGTCGCGGCGGGTGCGCCGGAGTCCCGGGAGGAGCCGGAGGAGGAGGCGGCGGCCGCTCGCGGTGCCGGGCAGGTGTCGTGAGCGGCGGGCGCGGTCCTACGGGCCGGGGCGGCGGGGCCCGTGGCAAGTGAGGGCTCACGGCCGGGAGTCGGGGCCGCAAAGAGGCCGGATGCCGGGTGCGGGAGCCCGGTGGCCGGCGCGGAGGCGGGTCAGCGGTGGGCGCGGGCCCAGAGGGCGGGCCAGCCCGCGGCGAGCCAGGAGGCGGGGGCCCGCAGGCCGTCGGCCGCCACGCCGTCCCAGAACGCCCCGGTGTCCGCGCCCAGTTCGCGGGCCGCGGGGAAGGCCCGCTGCCAGGGGCCTTCCGGGTCGTCGAGGCCGGTCGCCGGGAAGCCCGGCACGGTGACGGCGCGCGGCTCCGCGACGGCGGCCAGGGGTATCGCGGGCGCGCGGCAGGTGACGGCGACGGCCGCCGCCCGGCGTCGGCGGGGCCGAGCGCGCGCAGCGCGGCGAGGACGGCGTCGCGCTTGTCGCCGCGGGCGCCCGCGAGCCGCGCGGACCGGAAGCCGCCGCCGAGATCGACGCCCGCGCCGGCGGCGACGGCGCCGCCCGCCGCGATCAGCCGCTCCAGCGCGGCGACGGCGGCCCCCGCGGGCTCCTCCCCCGCCTCCGGCGGGCCGAGCGCGACGGGGGCGCCCGCGGGGGCGTCGGCCTGCTCGGCCAGTCGTACGGGCACGCCGGAGCGGGCGGCCCACGCCGCCTGTCCCGTCGTCACCACGCCGTCCGCCAGCCGGAATCTCATCCGACACAGGATGGCGGAGGCGGTCCCGCGCCGCCAACGTCATTTCCCGGGCCGGCGGATGGCGCGGCGGGCGGGACGGGCCGGACGGCCGCCGGCGTCAGGGGGCGGGCGGCGTCAGGGGCGGCCGGCGTCGGGGACGCGCTCCGCCTCCGGCGGCGGGGCCGGCGGGGTGCCGTCGCCGAAGGGGTGCCCGCCCAGGTGCTCGCGGTGGTGCGGCGTCAGCCAGCCGGAGAGGTCGGGCCCGGCGGGGACGACGCCGGTGGGGTTGATGCCCGTGTGGACCTCGTAGTAGTGGCGCTTGATGTGGTCGAAGTCGACCGTGTCGCCGAAGCCCGGCGTCTGGTAGAGGTCGCGGGCGTACGCCCACAGCACCGGGTCCTCCGCGATCTTGTTGCGGTTGCACTTGAAGTGGCCCTGGTAGACGGGGTCGAAGCGGACCAGGGTGGTGAACAGCCGGATGTCGGCTTCCGTGATGGTGTCGCCGACCAGGTAGCGGCGGCCGGACAGCCGCGCGGACAGCTCGTCCAGTTGCCGGAACACGTCGTGGTACGCGACCTCGTACTCGTCCTGCGTGGTGGCGAAGCCGGCCCGGTAGACGCCGTTGTTGACGTTCCGGTAGACGCCGTCCATCACCTCGTCGATCTCGTCGCGCAGCGCCTCGGGGTACAGGTCGGGCGCGCCGTCGCGGTGCAGGGCGGTCCACTCGGTGGCGAAGTCCAGGGTGATCTGCTGGAAGTCGTTGGTGACGAGCTTGCCGCTGGGCACGTCGACGATCGCGGGGACGCTGACGCCGCCCGGGTAGCCGGTCTCGCGCGCGTCGTACGCCTCGCTGAGGAAGCGGATGCCCAGCACCGGGTCGCGGTCGTCGGGGTCGAGGGTGAAGCGCCAGCTCCGGTCGTCCTGGATCGGGTCGGTCACGCCGACGGAGATCGCGGGCTCCAGGCCGAGCAGCCGCCGCGAGATCAGCGTGCGGTTGGCCCAGGGGCAGGCGCGGTTGACGACGAGCCGGTAGCGCCCGGCCTCGACGGGCCAGCCGTCCTCGCCGGCCGCGGTGATCCGGTCCGCGAAGTGGCTGCGGGAGCGCTTGAAGCGCTTCCTGCCGTACTCCGTGTTCCCCTGGCCCGCCCCGTCGCTCGCGCTGCTGCTCATCGCCGGCTCCTTCGTCGACCTGCCTGACACCACCGGCCCCATTGTCCAGTGCGGCCCCGCCCGCTGTCAGGCGATGCGCTGCCCGCCGGGCGCGTCGCCACACGGCCGGATCAGGGCTTTGCCCCGGCGGTGCGGTAGTGGTAAATGCACAGCTCGCGGAACCCGGCGCGGGCGTAGAGCCGCAGGGCCGCCGGGTTGTCGCGCTCCACCTGGAGGTACAGACCCGCCGCGCCCTGCGCCCCCGCCCAGTCCGCCAGCGCGCCGAGCACGCGCGCCCCGGCGCCCCTCCCCCGCGCGGCGGGCAGCGTGGCCATGGCGAAGACGCCGGCCCAGCCGGAGTCGGCGACCGCGCGGCCCACGGCCACCGTCTCGTCGCCGTCCAGGACGCGGGCGTACGCGGACGGTCCCGCGACCCGGTCGAGCAGCCCCCGGGCTGCGGCCCCCGCGCCCCCGCCGCGGACGGCGTGCCAGACGCCGAACCACGCGTCGCCCGGGCGGTCTTCGATACGCACCTGAAGCGGGCCCCCGGCCCGCTGCCCCGGCACGTCGGCGGCCGCGGCGGCCTGGAGGGAGACCGGGTGCGCCCGGTCGTAGCCGCGTGCCGCGAGCAGGCCGTCGAGCCCGGCGGGGCAGGCGGCCGGGGTGATCTGGAACCGCGGCGTGCCCCCGTGCCGGGCGTAGAACTCCTCGGCGCGCGCCACCCGGCGCGCCAGCTCCGCCGCGGTGGACGTGTCGGCACCGCCGGGCCCGTCGGGACCGTGCGGCAGCACCGAGGCCACCCACCACGAGCTGCCCGGGTCATGGCGCAGCCACCAGCCGTCCGCGTGCTCGACCCGTTCGGCGGGCAGCGCCCGCGCCGCCCGCTCCTGCAGCCCGCGCACGGTCCCGGCCAGGGCACCGGCCGCGCCGGCGGACTCCGAGGGAATCATCCGGGCACTCTAGGGCCGCCGGTGGGGCCGGAGAAACACGGTGGCAGCGGGCCGCCGCGGTCTGCGAGGGTGACGCCGATGAACGCCGTATTCCGCCCCGGTCTCGCGCTGGCCCGGGACTTCCACGCCGAGGCCGTCGCCCCTCTCCTGGACCGGGCGCTGGCCGGGAAGCCGTACGCGGCCGCGCTGCTGGGCTGGGGTTCGGAGGTGCAGGGCTTCGACACCCCGCGCTCGACGGACCACGCCTGGGGCCCGCGGCTGCAGGTGTTCCTCGCGCCGGCCGACCACCGGGCGCACGCGGCGGCGCTGACCGCGCTGCTCGACCGGGAGCTGCCCGAGCGGTTCGGCGGCTACCCGGTGCGCTTCGCGTTCCCGGACGGCACGGCGCCGCGGCACTGGGTCGACGTGCTCGATACCGGCGCGCACTTCGCGGATCAGCTCGGCGAGGCGCCGGACGGCGGGCTGCCGGCGGGCGGCTGGCTGGCGGCGCCGTGGCAGGTGCTGCGGGAGCTGACGGGCGGCGCGGTGTTCCACGACGGTGCGCGAGTGCTCACCTCGTACCGGGAGCACCTCCGCTGGTATCCGGACCCGGTGTGGCGCTACGTACTGGCGTGCCAGTGGCAGCGGCTGCAGCAGGAGGAGCCGTTCGTCGGGCGCTGCGGGGAGGTCGGGGACGACCTGGGGTCCGCGGTGACCGCCGCCCGGCAGGCGCGGGAGCTGATGCGGCTGTGCCTGCTCATGCGCCGGGTCTACCCGCCGTACGGCAAGTGGCTCGGCTCCGCCTTCGCCGCGCTCCCGGAGGCGGCGGAGCTGGGACCGCTGCTCTCCGGTGCGCTGGCGGCGCGCGGCTGGCGGGAGCGCGAGCGGCAGTTGTCGCCCGCGTACGAGCGGGTGGCCCGGCTGCACAACGAGCTGGGGCTCACGGAGCCGCTGGCGCCGGAGGTGCGCCCCTTCCACGAGCGGCCGTTCCTCGTGCTGGGCGCCGAGCGCTTCTGCGCCGCGCTGCTGGCCACGGTCGGCGACCCGGAGCTGGCGGCGCTGCCGCCGGTGGGGTCCGTGGACCAGTACGCCGACAGCACCGACCTCACGGCGCACGGCTTCGCCGACCGCCGCCGCCGCTATCTCCCCCGGCCCGGCGGACCCGTCAACTGACGGGCGGGGCCGGTGGCCCCCCGCCGCGCAGCCGGCGCAGCACCAGCAGGCCGCCGACGCCCGGGACGACCGCCCGCGGCCGGGCGCCGGGCGCGGTGTGCGCCGGGGTCGTCGCCCAGGTGAGGGCGATGACCGCGAGGTAGGCGGTGCCGTGCACGGGGCCGCCGAGTGCGGTGACGGCGCCGGTGTGCACGGTGGCCAGATTGACCAGCAGGGCCGCGAGCGTGACCAGTTCGACGGCGGCCGCGATCCGCAGCGCGCGCACGGCTCAGGCCCCCGTGGTGGAGCCGGGGCGGACGATCATCAGCACGACGACGACCGCCCACAGCAGGTTGAAGACCCCGGTGAGCATGGCCAGCCGGCCCGCCGCGGGCCGCAGTTCCTCGCCCGCCACGGCGGGGGCGTCGCCGCTCACCCTGGTGAGCATGCGCTGCTGTCCCGGCAGGATCGCGAGCGCGAGCAGGGCCGCGGCGCCTGCCGTCAGCGCGATCGAGGCGAGCAGCCAGGCGTCGGTCAGCACCCCGAGCTGCGCCCCTGTGGCCACGCCGAAGGCGGGCACGGCCAGGCCCACGACGGCGTACGCGCGGCAGACGCGGTGCAGGAACGCGGGGGTCCGGTCGCGGTGCGCGGGGTCGGCGGCGGCCGATTCGCGGGCGATCCGGGGGAACACCGACGCGGCCACGGCGATCGGCCCGATGGCCAGGATCGCCGCGAGCACATGTATGGACAGCAGGAGCTTCGTCACCGCACCCTCCCGGGGCTATATGTTGGCTACCAATACATAGCACACCAACAACAGGAGGTAGGGTGGGCAACCATGAGAGGCGATCCGGTACGCGGACACTTGGACGGACTGCTGCTCGCGGCGCTCGAAGGCGGCCCGCTGCACGGCTACGCGATCATCACCGCCGTGCAGCAGCGCAGCGCGGGCGCGCTCGAACTGCGTACGGGCACGGTCTATCCGGCGCTTAACCGGCTGGAGCGCACGGGACTGCTGCGCAGCACCTGGGAGTCGGTGGGCGAGCGGCGGCGCCGCTGCTACGAGCTGACCGACGCGGGCCGCCGCGCGCTGGCCGACGAGCGCACCGCCTGGCGGGAGTTCACCAGCGCGATCGGCTCGGTCCTGGACCCAGGCCGCGCGCCGAGGCCGGCGACGTGACCGCCGCGGAGCACCGCGGCGCGGGCGCCGACGGCGCCGCCGCCCCCGCACGCGGCGCCGTCGAGGACCACCTCGCCGCCCTGGACGCCGTGCTGCACGGCCCCGCCCGCGTCAAGTCCCGGATGCTGGCGGAGGTACGCGACGGGCTCGCCGACGCCGCCGACGCGCACGCCGAGGCGGGCGCGCCCTCCCCCGCCGCCGCGGCGGCCCGCGCGGTGCGCGACTTCGGCACCGTGGCGGAGGTCGGCCCCGCCTTCCAGCGTGAACTGACCGTCGCGCAGGCCCGGCAGACCGCCCGGATCGTCGCGCTCGTCGTCCCGTTCCTGATGGCCTGCTGGTACCTGGTCGGGGCCACCGCACAGGACGCCGGCGGGCGACTGCCCGCGGCCGTACACGTGCTCGCCGCCAACCTCGGCGGCCTCGCCGCACTGGCCGCGCTGCTCGCCGCCGGGTCGCTGGCCGCCACCGGCGCCCTCGCCCACCGGGCCGCCACCCCGCGGCAACTTCCGCTCGTGGTGGCCTGGACCGGCACCACCGCGGCCGTGGCGCTGGCGGTCAGCGCGCTCACGCTCACCGCGGGCGCGGTGCTGGCGCAGGACTGGCCGGCGGGCGCGCTGGCGGGCGCGGTCACCCTCGTCGCGCACACCCGGCTCGCGGCCTCCGCCCGCGCCTGCCGGCACTGCGCGCTGCTCGCGCGCTGACCCGTCCGTACGCATGCGTACGCGCCGGTGCGCCACCGCGATCGCCCGGCGGCCCGGGGCGCGCCGGCGCCCGCGGCGCCCGGACGGCGCGCCGCGGGCGGGACGGCAGGCCCGGCCGCAGGGCTGCGGCCGGGCCGGTCCGTACGGCAGGTGGCGTACCGTACGGCCCCTCCCCGGTCTACGGGAGCCCGCGGTCCAGCGCGTTGAACAAGGTGCCGTTCGGCAGGTCTCCTGACATCTCCCAGACCATCCCGCCGAGCAGCCCCTTCTGTCTGATGTACGCGGTCTTCTGGTCGATCGCCCAGGTGTCGTCGAAGGACCACCACTGGCCGTTCGCCCCCGTGTACCCGTACGTGGCCACGGACTGGGTGTCGTGGTGCACCGTCATGTTGGGCACCATGGCGACCAGGTTGTCGTAGCCGCGGTTGCCGGCCTCCTCCTGGAACTGGCCGGGCGCGGCCCCGTTGGCGCTCTGCCACTCGCCGTTGGCGCCGCCGTCGGCCACCTGCTGCCAGCCGCGCCCGTAGAACGGGAAGCCGATGGTCAGCTTGCGCGGCTTCACGCCCGCGTCCAGGTAGTGCTGCACGGCGCCGTCGATGCTGAAGTCGTTCGGGTACGGCGACTGCGCGTCCGGGTACAGGTTGGCCTGGTGGCCGGTGCGGTTGGGCTCCCACGAGTTGTCGCTGCCGGAGCCGTGGAAGTCGTAGCCCTGGACGTTGGCGAAGTCCATGTACTTGAAGATCTCCTTCAGGTCCCAGCCGGCGTCGATCTTCTTGGGGTCGGCGGGGGTGAAGGCGGTCAGCAGCTTGTGGTCGCCGCCCAGCGCGTCGAGCTGCCGCCGGAACTCGGCGATCAGCGCGGTGTTGTTGGCCTTGTCGGCGGTGGACCAGTGGTTGCCCGGGTGGCCGTCGGGCGATCCGGGCCACTCCCAGTCCAGGTCGATGCCGTCGAAGATGCCGGCGGCCACGCCGGGGCCGCCGGCGCCGTTGTACGCGGGCAGGTCGCCCTTGATGTACATGTCGATGCAGGACTTGACGAACTTCTCCCGGGAGGCGGGCGTCCTGGCGACGTCGGAGAAGTACTTGGAGTAGGTCCAGCCGCCCAGCGAGATGAGGATCTTCAGGTGCGGGTGCTTGGCCTTGAGCTTCTTGAGCTGGTTGAAGTTGCCGCGCAGCTTGCCCCAGCCGTCGTCGGCGACGCCGTCGACCGACTGGCCGGCGGGGAAGGCCCGGCCGTAGTCGGCCTCGGCGTCGCCGGCGCCGTCGCCCTGGTTGGGGTCCTGCGGGTTCGGCGTGGTGCCCTTGGTGACGCCGTTGAGGCAGGTGAGGTTCTGCGGGTCGATGTTGGCGAAGGCGTAGTTGATGACGTCCATCTTGGCGGCGGCGCCGGAGGTGTCGAGGTCCTTCACGAAGTACTGGCGGCCGTAGATGCCCCACTGCACGAAGTAGCCGACCTTGGCGTAGCCGCCCTGGCCGACGGCCTCGTCGGTGGTGACGGTCAGGGTGCTGCTTGCGGGCGAGGGGTTGTCGGCCGCGTCGCGGGCCCTGACCGTGAAGGCGTACTGCGTCGCGGGCGTCAGCCCGGTCAGCGTGGTGGTCAGGGTGTCCGCGGGCACGCTGGCGACCAGCGCGGAGCCGCGGTAGACGTCGTACGCGGCGACGCGCTTGTCGTCGGTCGCCGCGTCCCACCTGAGCGCCACGGTGCTGGACGTCACGGCCGTGGCGCGGAGGTTGGGCGGCGCCGTGGGCGGCACGGTGTCGGTCGCCGGGTCCACGGTCGTCGCGGTCACGGGGGCGCTGGGCGGGCCCTCGTTGCCGCGGGAGTCCTTGGCCCGGACGGTGAACTGGTAGGAGGTGGCGGGGGCCAGGTCGCGGACGGTGGCCTGGGTGGTGGCGCTGGCCGCCACGACGGCGCCGCCGCGCAGGACCTCGTACGAGGTCACGGGGAAGTCGCCCTGCGCCGCCGCGTTCCACTTCAGCGTCACGGTACGGGCGGTGGTGTCGGCGACGCTGACGCCGCCCGGTGCCTGCGGGGGAACGGCCGGGCTGCCGTCGCACTTGTCGCCGTTGATCAGGCAGCCGGTGGGCGCGGTCATCGGGCCGCTGCCGGTGAAGGTGTAGCTGTACGGCTCGGTGTTGCGGCCGGCCGGGACGCGGGCGTTGTAGTACGCGGGCGTGACGGTGACGTGCCGGCCGGCGACCTGCGCGGTGCCGTGGGTGTGGTTGCTGATCGACACCCCGGCCGGGAGGTCGAACTCCAGCGACCAGTTCTCCACCGCGGCGGTGCCGGCGTTGGCCACCACGAACTTGCCCGTCCACGACGAGCCGCTGCCGGAGCTGCTGAACGTCGCGGTCAGCCCGGCCTGGGCGCTGGCCGGCGGGGCGAGCGTGGTGAGCCCGGTGAGCGCCAGCGCCAGCACGGCGAGGACAGCGAGCAGGCGCCGGGACACGGGGAACGATCTGAGGCGTAAGGGTGCGGCTCTCTGCACGGACACGGCTCTCCTTGTGGGGAAGACGGCGTCCACCCGCGCGGCGGGAGTTCGCGTGCTCGGGTGGTCGGACGCGAATCGTGCGGTATAGACCTCTAAGACAACCCTGGGTCGCGGACATGTCAATGTGGGCCGCAGGAGCGCCGGACCGTACCAATCCGGGCGGCCGGACGACTCCACCACGCTCCGGCGCACCGGAAAGGACTGGACCAATCCCCCTAAATTTTACCGTCCCTTGACCCATGCACGGCCCGACTCGCTTCCGGACAGGGGCCGTCGGCGCCCCGCCCGGATCAGGACCGGCTCAGATCCAGCCCTGCTGCCAGGCCCGGTGCGCGGCGGCGTGCCGCGAGTTCGCGCCGAGCTTGGCCATCGCGGCGGAGAGGTAGTTACGTACGGTCCCGGGCGCCAGGTGCACCTCGGCCGCGATCTCCGCGACCGAGGCGCCGGTACGGGCCGCGCGCAGCACCTCCAGCTCCCGGTCGCTGAGCG
Source organism: Streptomyces sp. NPDC004134 (assembly GCF_042874195.1). Taxonomy (NCBI): domain Bacteria; kingdom Bacillati; phylum Actinomycetota; class Actinomycetes; order Kitasatosporales; family Streptomycetaceae; genus Streptomyces; species Streptomyces sp. NPDC004134. Next base: position 316,500 of record NZ_JBIAMS010000003.1, on the reverse strand, counting down.
GGCAGTCGTCCTCGGTCAGCGCGGCGGCGGCGATGTCCGGGTCGACGTAGCGGCGGCCGGCGGCGACGTCCCGGACGATCTCCGCGAGCCGCGCCGCGGGGGTCGTCTTGGGCACGAAGCCGCGGACCCCCGCCGCCAGCGCGCGGCGCAGCACGGCGGGCCGGGCGTGCCGGGTGACGATGACGACCTGGGTGGGCAGTTCGGCGCGGATCTCCTCGGCGGCCGTGAGCCCGTCGGTGGGCGGCATCTCCAGGTCGAGCACGGCGATGTCGGGGCGGTGCTCACGGGCGCGCAGCACCGCGTCGGTGGCGGTGGCCGCCTCGGCGACCACGTCGAGGTCGTCCTCCAGCGCGAGCAGCGCGGCGAGCGCGCTTCTGAGGAGGTCCTCGTCGTCGGCGAGGAGCAGCCGGATCACCGGGCGGCGCCGTTCACCGGGCCCGGCAGCGAGGCGACGACCTCGAAGCGGTCGCCGTCGCGGGCCCAGGTCAGCTCGCCGCCTGCGGCGCGCAGCCGCTCGGCGAGGCCGGGCAGGCCGGAGCCGGAGCCGGCCGGCCGGGCGGCGGCGGACGGTTCCGGCGCGCCGGCGCCGTCGTTGCTGAACCGCAGCCGCGCCAGGCCGCCGGCCAGCCGGTAGTCGACCTCGGCGCGCCTGGCGCTGCTGTGCCGGAGCACGTTGGTGGTGGCCTCCCGTACGACCAGGCCCAGCAGATGGCGCGCGGGCGCGGCGCGGCCGGCGCCGACCGCCGCCGGGTCGAGCGACATCCGGGCGTCGATGTCGGCCGCGGCGAGCACCCGGGTGGCGTTGGCGATCTCGTCGTCGAGCGTGGTGCTGCGGTAGCCGTGCACCACGGCGCGGGTGTCGCGCAGCGCGTCCGCGGCCAACTGCCGTACGTCGCGCATCTCGGCGGCGGCGCGGGCCGCGTCGCGCTCGGCGAGCCGGGCGGCCAGCTCGCTCTTGAGCGCGATGACCTGGAGGTGGTGCCCCTGGATGTCGTGCAGGTCGGCGGCGAACCGCAGCCGCTCGTCCTTCACCGCGACCTCCGCCTCCAGCCGCCGCGCCCGGTCCAGCCGGCCCGCGACGTCCCAGGCCCACAGCGGCCCGAGGAGCATCCAGACGCTGAACGCGACCAGCCCCGCGGGGAAGAGCGCGGCGTACACGAACTCCCCGTCCCCGGTGGCGAGGGCGACGCTGCCCCCCGGCAGCGTCGCCAGCGCGACGGCCCCACCGGCGAACGCCAGCCGGCGGCGGCCGGTCAGATACGTGGCGCCGATCGCCACCGCGATCGCGGGGGCGAGGCCCCACAGCCCGTAGTTCTGCCGCAGCAGCGGCAGGGCGGCGAGCACGACGGTGGCGGCGAGGTCGGCGAACAGCCAGCCGCGCGGCGGGCGTACGGGACCCGCGCCGTCCTTGTCCTGCGGCGCCAGCCGGGCGCTGAGCAGCACCGCGCTGGCCACCGCCGCGACGGCGAGCGCCGCCACGGCCGGGGCGCGGGCCCACACCGGCACGTCGCCGTCCAGCAGCCAGCCGCCGTACAGCGGCAGCAGGCACAGCACGGCGGTGCCCGGCACCGCCCACCATGTGTACCGGCGGAAGCCGGTCAGCCCGGTCCCGCGTTCGCTCTCCCCGTCGCGCACGCCGACATTGTCGCAGCAGCGGCGCGCCCGCGACCTGTGCCGTACGGCCCGTAGCCGCATGACAGATGTCATGCGCGGACGTGACGGCGGCACGCCCGGACGTGCGGCTTCGGCACTACTGGCGGGCGGGCCGCCGCGCGAGTCTGGAACGGCGCCGGGATACCCCGGCCCCGTATCCGGAAGGAGACCGCCGTGCAGACACCCGCCGAGACCGCGGCCCGGCCCGCGGCGCAACAGGGCCACGGCTGGTGGCACTTCGCGCGCCACTACGTGGAGATGGTGGTGGCCATGGCCGCCGGCATGCTCGTGTTCGGCGCGCTGGTCCGCGGCGGGCTGGCGCTCGCCGGCCTCGAACTGTCCGCGGAGCGCCACCCCGAACTGGCGAGCCTGGAGATGGCGTTCGGCATGTCGGCGGGCATGGCGCTGTGGATGCGCCACCGCGGCCACGGCGCGCGGAGCACGGCCGAGATGTGCGGCGCGATGTTCCTGCCCGCGGCCGTGCTGTTCCCGCTGCTGTGGCTGGGCGCGGTGCCGCCGGACTCGCTGCCGGTGCTGGAGCACCTGGCGATGCTGCCGCTGATGCTGCTGGTCATGCTGCGCCGCCGCGCCGAGTACGGCGCGTGAGCCCCGCCCGATCCCCCTTGCGTACCGAGGAGTTCCCATGTCCCTGACGACGTACCCGAAGCCCCCCGCCGATGAGGGCGCCCCCGCCGGGACCGGCCCCGCGCGGGCGCTGCTGCGCCGCTGGCCGACGGCGCTGGCGCTCGCGCTGACCGTGCCCGGCCTGTTCGCCGGCGGCGACGGCGACCCGGGCGGCGCGGTCGACGCCTTCGGCGAGGCGCTGCCCCTGCTGCCGCTGCTCTACCTGATCGTCACCCAGGCGGGCCGGCCGCGCTGGACCTGGCCCGCCCTCGGCGCGGGCGCCGCGGTGATGGTCGCGCTGCGCACGACGGGGCTCGTGGCGCCGTCGGCCGTGCTGGTGGCGGCCGCGGCGGGCCTGCTGCTGTGGGGCGCCGTCCGCGGCACGCCGCACGGCGGGGCCGTCTTCGGACTGCAGGGCGCGGGCGCGGTGCTCTTCTGCGGGCTCGCGGTGGCAGGGCTCGCGGTGGACCCGGACCTGGGGCGGTATCTGGTGGCGGCGGGCTGGCTCTTCCACGGCGTGTGGGACTTCGTCCACCTGCGGATGCGCAGGCTCGACGGGATCGTCTCCCCCACCTTCGCCGAGGGGTGCGGGGTCGTGGACGTGGTGATCGCCGCCGAACTGCTCTTCGCCCACTGACGGTACGGGCCCGGCGGCGCGGCGCCCCGCCGCCGGGTCCGGGATGTCCGCGTACGGCCACGGGAGGGGTCCCCGGGCATGCGTGTCAGCCTGGGACGCCGGCGAGCGGACCGCGGTGGTCCGTCGCGGCCTCCGGTGATCCGGCGGTGCCCGCGGAGGGGAGTACGGCGTGGCAGGGTGGCGGGATCCGGTCGCCGGCGATGACGCCGGACGGGCGCCACGTGATCACCGGAGGCGGCGACGCGCTGCCGCGCGTCCGGCGCCCGGCGCCGTGAAGCCGCCCGGCGAGAGCGGCGCGTACACGGAACATCGGCAGGTCGGCGGTGACGCCGGACGGCAGCCGCGCGGTCGGCGGCGGCGCAGCCCACGTCCGGCACCCGGCCACGTCGCCGGCGACGAGGGCGTAGCCTGCGGCTTCATGGACGAACTCGCCGCGCCCGCCGGGCGCCGCGCCCGCGACCTGGGGCTGGTGGCGGGCAGGCTCCCGGCCGGTCCCCACGGAGCGATCACCGACGTGCCGGGCGTGCGCGTGGGCCAGGTGACGCTGCGCGAACCCCCGCTGCTGCACAGCGGCGTCACCGCGATCGTGCCCGGTGACGTGCACCCGGGGGCGCCGCTGCCCGCCGGGGTGTTCGCCGGGAACGGGTACGGCAAGCTGATCGGCAGCACGCAGCTCGCGGAGCTGGGCGCGCTGGAGACGCCGGTGCTCCTCACCTCGACGCTGTCGGCGTTCCGGGCGGCCGACGCGCTCGTCGGCTGGATGCTGGAGCGGCCGGCGTGCGCGGAGGTGACGAGCCTCAACCCGGTCGTCGGCGAGTGCAACGACGGCGTGCTGTCGGACATCCGTGCCCGGCCGGTGCGGGAGGAGCACGTGCGCGCCGCGCTCGACGCGGCGGCCGGCGGCCCGGTCGCGGAGGGGTGCACGGGCGCGGGCACGGGGGTGGCGGCTCTGGGCTTCAAGGCGGGCGTGGGCACGGCCTCGCGGATGGTGGACATCGACGGACGGGGTGCGTGCGTCGGCGTCCTCGTCCAGGCGAACTTCGGCGGCACGCTGCGCGTCCTCGGCCGTACGGTCACCCCCGCCGACCTCGGTGTCCCAGGGCCCGGCGCCGCGCCCGAGGCGGGCTCGTGCATGGTCGTCGCGGCCACCGACGCGCCGCTGGACGCCCGGCAGTTGACCCGGGTGGCGCGGCGGGCGGTCTTCGCGCTGGCCAGGACGGGCGCGGCGTACGGGCACGGAAGCGGCGACTACGCGATCGCCTTCGGCGTACGGCCGGGCGAGCCGCCGCCGGCGGACGCCGGTCTCGACCCGCTCTTCGAGGGGGTCATGGACGCCGTCGAGGAGGCGGTGCTCAACTCCCTGCTCGCCGCCACCACGACGACGGGTCCGGCGGGCCGCACCCGGTACGCCCTGCCGGCCGGCCGGCTGCTCCGGCTGCTCGGCCGGCGCTGAACGCCGGGCCGGGACGCCGGCGTCTCAGCGGTCGCGGTCTGCGCAGGCCGCGTCGTCCGCCGGTGCGGAGGCGGGCCGCGGGGCGGTGCCGGGGTCGTTCTTGACGTCCGCCACCGCCGGACGGCGCTCGCCGACCGCGGGGGCGAGGAAGATCGCCGTGGCGACCAGCGCGAGGACGGCGATCATCGCGGAGCGCAGCCCGTAGTGGTCGCCCAGGAAGCCGAGTCCCGGCGGGCCGACCAGGAAGGCCGCGTACGCGATCATCGCCACCATGCTCACCCGGGCCGTGGGGTTCGGACCGGAGTCGCCGGCGGCGGAGATAGCGACCGGGAAGCCCAGCGAGGCGCCGAGACCCCAGAAGAGGACCGCGGCGCCGGCGGCCACCGGATGGTCGACGAAGATCACCACGACCAGCCCGAGGGCCGCCGAGATCGCGCTGGTGCGGATCACGAGATACCGCCCGAAGCGGTCGATGAAGAAGCCGCCGCAGAAGCGGCCGACGGTCATGGCGGTGGCGAAGCCCACGTACACCAGGGAGCCCAGCGCGGCGTCGAGGCCGTGGCCGTCGACCATCAGCAGCGGCAGCCAGTCGGTGGCCGCGCCCTCGGCGAGTGCCATGGCCAGGACGACCGCGCCGATGAGCAGCAGCCGGGTGTCCTTCCACAGCGGCCGGCCGCCGGTCTCGCCCTCGCTCTCCTCGGCGGCGTCCGCCTCCGCGGCGGTGGCCGTCCGCTTGCCGACGCCGCCCGGTACGTCGCCGAAGGCGGCGAGGAAGACGGCGAGCGCGACGCCGGACATGATGACCAGATGCCACTGCACGGGGAAGCCGGCGGCCGTGGCCAGCATGCCGAGGCTCGCGCCGAGCACGGTGCCGAGGCTGAAGAAGCCGTGCAGCGCCGTCATCACGGACCTGCCGAGCAGCCGCTCGACCTCCGCCCCCTCCACGTTCAGCGCCACCTCGCCTGAGCCGCCGCCGAGGCCGAAGACGAAGAGCCCGGCGGTCACGAGGGCCGCCGACGAGGCGAACGCCCCCGTCCCCACCCCCGCGACCCCGAGCGCGATCAGCACCGTGCCGCCGCCGATCACCGGCCGGGTGCCCATCCGGGCTACCAGCACCCCCGAGCTGGCGATGCCGATGGTGGAGCCCACGGACAGGCCGAAGAGGATCAGGCCCATCTCCGCCGTGGACGCCCCCAGCTCGTCGCGCACGTCCGGGGTGCGCGTCACCCACGACGAGAGCGAAAGCCCTGGTATGAGGAACATCAGGGACAGCGACAGGCGCCGGCGGCGCGAGGCGGTGGCCATCGGGGGCTCTCTTTCGAAACGGTGACTCGTCAGCGCCGGGGCGACGGCCGTGCGGGCATAGCGGGGGGACCGTGTCGCGGCACGGCTCCTCCCGCAGTGTCGTTCCGACCCCGCCGCGGGCTCAAACCCATTTCGGTACGTGGACTCCGGCGGGCGCCGCGCGGCCCCTCGGCGCCGGGGCGGCGCGGGCCCGGCCGGTTTTCCCGCCCCGTGCACAGGCGGGTGATCGACAGAGTAAGGTAAGCCTTACCTCTGCCGCCGGTGGCGGGTGCATCCAGGAAGGTGTCAGGTCAGGATTCCGTGCGGGTATATCTGCTGGCGCGCAACCCCACCGACTCGGTCACGGACGGCTTCCTCCCCGCCGCACGCCGCCTCGGCCTCGACGTCACCGTGCTCACCGACCAGCCCGCCGCCCACCGGCTGCGCGCCCCCGAGCCGGAGACCCTCGGCTGCGACGTACGCGACTTCCGCGCCGTGATCGCCCGTATCTCCGCCCACCACCGGCCGGACGCGGTGTTCACCAACAGCGACCACCTGCAGACGCAGGCCGCGCTCGCCGCCGACTACTTCGGGCTGCCCGCCAAGAGCTGGCGGGCCGCCCACGCCACCAAGGACAAGGCCGAGATGCGCCGCCGGCTCGCCGCCGCGGGCGCCGATCCGGTACGGGCGGCGGAGCTGCCCGCCGGGGCGGACCCGGCGGCGCTGGACGTGCCGTACCCCTGCGTGGTCAAGCCGCGGGAGGGCGTCGCCAGCGAGGACGTGGTGCTGGCGGCCGACGCGGCGGAACTGGTGCGGCGGTGCGCGGAGATCCGGGCGCGGCGGCCCGGCGAGGCGCTGGTGGTGGAGGAGTTCCTGGAGGGCGAGCTGTGCACGCTGGAGACGCTGGGCGACGGCCGCGTACGCCACCTCCTCGGCGGCTTCCACACCGAGCTGTCGCCGCCGCCGTACTTCGTCGAGGAGCGCATGTCCTACGTGCCCGCGCACCCCGGCCCCGTCACGGCCCAGGTGCTCGGACAGCTCGACGCGCTGGGCGTCGGATTCGGCGCCTGCCACACCGAGTTCGTGGTGAGCGGGGGCCGGGCGCGGCTCGTGGAGGTCAACTACCGCGCCATCGGCGACCAGTGCGACCTGCTGCTCGCCCGGCTGCTCGGCATCCCGCTCTTCGCGCACATCCTCCGCACGCACCTGGGCGAGCCGCTCCCCGCGGACCTGGGGGTGCGGACCGACGGGCGGGCCCGGCTGTCCTACCCGTGTGCGGACGCCGCCGGGACGCTGACGGCCGCGCCGGGCCCCGCGGACCTGGTGGTCGACGGGGTGGAGCTGACGTACCGGCCGCTGCGCGCGGTGGGCGAGCGGCACGAACTGCACCGCACCAACCGCGACTTCCTCGGCGTGGCCCACGGCATCGGCACCGACCAGGAGCGGGTGGACCGGGCGGTGGCGGACTTCCTGGCCGCGCAGCGCTGGGAGATCACGCCGTGACCGGGGCCGGGCCGGACTCCGCGGGCGAGATGGACTCCGCGGGCGAGGTGGACTCCCCGGGAGAGGTCGACTCCCCGGGAGAGGTCGACGCCGAGGAGACGGAGCTGACGCTGCGGGTGCTGAGCGCGCTGCTGCGCGAGGACGCCGCCGGGCTGCGCACCCGTACGACGGCGCACGACCGGGCGGACGGGCGCTGGCTGCGCCTCGCGGACCCCGGGGGACCCGGCGCGCTGCTGCTGCCCGTCGCGCCGGACGGCTTCCAGGGCACGTACGGCGCCCGCCTGCCGCTGCTGCTCCGCGAGAGCGCCGGCGGGACCGCCGAGATCACCGGGCTCGACGCCGTCCTCGCCGCCCTGGCAGGCCGCGCGGAGCCCGACGACCGCGGCGGCTTCGCCCGCTTCGCCGCGGAGTGCCGGCAGGCGCTGGCCGCGGCGCGGCTGCACAGCGCCACCCGGGACGCGACGGCCGCGGCGCTCACCGCGCGGTACGGGGCAGAACCGGCGCGCTGGACCGGGCACGCCGGCACCCTCGCGTACGACACGCTCGCCGCCCGCGTCGACCACCCCGTCTACCCCGCCTCACGGGGGCGCGCCGGCCTCGGCGAGGCGGAACTGCGCGCCTGCGCCCCCGAGTTCCACCCCCGCTTCGCCCTGCGCTGGCTCGCCCTGCCGTACGACGCCCTCACCCTGCGCGGCGCCCTCGACCCCGCCGCGCCGGATCCGCCCGCCGTCTGGCCCGCCCCCTCCGCCCTCGGCCTGCCGGCCGCGCTCGACCGCAGCCATCTCGCCCTGCCCGTCCACCCGCTGACCCTCGGCGGCCCGCTGGAGGGCGCGCTGCGCGCCACCGGCCTGGCCGAACGGGCGGCGCTCGCCCCCGATCCGTACCTCGACGTGGTGCCGACGCTCTCGATGCGTACCGTCGCCTCGGCCGCCGACCCCCGGCTGCACCTCAAGCTGCCGCTGGCCACCGCCACCCTCGGCCTGCGCAACCGGCGCACCGTCAAGCCCGCCACCCTCGCCGACGGGGCGACCGTCCAGCGGCTGCTGGCGGCCGTCGTCCGGCGCGAGCCGCGCTTCCGCGACACCGTGCTGCACGCCGACGAGACCGCCTACGCGCACGCGGGACACGACCTCCTCGCCGCGCTCTGCCGCCGCCAGCCCGCCGGGCTCGACGGATCCCTCGTCGTCCCGCTCGCCGCCCTGCCGGCCCCCGCCCCCGGCGGCCGCCTCGTCGTCGACCACCTCGCCGACCGCTGGTACGGCGGCGACCCCCTCGCCCTGCTGGACGACCTCCTCACCCTCCTCTTCGACTTCCAGACCACGCTCTTCGGCTACGGCATCGCGCTGGAGTCGCACCAGCAGAACGTCTCGCTCGTCCTCGACCCGCCCGCCGGCACCGCGACCGGACGCCCGCGCGTACGGCTGCTGTTCAAGGACGACGACGGCCCGCGCATCCACCACGCCCGGCTGCGCGCCGCCCTCGGGCCCGGCGCGCCCGGCCCCGGCGACTTCGCCGACCCCCGCACGCTGTGCGACGGCGACGGCCCCGTGGCCGACGTGTTCGCCACGATCACCGTCCATCTGTGCGCCGGGGCCTACGCGTTCGGCCTCGCCCGGCACGGCCGCGCCCCGCTCGCGGCGCTGCTCGCCCTCGTACGCGACCGCCTCGCCGAGGCCGTCGCCCGGCTCGGCACCGGACCCGGCGAGCCGGGCGCCGTGCTGCGCGCGCACGTGCTGACCGCCCGGCACCTGCCGGTGAAGGCGATGGTCACCGCCGGGACGCTGCTGTCCAAGGAGCGCTCGGGAGCGGCCGACATCAACAAGCACTACACCACTGGACCGAACTACCTCCGCGCCGCCGCCCCCGGGCCGCGGCCCGGCACCGTCCCGTACCCGTCCACCGGCTGGAACCGTTGATGCCCCTTACCGCCTCACCCGCCACCGCGCCCGCGACGACCTCCCCCGCCGGCCTGCCGACAGCCGACGAGGCCGTGGCGCACACCCTGCTCAACTGCCTGCTGCGGGAGGTCTGCGGCCCCGAGGGGCAGGCCACCGTCGACGGCGGCCGGCTGCTGCTGCGGCTGTCCCGCCGGGGCGTGCTGCTGCGCGTGGGGGTGCGCCGCACCTCGCTGCTGGGCGCGCACCGCTTCCGCGGGCCGGTCGCCGAGCGGCGCGACGGCGAGTGGGCGGAGGCCGGCTGGCGGCGGCTGGCCGAGCTGGTGCAGGACGAGCTGTCGGCGCGTACGGGCGTGCCCAACGACGAGTTCCCGGAGCAGGTCGCCGCCAGCCACCGCGGGACGGCCGATGCCCTGGCGGCCGTACGCGAACGGCCCGCGCCGGCGGCCGGCGCCGGGCCGCTCGCCGCGTATCTGGACTCCGAGCAGTCGCTCCCGCTCGGCCACCGCTTCCACCCCACGCCGAAGGCCCGCGGCGGCGGCACGGCCGCCTGGTCCGCGTACGCCCCCGAGGCCGGCGCCGCCTTCCCGCTGCGCCACCTCGCGGTACGGGCCCACCTGACCGCCGAGGAGACCGCGCGGCCCGGCGCCGCCGCCCCGCTCGACCGGCTCCACCCGGTCCCGGACGGCTACCGGCTGCTGCCCGTCCACCCCTGGCAGCACGAACTCCTCGCCGGTCACCCGGCGCTGCGCGCCGCCCTGGACCGAGGCGACGTGCTCGACCTCGGCACCGGCGGCCCGCCGTGCACCCCCACCGCCTCCGTGCGCACGCTGCACACCGGCGACGGCTTCCTGAAGTTCAGCCTCAACGTGCGCATCACCAACTGCGTGCGCAAGAACTCCCGTTACGAGCTGTCCGGCGCGGTAGCCCTGACGCGGCTGCTGCACCCCGTCCTCGACGCCCTCGCCGCCCGTCACCCCGCCGCCGCCCTGCTCCGCGAACCGGCCTACCGCAGCCTGGCGCTGCCGGGACCCGGCGGCGCGCCGGACCTGGCGCTCCTCGAAGGCTTCGGGGTGATCGTCCGCGACGGGCTGCCGGGTGTGCTGCGCCCCGGCGTCACCCCGCTGCTCGCCGCCGCCGTCGCCGACGAGTACCCGACGGGCCCCGCGCACCTCTCCCGGCTGCCGCCCGCCGCCGCCCCGCAGACCGCCCTCGACTGGTGGTCCGCGTATCTGGAACTGCTCGTCCCGCCCGTCCTCGCGGCCTACTTCGAGCACGGCGTGGTGCTGGAGCCGCACCTGCAGAACGTGCTGCTGTGCGTCGACGCCGAGGGGATGCCGGCGCAGGTGGTCTTCCGCGACCTGGAGGGCACCAAGCTGCTCCCCGGCCGGCACGCAGGCGCCCTCGCGGCGCTGCCGGCGGAGGTGGCGGGGCCGATGACGTACGACGAGAGCCGCGGCTGGCACCGGGTGCTGTACTGCCTGCTGGTCAACCACGTCGCCGACATGCTCGCCGCGCTCGCCGACCTGCACCCGCGGGCCGAGGCCGCGCTGTGGGGGCGGGTACGCGCCGTGCTGCTGGACTGCGCCCGCGACCTCGGCGACCCGCCCCGGCTGCGCGCCCTGCTCGGCGGGGCGCCGCTGCCCGCCAAGGCCAACCTGCTGACCCGCTGGGGCCGCCGCGCGGACCGCGAAGCCGGCTACGTCGACCTGCCGAACCCGCTCGCCGACCCTGCCCCCGACCCGCCCCGCCGGAGCCACCGGTGACCGCCCCGACCCCCGCCGTGCTGGCCCGCCTCGGCGCCCTCGCGCCGGGGGAACTGCCCGCGTACGTCTACGACCTGGCGGCCCTGCGCACCCACGCGGCCGCCGTACGCGCCTCCCTCCCGGCGCCCGTCGAGCTGTACTACGCCGCCAAGGCCAACCCGGAGCCGGCGGTCCTGGCCGCCCTCGCGCCGTACGTCGACGGCTACGAGGTCTCCTCCGGCGGCGAACTCGCCCACGTCGCCGCCGCCGTGCCCGGCCGCCGCCTCGCCTTCGGCGCGCCCGGCAAGACGCCTGACGAGTTGGCCGCCGCCCGCGCGGCGGGGGTGCACCGCGTGCACGTCGAGAGCCTGCACGAGCTGCGCGTGCTCGGCGCGCAGACCGCGGACGCCGCGCCGGGCGCGGGCATGGACGTCCTGCTGCGCGTCAACCTGCCCGTCGCCGACGGCTCGCTGGCGGGCAGCGCGCTGGCCATGGGCGGCCGCCCGTCCCCCTTCGGCCTGGATCCCGCCGATGCCCGCGAGGCCGCTCGGCTGCTCGCCGGGGGTGCGTACCCGGGGCTGCGGCTGCGCGGCGTGCACGCCCACCTGGCCAGCGGGCTGGACGCGCCGCGGCTGCTCGGCGTGGCGCGCTCGGTGGTGGCCGGGGCGCTGCGGCTCGCCGGGCGGGCCGGACCCGGCGCGGACGGTCTGGAGGTCAACGTGGGCGGCGGCATGGCCGTCGACTACGCGGAGCCGGAGGGGCGGTTCGACTGGCGCGCGTACGGCAGCGGCCTCGCGGAGCTGGCCGCGGCGCACCCGGGGCTGACGCTGCGCGTCGAGCCGGGGCGGGCGCTGACCGCGTACTGCGGCTGGTACGCGACCGAGGTGCTGGACGTCAAGCGCAGCCACGGCGAGGAGTTCGCCGTGGTCCGCGGCGGCACCCACCATCTGCGCACCCCGGCGACGAAGGGCCACGACCAGCCCTGCACCGTCCACCCCTCGCCCCGCCCGTGGCCGCACCCCTGGCCGCGCCCGGCGGCGCACGGGGCGGAGGTCACGGTCGCCGGGCAGTTGTGCACGCCGAAGGACGTGCTGGCGAGGGGCGTCGCGGCGGCGGGGCTGCGCGCCGGGGACCTGGTGGTGTTCTCGCTGGCGGGCGCGTACGCCTGGAACATCTCGCACCACGGCTTCCTCATGCACCCGCACCCCGGCTTCCACTTCCTCGACGGACCGGGGTGAGGGGTCAGCGGCCGAGGAGGTGCCGGCCGCGGCCGGTCAGCCGGTGCACGACGTGCGCGCCCGCGCGCTCGCTGCGCACCAGCCCGGCGCCGCGCAGCACCGTCAGATGGCCGCTGACGGTCGACGCCGGCATGCCGAGGCGGGCGGCGACCGACCCGGTGGTGGCGGTGGCGGCCAGCGCGTCGAGCACCCGGGCGCGGGCCGTGCCGAGCAGCGCGGCGAGCGCGGGCGGCGGCCGCCCGGGGCCCGGGCCCGCCGGGTGGCGGCGTACGGGGTAGACCACGACCGGCGGCAGGCTGGGGTCGGCGATCGCGATCGGCGCGGTGTGGCAGAAGAAGGACGGGATGAGCCGTACCCCCCGGCCGCGCAGCCGCAGGTCGTAGTCGACCGGGTACGGCGCGGTGAGCACCCCGCCGCGCCACCGGAAGGGCCGCAGCGTACCCAGCACCGCGGGCATCCCGCCGTCCAGCGCGGCCGTCCGCCACTCGCGGTCGGCGGCGATGGTGGCCTCCACCTCGCTCCACTCCGGCACGATGAGCCGCGCGTGGAACTGCCGTACGGCGTCCGCGATCCGGCCGAGCTGCGCCCTGTCCCCCGCCGCGAGCCGCCGGGTCCACGCGGGCAGCGGCCGGTGCCTGGCGGCCTCGCGCAGCTCGCGGGCGAGCCGCCGGCCGGGCGTGGCGAGCAGCGTCTCCAGCGCCGCGGACAGGCCCTCCTCGGACTCGACCGGGGTGAGGAAGTCGGGGAAGTACGCGGCGTCGGCGGGCGCCAGGTCGCGCAGCAGCCGGCAGGCGGCGCGCAGTTCGCCGCCGTGCAGCCGCGCCGCCGCGCGCCGCCGCCACGGCCGCAGCCGGGCGGGCAGTCCGGCCGGGGGCGTGCTGAGCACGTGCAGCCCGAGGATCGCCTCCCACATGGGGTCGGCGGTCCCGGTCAACTGCACGTGCCGGAAGTCCCGGTCGCCGAAGTGGATGCGGAGCGTGCCGGCCATCCCGGCACGCTAGGCCCCCGAACGCCGCGGCGACCGTGGGCTTTTCGACCGAGCCGGAAAAGCCCCGCCCGCCGCGCCGCGAGCCGCCGCCTACGATCCGTGGCCTGACACGGGAGCGCACGAGCCCGGGCCGGCGGACCCCGGCCGGGCGCCACGAATCGACACGGCCCAGGAGGTCATGGTGAGCGAGACCCGTCCCACCCGCCGGCGCGTGCTCAGGGCCGCGGGCGGCCTCACGGCGGCGGTGGCCGCCGGCGGCGCCGGCGTCCTCGCCGCAGCGGCACCCGCCGGCGCCGCGAACGACGGCTTCGGCCTGCGGATCACGGACCGCAACGAGTCCGACCCGCGCATGTGGTACTACCGCTTCGCGACCGACGCGATCGGCTGGGACCCGGGCGTCAACGTCCTGCTCCCGGACGGCTACCACGACAGCGGGCTCCGCTACCCGGTGCTCTACCTGCTGCACGGCGGCGGCACCGACGCGGACTTCATCCAGTTCGACCGGCTCGGCATCCGGGGGCTGACCGCCGGCAGGCGCGTCATCGTCGTGATGCCGGACGGCGGCCACGCCGGCTGGTACTCCAACCCCGTCTCGTCCAACGCCGGGGCGCGCAACTGGGAGACGTTCCACATCGCCCAGTTGCTGCCGTGGATCGACGCCAACTTCCGCACGTACGCGGAGTACGACGGGCGCGCGGTCGGCGGGTTCTCCATGGGCGGCTTCGGCGCGCTGAAGTACGCGGCCAAGTACTACGGGCACTTCGCCTCGGTCAGCTCCCACTCGGGCCCGGCGAGCCTGCGCCGGGACGCCGGGCTCGTGGTGCACTGGGCGAACGTGTCGTCGGCCGCCGTGGAGCTGGCGGGCGGCACGGTCTACGGCGCGCCGCTGTGGAACGAGGCGCGGGTCAGCGCCGACAACCCGATGGAGCGGCTCGGCAGTTACCGCAACAAGCGGGTGTTCCTGGTCGCCGGCACCAGCCCCGACCCGGTGAACTGGTTCGACACCGCCAACGAGACCCAGGTCCTGGCCGGCCAGCGGGAGTTCCGCGGCGCCCTCGCCGGTGCCGGCATCCCGCACGAGTGGCGCGAGGAGCCCGGCGGGCACGTCTTCCGCCCGGAGATGTTCCGCCAGGACCTCGACGGCATCCTCGCCCGGCTGCGCAAGGCGTAGCGGCCGGATCCGGTACGTACGACCCCCACCACCCCCACGACCCCCCACTCCAGGAGACCCGATGCGTCAGCACCGCACGCCACGCTCTCCCCGCTCCCGCCTCGTCCCGACGGCCATCGCCACCGCGCTCGCGGCCACCGCCGCCTGCGCCGTGCTCGCGGCTCCGGCCACCGCCGCACCCGTCCAGGGCCCCGGCCCCACCGTGGGCTCCGTGCTGGAGCGCGGCACCGCCTCCGGCACCGCCGTCGTCAGCGGCCGGAACCGCCCCGGCACCCGGCTGCACGTCGACGGCGAGCGGACCGCGGCCGCCCGTACGCTCGACGTCGACTACCAGGTCCAGGAGACCGGTTACTGGTGCGGCCCGGCCGCCACCCGCATCGCGCTGTCCGCGCGCATCGCCCCGCCCAGCCAGGGCGCGCTGGCCGCCCAGCTCGGCACCACGGAGGCCGGCACCGACCACATCGGCCAGGTCACCGGCGTGCTCAACGCCAACCTCGGCACCGGCTGGTACGAGACCAAGGAGATGCCGAACGACCCGCCCACGCAGGCCCAGCGCGACCTGCTCTGGCGCGACGTCGTGCTCGACGTCGACAACGGCTACCCCGTCGTCGCGAACATCGTCGCCCCGCCCGGCAACCAGCCGCCCGGCTACCCGCCGGACCAGACGATCTACCACTACTTCACGGTGATCGGCTACGACGACGCCCAGCGCACCGTCCTCATCGCCGACCCGGCGTCCTTCGGCGGCAACCAGATCTACTGGCTCTCCTTCGACCAGCTCGCCACGCTCATCCCGCCGAAGGGCTACGCCGCCTGACGCCCCCCGGGTGCGCCGGGGCCCGTCCGCGGGAGGGCGGGCCCCGGCGGCTCTCAGAGGCGGCGGGGCAGGCCGCGCAGGATCTTGCCCTCGGTCGACAGCACGTAGTCGCCGCCGTCGAAGCGGCGGGTGCGCGCGAACATCAGGTACAGGTACTTGAAGTTCTCCGCGAAGGCATACGCGGGGAACAGGTCGCCCTGGCGCATGGGCGTGGTCGTCACGTCCTCCAGGATCGTGTAGCCGCCGGGCACCCGGGCGTGGGCCTTCATGCCCTCGAAGTACTGCCACGCCGTGCGCCGGTAGAAGTCGTCCCTCGTCAGCCAGTACAGGTCGAAGGCGCCGTTGACGTACTCGGGCCGGAACTGGTTGCCGCGCGAGGTCGGGGTCATGGTGCCGTAGTCGATCTCCTCGGGCAGCACGGGCCAGCGCTGCAGGACCGACTCCCACGAGCGGTGGTAGCGCTCGCCCAGGCTCCGGTCGCCGCCCTTGGCGACCAGGCCGCCCCAGAACGACGCCAGTTCGGACTGGCGGCGCCCGGTGGTCTCGCCGGTGGCGAAGTCGACCTGGCGGTACCAGACGTGGCCGTCCCACTCCTCCACCAGGTGCTCGGTCATGGCGCCGTTGAGCAGCCGCCACCAGCGCAGGCAGTCGCGGTCGCCGAACAGCTCCCAGGCGCCCCACAGATACTCGTAGAAGGAGTCGACGGGCGGGTTGGGGCCCTGGTCGGTCGGGTCGGTCCAGCGGCCGGTCTCGACGTCGAGCCGGGTGCCGAGGAGGTCGAGCGAGGAGCGCCGGTCGAGCACGGCGCGGTAGGCGCGCTTGGCCGCCTCGTAGTACTTGCCGTCGCCGGTGAGCTTCGAGAGCATCCCGAACTCCAGGATGTTCGTGCCGATCTCGGCGAGCGGCGGGGTGGTGCCGTGCACCTCGCCGGTGCGCAGGTTGGCGCGGGTGTACGGCATGCCGGTGGGCGACTTGGTGAACGCCGGCAGCAGCCGGTCGGTGAAGTCGACGCAGAGGTCGAGCAGCGACTGCCGGCCGGTGACGAGATGGCCGGCGAGCAGCCCGCCGACGACGCGGATGATGGCCTCGAAGACGTGGAAGTCGGCGTCGATGTCGAAGTCGAGGTTCTGCTCCAGCCAGTCGGCGGCCTCCGTCAGGTCGTCGTCCAGCTCCATCACGTACAGGGTGTCCAGCGCCTCGATCACGGACAGGCCCACGGGGTGGCCCGCGGCGAAGAACTCGCTCGACGTGCCGGAGACGGGCCGTACCTCGTCGTGGCCCCAGGCGGCGGCGCGGTAGCCGTTCCAGGCGTGCAGGAACTCGGCGCGGATCTCGCGCGCGGCGTGCGGCCCCGCGGGTACGCGTACGGCGGCCGCCGGGTGCGCGGCGGGTCCCGGCACGGCCCGCGCGGGCGCGGCCTGCGCCAGCGCGCCGGCGCCGGCGGCGGACGTCGCGGCGGCGGCTGCCAGCAGCCGGCGGCGGGAGAGAGGGGTGCGGTGGTGTGCGGCGGTGCCCATCGATGCTGCCCCTTCGCGGTGTGGACGCGCCCCCCGACGCGCCTGACATCGTTGTCACGTGCGGTCGTGAATCGAGGCTAGCGGGGCTCGGGGCGGTGTCAATGGTGCCCGCGGAGTGTCGCGTTGCCCGCGGGACGCACCCGGCCGTGCGGCCGGGTGCGGTCCGTACGGCAGCGGGCGGACGCGCGAGCCCGTACGGCAGCGGGCGTACGCGCCCACGGCACTCCGCGCGAGCCCCCGCGGCGAGCGCCGTCCGATGGGGCATCATCGCGCCATGACCGACTCCGCGGCCGCCCCGGGCGGCGGGCGGGTGGCGCACGGCCGGGTGCCGATGACGGGCCGGGACCCCGGGGAGCGTGGCCGGGCCGTCACCCCGCTGGAGCTGCTGTTCGACCTGACGTTCGTGGTCGCCGTCGGCACCGCCGCGTCGTTCCTCGCCGAGATGTCCGCGGGCGACCACGCCTGGCGGGCGGTGGTGGCGTTCACGCTGGCGATGTTCGCCATCAGCATCGCGTGGATCAGCTTCAGTTGGTTCGCGTCCGCGTTCGGCACCGACGACTGGCTCTTCCGGTCGCTGACGATGCTGCAGATGATCGGCGTGGTCATCTTCGCCCTCGGCCTGCCGGCGATGTTCCACTCCGTCGAGAAGGGCCACCACCTGGAGATCCGCGCGATCGTCATCGGCTACGTCGTGATGCGGATCGCGATGGTGGCGCAGTGGTGGCGGGCCGCCCGGGAGTCACCCGAGTACCACGACGTGTGCATGGCCAACATCCGCTGGACCGTGATCGCCCAGGCCGGCTGGCTCGTGGTGGGGTTCACGCGGCTGTCGTTCGCGCTGGTGATCGTCGCCTACGTGGTGTTCACGGCGCTGGAGCTGCTGCTGCCGGTGTTCACCCAGGGCGGTGCGGGCGGGACGCCGTGGCACCCGCACCACGTCGCCGAGCGGTACGGCCTCTTCGCGATCATTACGCTCGGCGAGGGCGTCGTCGGCACCGTCGCGTCCTCCGGCGGCCTTCTCGGCGGCCCGGAGGGCACCGAGTGGACGACGAACGCCGTGGCCGTCGTCGTCGCCGGCGTCGGGCTGACCTTCGGCATGTGGTGGGTGTACTTCACCACGCCCTTCGGCGACATCCTGGTGCACCGCCGCGCCCGCGGGTACCTCTTCGGCTACGGGCACATCCCCGTCTTCGCCGGCATCGCGGGCGCCGGCGCCGGGCTGCACGTGGCCGGGCTGTACCTCGAGCACCACGCGGCGGTCGGCGAGACGGCCGTGGTGCTCTCCCTCGCGCTGCCCGTCGGCCTGTACCTCTTCGTCGTCTACGCGCTGCACACCCTGCTGCTGTCCGCCAGGGACCGCTTCCACGTGCTGCTGATCTCGCTCACGCTCGCCGTGCTGGGCGCGGCGGTGCTGCTCTCCGCCGCCGGAACGCCGGTCGCGGTGTGCCTGCTCGTCGTGATGCTCGCCCCGTTCGTCACCGTCGTCGGCTACGAGACGGTCGGCCACCGGCACCAGCAGCGGATGCTGGCGGCCCTCAGAGCCCGCCGTTCCCCGTCGTGAGCAGAAACCTGCCCACCGCGACCAGCAGCCCGAAGAACACCGCGACGCCGATCAGCACCACGGACACGCCGCGCGCCGCGCGCTGCGAGCGCCCGGACAGCCGCCGCGGCGAGTCGTCCGCCTGCCGGAAGCCCGCGGCCACCACCCCGGCCCCGCCCAGCAGCACGGCGGCCGCCACCCACCACCACTCCACGTACGTCCCCTCCCGGTTCCCGTCCCCGCACCCGACCCGCACCCGGCATCCCGCCCGGCGAGCCGCGGGTACCGTACGCCAGGACCCCGCACCCCCGGTGCGCCGCCCCCCGCGGCCGCACCCGCGCCTCGCGGCTGCTACTCCTCGATGCTGCGCAGCTCCAGGCCGAGCGCGCGGAACTGCTCGACGGGCCGGTGGTAGCCGCGCTCGATGTGGTGCACCCCGCGCAGCGTCGAGCCGCCGGTGGCGACGGCCGCGGCCAGCACGGCGGAGAACCCGGCGCGGATGTCGGGCATCGTGACGTCACCGCCGCGCAGGGCGCTGACGCCGCGCACGACGGCGGAGTGCACCGCGCCCGTGTCGTGGTAGCGGCAGGCGGGGCCGCCCAGGCAGGTGTCGTAGACCTCGATCTCGGCGCCCATGCCCTGCAGCGCGGAGACGTACGCCAGCCGGTTCTCGTACACCGTCTCGTGCAGCACCGACATCCCCTCGGCCTGCGTGAAGAGCACCATCAGCGGCGTCTGCCAGTCGGTGGCGAAGCCCGGGTGGGTGTCCGTCTGCACGGCCGCGGCGCGCAGCGGCCGCGGGGCCGAGGCGGTGATCCACTCGTCGGTGATCTCGAACCGGGCGCCCATCCGCGCCAGCGTGGTGATCGGCGTCACCAGCCGGTCCTGCGGGCAGCCGTGCACCCGCACCTCTCCCCCGGTGACCAGCCCGGCGACCAGGTAGGAGAACGCCTCGATCCGGTCGCCGCCGAGCCGCGTGGTGGCGCCGCCGAGCGCGTCGACGCCCTCGACGACGATGCGGCGGTCCGGGTAGAGCGAGATCCGCGCGCCCATGCGCTGCAGGAAGAGCGCCAGCTCGACGATCTCCGGCTCGGTCGCCGCGTTGCGGATGACGGTGCGGCCCTCGGCCCGTACGGCGGTCAGCAGCACCGTCTCGGTGGCGCCGACGCTGGGGTACGGCAGGTCGACGCGGGTGCCGCGCAGCCGGGCGGCACGGGCGTGGATGCCGTCCTCGGCCAGTTCGACCTCGGCGCCGAAGCGGCGCAGCGCGTCCAGGTGGAAGTCGACGGGCCGGCGGCCGATGGGGTCGCCGCCGACCATCGGCACGAACGCCTCGCCGGTCAGGTGCAGCAGCGGCCCGAGCAGCAGGATCGGGATCCGGTTGAGCCCGGTGAACGCCTTGTCGACGCTCGGGTCGGTCACCGGCGCCGGCACGACGGTGACCTCGCCGTCGGTGCGCTCGACCTTCATGCCCACGTGCTCCAGCATCCGGGCGGTGATGCCGACTTCGCCGACATCGGGCGCGTTGCGTATGGTGCTCGGCCCCGAGCCGAGCATCCCGGCCACCATGTGCTTGCTGACCGCGTTCTTCGCCCCGCGCACGGTGACGTCACCGCGGAGCGGTCCGGACGGCTCGATCTGCCACAGCTTCTCAGTCACCCGTGCAGCCTACGACCGCGCCGCCGGGCCCTCTCCCCCGGCCCCGCACGGGCCCCTTTACCAGCTCCCGGGCACGCGGTCGTCCCGAACGGGTGAGGGTGGCCGTACGGCCTACACGCTGCGCAGTTATCTGCGTACGCTGTGGTGGTCTCGCGACCACGACGTGGACGGACTGCCCCGGGGGTGCCATGGGATTCGGCTTCGGCCAGCGGCGCGGCGGAGAACTCCCCGTGGAGCTCACCGGCTTCGTCGGCAGGACGGAGGAGATCGCCCTGATCCGCGCCGAGTTGGCGCGCTCGCGGCTCGTCACGCTGGCCGGCCCGGGCGGGGTCGGCAAGAGCCGTACGGCGATACGCGCCGCCGCCGGGCTCACCGCCCGCTTCCCCGACGGGGTGTGGCTGGCGGAGCTGTCCGGGCTGCGGGATCCCGAGCTGCTGCTCACCTCGCTCGCCGCGGTGCTGGAGCTGCCGGAGCAGCCCGGGATGGGCACGCTGGACGCGATGGTGGCGCATCTGCGCGAGCGCCGGCTGCTGATCGTCCTCGACACCTGCGAGCACCTGCTGGACGCCTGCGCGATGCTCTCCGACGTGCTGCTGCGCGAGGCACCCGGCGCCAGCGTGCTGGCCACCAGCCGGCAGCCGCTGGACGTGCCGGGCGAGCGCTGCCTGACGATAGCGCCGCTGGATCCCGCCGACTCGCTGGAGCTGTTCGTGCAGCGCGCGGCGTCCGTGGTGCCGGGCTTCGCGGTCACCGACGCCAACCGCGAGCAGTTGCTCGCGCTCGTCGGCCGGCTCGACGGGATGCCGCTGGCGCTGGAGCTGGCCGCGGTACGGCTGCGGGCGGTGCCGCTCGCGGAGCTGGCCAGCCGGCTCGACCGCCGCTTCGAGGTGCTGACCGGCGGCCGCCGCACCGCGCACACCCGGCACCAGACGCTCCGTACCGCCATCGGCTGGTCGCACGAGCTGTGCACCGCGCACGAGCGGCTGCTGTGGGCCCGGCTGTCGGTCTTCGCCGGCTCCTTCGACGTCTCGGCCGTGGAGCGGGTGTGCGCGGGCGGCAAGCTGGCGCGCGAGGACGTGCTGCCCGCGCTGATCGGGCTCGTCGACAAGTCCGTGGTCCAGCGCACCGGCGAGGACGGCGACCGTTACCGGCTGCTGGACTCCATCCGCGAGTACGGCGCCGACTGGCTGGCTCGCGCCGGCGACGTCGAGGCCGTGCGCGAGCGGCACCTGGCGTCCATGCGGGAGCTGGGGCAGCGCTTCTGGGACGAGTTGCTGACCCCCGCGCAGCTCGGGCTGCACGCGGCGGTACGGGACCGGATCGCCGACCTCCGGGTGGCCATGGCCTACGCGTACGACTCCCCCGAGCGGGCCCGCGACGGCCTGTGGCTGGCGGCGCAGCTCGCGCCGTACTGGCGCGCCGCCGGCACCCTGTCCGAGGGCCGGCACTGGATCGACAAGGGGCTCGACCTGGCCCCCGCGGTCTGCGAGGAGCGGGCCTGGGGCCTGCTGATGACCGGGATCTTCGGGATCTGGACGGCCGACCTGCCCACGGCGGCGGAGCGCTTCCCGCTGGCGCGGGACGCCGCGGCGGAGGCGGGGACGGAGCGCGTCGGCCGGTTCGCCGACGCGTATCTGGGGGCGCTGACGGCGCTGGGCGGCGAGGTCGACGAGGGCCTGGCGGCGCTGGCGGAGGCGCGGCAGCGAATCGTGGCGGCCCGGGACGGTCTGGGGATGGGCGTCGTCCACTACGAGGAGGCGCTGCTGCGCGCCGTGCTGGGCGACACCGGTGAGGCGCTGCGGCTCTGCGAGGCGGGCCTCGGGTATCTGGAGGGCACGGGCGACCGGCAGTTGTTCGCCTCCACGCTGGTGGTCAAGGGCGCCATCCAGTGGCTCGCCGGGGAGTACGAGACGAGCCTGGAGCCGCTGCACCGGGGGCTGGAGGCGGCGGGCGAGATCGGCGAGGCGCTGATCGTGGCGCTGGCGTGCCTGGCGCTGTCCTTCCACGCCGCCCGCGAGGAGCGGTACGTCAAAGCCGCCTGGCTGCTCGGCTATGCGGAGAACACCCGGCGCCTCAGCGGCGACCCGGTGAGCATGCTGCCGTCGCTGCTGGAGGAGCAGGAGTCGGTGGAGAAGGCGGTGGCTCAGGCGCTGGGCCCCGAGGAGTTCGGCCGGTGGCGCGGGCGCGGGGCGCGGATGCCGGGGGCGGCGGTCCTCGCGGCGGTACGGGCGGACGCGGACGAGCCGCCCGGCGCGGCGGCGGGCCCCGCGGCGGCGCTGCCGGAGGCGGACGGCAGGACCGCGGCGCCCGCCCTCACGCGGCGGGAGCGCGAGGTGGCGGCGCTGGTCGCGCAGGGGCTGTCCAACCGGGAGGTCGCCGAGCAACTGGTGATCTCCAAGCGGACGGCGGACGCGCACGTGGAGCACATCTTCGCCAAGCTGGGGATCACCTCGCGCCGCGAGATCCCCGCCGTCCTGGAGTAGCGGCCGCTCCCCGGCGGCGCCGGGGCCGGTGCACGGCGCCGGCCGGCGGGAGCCCGGCCGCCGGCCCGCGTCCGGCGGACGCCCGTGCCCGTACGCTCGGCCCATGACGATCACGTACGAGTGGCGCGGCGAGTTCGACAACGCCGACGTCAACGTCCTGCACGCCGAAGGCTTCCACCACCGGGTCCTGGACATCGACTGGCGTGCGCAACTGGACCGGCACAGCCTCGGCTGGGTGTGCGCCCGGGACGGCGGGGCGCTCGTCGGCTTCGTCAACGTCGCCCGGGACGGCGGCGTGCACGCCTTCGTCCTCGACACCGTCGTGCCCGCGGCACGGCGGCGCGAGGGCATCGGCGCCGCCCTGGTCGCGGCGGCGGTGGCCGGCGCCCGCGCGGCCGGGTGCGAGTGGCTGCACGTCGACTTCGACGACGAGTTGCGCGCGTTCTACTTCGACGGCTGCGGCTTCGAGCCCACGCCCGCGGGCCTCATCCCGCTGACCCGCTGACTCCCTGACCCGCTGCCCCGCTGCCCCGCTGCCCCTGACCCGACCGACCCGCTGGCCTGCGCGCACCGCGGCGACGGCGCGGCGCCACCGCGCGGCCACCGGCTCTTCGCCCGATCGCCGCGTCACCTGTCGCCGATGGGTGGCTTTGCGCCGTTGCCCGGCCGGTGGCCGCGGCCGGAGGATGGCGGTCGTCGGGGGTCCACGAAGCCGCCTGGGGAGGCCGCATGAGGTCGAGCAGCCGGATCCGCCGCGTATCCGCCGTCCTGGGCGGCGCGTTCGCGCTCGTCGTCGCCCTTCCGCACGCCGCCTCCGCGGCGGCCGCCGCACCGCCCCAGGCGCTGCCGGCCGGCGCGGACGGCCTGGAGCAGACCTTCCAGCCCGCGTACGACTACGACACCGACGGCTGCTACCCCACCCCGGCCATCGGCCCGGACGGCACGGTCAACCCGGGGCTGGAGCCGGGCGGTGCGCTCGACGGCGGCTGCCGCGACGCCGCGGACCTGGACAACACCAACGGCTACTCGCGCGCGAAGTGCAACAACGGCTGGTGCGCCGTCGTCTACGGCCTGTACTTCGAGAAGGACCAGGCCCTGCCGGGCACCGGCCTCTTCGGGCACCGGCACGACTGGGAGCACGTCGTGGTCTGGATCCAAAACGACCAGGCGCAGTACGTCTCGACCTCCGCCCACGGCGACTTCGACACGTACCCCCGCGACCAGATCCGGTGGGACGGCACCCATCCCAAGGTCGTCTACCACAAGGACGGCATCGGCACCCACGCCTTCCGCCCCGCCACCGGCAACGACGAGCCGCCGGAGAACCACCGGGGCGGCTGGCAGTTCCCCGGCCTGGTGGGCTGGAACGGCTATCCCGCGGGGCTGCGCGACAAGCTCTCCACGACGGACTTCGGCAGCGCCAACTTCGGCCTCAAGGACTCCTCGTTCGTCTCCCACCTGGAGAAGGCTCTCCCCGCGGGCATCCCGTTCGACCCCGGCGCGCCGTAACCCGCGCGCCGGCCCGGCGGGTTCACGACCCCAGCAGCGACAGGTCCTTCTTCGTGATCGTCGCGGTCTCCAGCAGGTCGGTGATGAGGTTGTGGTTGAGCGCGTTGCCCACCGGCGGCGGCACCTCCTTCGCCAGCAGTCCGTGCACCCCCTTGCCGCTGAGCTTGTGCCGCAGGCCCGAGACGACGTGCGCGGTGGTCTTCTCCGTCCAGTTGCGGTGCGGTTCGCGCCGCTTCAGCTCGTCCGCGACCTGGGCCCAGGTCAGCGGCTGCGGCTGCGGGTCGCCCTGCAGGTAGCGCTGGGCGAGGCAGACGATCACGAGCCGCTCGTCGTCCTCGAGTTCGCGCTCGTCGCTGAGGGTCGACTCCTCCTGCACCGTCGGGCCGCCGGCCAGACCGCCGGGCCTGGCCGCGGAGATCCGCACCTCCAGCAGGTGGTCCTGGCGGGGTGAGACGACGAACAGCGGCGTGTAGCCGGCGGGCAGGAACGCCTGGTCGCCGCGGTGCACGAGCCGGGAGTCGGGGAAACGGATCGGCCGCTTCCCGGTGTTGGTCAGGACCCAGCGCGCGTACTGGCGGGTCAGGATCCCCTGCCGGCGGCTGACGTGCTGGTCGCCGCCGCCGACGCAGACGTGCACGTCCGGCTCGTTGCGCCCGAACACCACCGTGAAGCCCGCGTCCGGCGCCACGCTCATCCCGCCGTTCGCGCCGAGCACGAACAGCGTCTCCGGCTGCGGCGGCACGTCGGCGGGCGGCAGCCCGCGGCTGAGGCTGCCGACTTCCTTCGGCAGCAGAATGATCTTGCTCGCCATGACGGGTACCCCCTTCTCCGGGTAACTGCGCCTCACCGTAACCATGCCCGCCCCGGAGGGGTCCCGAGCCCGGGAGACTACGCCTTCGAGTCGGCCGGCGGGGCGCCCCAGGCGGTCTCGCCGCCGGCCTCGACGCTGTACGGTCCGGGACCGCGCACGGCCGCGGGGATGCCGGGAGCCGGCGAGCGCTGCGACATCCTCCTGGCGCCGTCGACGTGGATCTCGTAGGTGACCTCGCCGTAGTGGGACAGCTCGATGCTCCAGGCGGCCTTGCCCTTCTCCCTGGGGACCTCGACGGTCTTGCGCCAGGGCAGCGCGACGTCTTTGAGCGTCACGGGCTCACGGTTGACGGCGTACGTCATCTCCTCGACGGGTCCGTCGCCGGTCAGGGCGATCTCGACCGGGACCGGCTCGGGCGGCGGCGGGGCGGGTTCGGGTTTCCGGGCGGGCGGGGCGGAGTCCTCCGCCGCGGGGCGGGCGTTGTCCCGCGCCCCGGGCTCCGGGTCGTCCTGGCGCAGGCTGAGCAGGGCGACGGCGCCGGCCCCGGCCGCGAGGGCCGCGGCGCCGCCGAGGAGCAGCCGGCGGCGCGGGGAACGGGCCGGTGCGAGCGGCGGGTTGGCCGCCTCGCCGGCGTGCGCGTCGATCGCCGCGAGGACCGGCGCGGGCAGCCAGGCGGCGCCGGGCGGCGGGGCGTCGTGCTCCGCGGCCGCGGCGAGGCGGGCGCCGAGCGCGGCGGGTGTGGGGCGTTCCGCCGGCTCCAGGCGGCGGCAGTCGGCGATCAGTGCGCGCAGGGCGGCGTCGTCCCCGGGTCCCGGCGGGTCGCCGGACTCGGCGCCGCCGCGGGCGCAGGCGTAGGCGAGGGTGGAACCCAGCGAGTACACGTCGGTGGCCGGTCCGGCCGCGGCGCCGGCGACCTGCTCGGGCGACATGAAGCCGGGGGTGCCCGCGAGGTCCGCGGGCTCGGCCGCGGCGGCGATGCCGAAGTCGACGAGCTTGGGCCCGTCCGCGGTGAGCAGCACGTTGGCGGGCTTGACGTCGCGGTGGACGACCCCGGCGCGGTGCACCGCGACCAGCGCCTCCGCGAGCCCGGCGGCCAGCCGGCGTACCGAGTGGGCGGGCAGCGGCCCGAACCGCTCCACCGCCTCGTGCAGCGATACGGACGGCACGAACTCCGTCGCCATCCACGGCACCCGGCCGCCGGGGTCGGCGGCGACGACCGGCGGGCTGTGCACGCCGCCCGCGGCGGCGGTGGCGGCGACCTCCCGTACGAAGTGGTCCCGCGCCTCGGGACGCCGGGCCCGTTCCGCGTGCACGACCTTCACGGCCACCAGCCGCCCGCCGCGGGAGCGGCCGAGGTAGACCACGGCCGTGGCGCCGGCGCCCACGCGCGCCAGGATGCGGTGTCCGCCCAGGGAGCGGGGGTCGTCGTGCTCAAGGGGCTCCACTCGTGCCTCCGTTCGGCCGGCGTGCGGTGGGGGGTCTGAGTGCCTGTACGTACCCGTCCGGGAGGCCGGCGAAGACCTGCCCGGCGGGGCCGGCGGCGACGGCGTGGACGTACTCGGCGCCGCCGTACGTCCACAGGACGTCTCCGTCGGCCGGGTCCAGAGCGTACAGCCGCGGGCGGCCGCCCGTGGTGCCGTCCGCGGCAACGCTCCCCCAGACGTGCACGGCACCGCCGGCGAGGCCGGCGAACTCCACCCCCGGCAGCCGCCAGAGGAGGTCTCCGGTGTCCGCGCGGCACGCGTGGAGCACGCGGTCCTCGGTGAGGTAGAGCATGCCGCCGCCGGCGGCGTGGACGGTGCCGGGGTACTCCGGTTCCCTCTCCCAGCCGACGGCTCCGTCCGCCGCGGCGAGGACGGCGAGGCGGAGGTAGGCGTCGCAGACGAAGACGAGGCCGTCCGCGGCGAGTACGGCGGTGGAGTTCTCGGCGGGGTGGCTCCACCGCTTCCCGCCGCCGTCGGCGTCGAGCACGTGGACCTCCTCGCCGTCGTCGGCGACCACGAAGCCGGGGCCGGTGGTGAAGGAGAAGGCGGTGGTCCCCGCGGACCAGCGCTCGTCGCCGCTGCGGCTGTCGAGGGCGACGACGCCTCCGGTGCCGAGGTAGGTGAGGCCGTCGGCGGCGGCCACGGCGTGGACGATGCCGAACTCCTCCCCGTACGTCCAGCGTTCGCCGCCCGAGGCGGGATCGAGGGCCAGGACGCGCTGGTTCTCGGCCCCCTGCGGACCGACGAGGTAGGCGGTGCCGTCGCCGGCGGCGAACTCCCCGTCGTGGCCGGCGCCCCAGCGGCGGCGCCACAGCTCGTCGCCGGTACGGGGATCGAGGGCCTGCACGCCGCCCTTGTCGCCGCCGTGGGCGAACACCGCGCCGCCGGCGGCGTGGAGCCCGGTCGTGCTCTCGCCGCGGTAGCGGGCCCGTACCCGCCAGACCTCCGCCGCCTCGGCGGGCGGCGCGGCCCGGGAGCCGGAGTCCCCGCGCGGGCGGCGGTCGCCGGCAGGCGGGGAGCCGCCGGACGCGTCCAGCAGCGGGCGGGCGAGGGCGCCGGCCCCGGCGACACCGGCGGCGGTCAGCGCGACGAGCAGGGCCCGGCGGCGGGGCCGCGGCACGCCCCCACCGGAAGCGTCACGGGATTCGCCCCGCCCCGCCTCGCCGGCGTCCCACGCCTCCCCCGCCTCGCCGGTGCCGGTCGCGGCCGTCTCGGCGAACGGGTCCGCGGTCGCCTCGCCGGGCCGTACCGCCCCGGCAGGCCCGCCTCCCGGCCACGGCGCGCGGGCGTCGATCTCCTCGGCGAGCGCGGCGGGCAGCCAGCGCGTGCCGTGCACGCTCGCCGCGGGCTCCCCCAGCAGGTCGAGCAGCGCCACCGCGGCCGGCCGGCGGCGCGGCTCCGCGCGCAGGCAGGCCGCGACGACGGTCCGCAGCCTGCGGTCCTGCACGCCCGCGAGGTCGGCCTGCCCGCGCTGGATGCGCTGCAGCGTGTCGACCCGGTTGCCCGCGTCGAAGGGCGCCCTGCCCGCCGTCGCGTACGCGAGCACCGAGCCGAGGGCGAACACGTCGGCCGGCGGACCGGCCCGGCCCCCGGCGGCCTGCTCCGGCGACATGAACCCGGGCGTGCCGAGCAGCGCGCCGTCCTGGGTGAGGGTCGCGGAGTCCTCGGGGCGGGCGATGCCGAAGTCGATGACGCGCGGGCCGCCGGGCGTGAGCATGATGTTGCCGGGCTTGAAGTCGCGGTGCACGAGACCGGCGCCGTGGATCCCCGCCAGCGCCTCCGCGAGCGCCGCGGCGAGCAGCCGCACCACGGCGGCGGGCAGCGCGCCGAAGGTCCCGACGGCCTCGTCGAGCGAGAGCCCGGGCAGATACGCGGTCGCCAGCCACGGCGGGTCCGCGTCCGGGTCGGCGTCGACGAGCGGCGCGGTGTACGCGCCGGTGACCCTGCGGGCGGCGGCGACCTCGCGACGGAAGCGGGCGCGGTAGCGGCCGTCGCCGACCAGCCGGGGGCGTACGACCTTGACCGCGACGAGCGTCCCGGCGGGCGAACGGCCGAGATAGACGACGCCCATTCCGCCGGCGCCGAGCCGCTCCAGCACCCGGTAGCCGCCGATCTGCCGCGGGTCCCCGCGCTCCAGCTCCGCCAACGCGCCCCTCCCCTCCGCACCCCTCCGCGCCGGGACCGCCGTGCCGTGCCGACGAGCCGAAGCGTAGGCCCACCGGGTGCCTTCCGTTCATCCGCAGATGGCAGACTTGCGGCGGGTGCGGCCGATGCCGTACCCGAGGCGATGACCGCACGCGGAGAGGACCTGCTTGCCCATGAGCGTCTACGACGTCGAGCTGCGCACCCTGGCCGGCGAACCCGCCTCGCTGGGGCGATTCCGGGGCACCGCGGTGCTCGCCGTCAACGTGGCGTCGAAGTGCGGGCTGACGCCCCAGTACGCGGGCCTGGAGAAGCTGCACGCGCAGTACGCGGCCCGTGGGTTCGCGGTCGCCGGGTTCCCGTGCAACCAGTTCGGCGGCCAGGAGCCGGGCACGGCCGAGGAGATCGCGACGTTCTGCTCGGCGACGTACGGCGTGTCCTTCCCGATGTTCGAGAAGATCGAGGTGAACGGCCCGGACCGGCACCCGCTCTACCGGGAGCTGGTGCAGACGCCGGACGCGGACGGCGCGGCGGGCGACATCCAGTGGAACTTCGAGAAGTTCCTCCTCGACCCGGAGGGCAAGCCGGTCGCCCGGTTCCGCCCGCAGACCACGCCGGACGACGCCGCGCTGATCGCCGCCGTCGAGGCCGTTCTG
The DNA here is from genome assembly GCF_042874195.1 of Streptomyces sp. NPDC004134. Taxonomy (NCBI): domain Bacteria; kingdom Bacillati; phylum Actinomycetota; class Actinomycetes; order Kitasatosporales; family Streptomycetaceae; genus Streptomyces; species Streptomyces sp. NPDC004134. The sequence goes on along the minus strand of NZ_JBIAMS010000003.1, from coordinate 287,691 downwards.
CCGCGCTGACCGGGGCTCCCGCGCCCGGGCGGCGGATCCCAACGAACGTGCAACGATCGCGCGTTCGACGGGCCGGCCGCCGTTCGCGCGCTGCGACAGTGGCGCAATGACCCGTCGCGCCCCGCTCACCGCGCTCGTCCTGTGCCCCCTGCTCGTCCTCACCGCGTGCGGCGAGGACGACGCGGGCGGCGGGCCGTCCCCGGCGGCGGACGGCGCGCCGGACCCCGGCGTGCCCGCGCCCCCGGCCGCGAGCCGGGCTCCGGCGCCCGGCGACGGCTCGCAGGACCCCGACGACATCAACGGCGACGGGCACCGCGACCTCCTCGTACCGGTGTTCCCGGACGGCGACCCGCAGACCGCGGAGGAGCGCGTCGCCGTCGTCTACGGCTCGGCGGACGGCCTGGACCCCGCGACCCGTACCGTCTACGGACGCCGCGACCTCGGCCTGCCCGCCCTGCCCGCCGAGTTCCCCGCGCCGGACCTCCTCCGCGCCGCCGACGTGACCACCGCCGACCTGGACGGCGACGGCTTCCCCGACTTCGTGACGACCTCCGCCGGGACCGCCGGGCGGCGGGAGGACCTGGGGGAAGAGCCGCAGATGCCGTACGTGACCTTCGGCGGCCCGGAACAACCGGCCGCGAGGCCCGAGGCGGTCCCGCTGCGACTGCCGGGCGTGGCCGGCGTGGAGCCGGGCTCGCCGGTGCGCGGGGACTTCGACGCCGACGGCCACCACGACCTGGCGATGCCGGAACGGTCCGCCCCGGGCGCGAAACTGGTGGTGCTGTACGGCCCGTTCAGCCGGGCGGGCGAGCCCGCGCGCACCGATACGAGCCTGCCGGTCGAGGAGGGCACGCTCTCCGCGGACGGGATCGACCCCACCGGCGAACCGCGCGCGACCGCGCTGCTGCGGCAGGGGATCAGCGACGGCGGGCAGGACCCGAACACGCTCTACCCGGCACGCCCCGGCACCGGACTGACCGGCGAGACCCGCGAGTTGACCGCCGGCAGCGGCCACGCCTTCGGCGACTTCGACGGCGACGGGCAGCGCGACGTCGCCGTGGGCGACGACGGCGGCCGCAACAACGAGCCCGGCTACGAGACGGAGGCGCCCGAGGTCGACGGCAAGGCCACGCTCTACCCCGGCAGCGGCGACGGGCCCGTCGTCCTCGACCTGCCCGAGCCGCCGGCCGGCGAGGACTCGTCCTACGGCCCCGGCGGCTTCGCCGCCGCCGACCCGGACGGCGACGGCCGCGACGGGCTGCTCGTCGCGACGTACGACGGCGCCGTGCTCCTCGACGGCGACGAGCGCACGCCCGTGCTGCGCGAGGGCCCGGCGCGGACGGCGGACGGCAAGCGGACGAAGGCGAAGGACCGCAACGCCCGGCCGGTGGGCGCCGCGGACTTCGACGCGGACGGCAAGGACGAACTGATCCTCGACTGGGCGCCTGACCCCCTCTTCGCGCTGTACGGGGAGAAGCCCGCGTACTGGTGGATCACCGAGGGGGCGACGGACCGCGACGCGGTGACGTTCGCCACGACGGAGTTCACGCCCCGCCGCTCCTGAGGCCGGCGGGGGCGCCGGCCGGCCGGGCACGGCGGGGCGGCAGGCAGAGGTACGCGGACAGCACCCCGGCGGCGGCGACCAGGCCCCACAGCGCCCAGGGCCCGACGGCGTAGGCGGCGCCGCCGAGGAGCGGCCCGGCACCGGTGCCCACGGTGTACGCGGCGCCGTGCAGGCCCTGGTAGCGGCCGGTCATGTGCGGCGGGGTCAGGCCGCCGAGGTACGCGTACGCGACGGAGCTGGTGATCATCTCCCCGCACGTCCACACCACGACCGTCACCGCCAGCAGCGTCATGTCCGTCATCAGCCCGGTGAGCGCGAGACCGGCGCCGACGAGGAGGTTCCCGGCGGCGAGGACGTACTCCGGCCGGTAGCGGGCGACCGCGCCGGTCGCGGGCAGCTCCAGGGCCAGCACCAGCAGGCCGTTGAGCCCCATGAGGAGGCCGAAGTCGCGGGCGTCGAACCCCGCGTCGGTGACGTGCAGGGGCAGGCCGACGGTGGACTGGATGTAGACGAACTCGGCGACCGCGGTCATCAGCAGGAAGCGCAGCAGGGTGCGGTCGGCGAGCGCCCGGCGGTATCCGGCGGCCCGTTCGGCCGGCTGGTCCTTCGCCTCCCGCGGGCGGGGCGCGTCGCGCAGCAGCGCCGCCACGACCACGCCGAAGAGCAGGCAGGCGGCGGCGTTGCCGAGGAAGAGCTGCGTGTACGAGGCGCCGGCCAGCACACCGCCGACGACGCCGCCGAGCGCGGCGCCGGTGTTCATCGCGGCCCGGAACACGCCGAAGGCGGCGAGGCGTTGCCGGTTCGTCGTCACGGAGTCGAGCAGCGCCGCGGCGGCGGCCGGGCGGTAGACGTGCGACGTGACGCCGATGAGCCCGACGACGGCGACGATGGCGGACAGCGGCCCGAGGTACGGCACTGCGGCCGTCAGTCCCGCGGTGGTGACGCCGGACAGCGCGATGGTCCAGCGGCGGCCGAGGGTGTCGGCGAGGTAGCCGCCGAGGGTGTTGCCGAGCACGTTGCCGAGGCCGGAGACGCCGAGCACGAGGCCCGCGGCACCGGCGGAGTGACCGCGCTCGGTGAGGTAGAGCACGATGAACACGGGCAGGAAGTTGCCGACCCGGTTGACCAGGATGCCGAGGCTCACGATCCACACCCGGCCGGGCAGGCCGCGCACGGTGTCGCGGAACCGCTGCTCGGCGACGTCCGGCGGACCCGGCGGGGCGGCGGTCACGGGGCCGGCTCGGTGCGTATCCGGACCGCGGCGGCGAGGCGGCGGGCGTGGGCGACGGCCTCGGCGGCGGTGGCGCCGCGGGTGAGGACGTGGCCGGCCTTGTCCTCGTTCCAGGTCAGCGGGGACACCACGGCGCCGGGCCGCACGCCGAGCCGGAGCTCGACGCAGGCGGGGTCGGCGCGCACCTCGTCGGCGCCGGTCACCGCCACCACGCGGCCGGGTTCCGGGGTGAGGAACCGTACGGCCGCACCGCCCCGCGGCTCGGGCGCCGCGGCCAGGGGCGGCAGGACGCCGAGCCCGGCGGCCAGGGCGTGGCTCTCCATGTCGACGCCGTACGCGATCTCGGTCAGCTCGTTGATGCGGTCGCCGCCGACGCGGTTGTGGGACTCGACGATCCGCGGGCCGCGGGGAGTCAGCTTGACCTCGGTGTGCCCGGGGCCGTCGCGCAGCCCGACGGCGTCGAGGAAGTCCGTGACCAGCCGCGTGACGTCGCGCAGCGTGCCGGGCGCGACCGCGCTGGGCTGCGCGTGGCCGATCTCCACGAAGCCGGCGCCGCCGGTCTCCTTGTCGGTCACCGCGACCACCACGTGCCGGCCGCCGTGGCTCAGGGTCTCCACGCTGATCTCCGGCCCTTCGAGGTACTCCTCCATCAGGAACTCCTCGAAGGAGCCGGCGTCGGAGAGGTCGCGCGCGGTCCACTCGCCGTCGAGCGCCCGGAAGCGGTCGGCGACGGTGGCGGCCGCCGCCCGGTCCCGTACGTGGAACACGCCCAGGCTGCCGGACTCGCGGACCGGCTTGACGATGACCGGCAGCCCGTGGGCCGCGGTGAACTCCCGGACGTCCGCCGCCGACCGGCCGACCGCCGCGGCCACCGGGCTGACGCCGCGCTCGGCCAGCCGCCGGCGCATCCGCCCCTTGTCGAGCAGCAGCTCCACGGTCTCGACGGACTCGCCGCCCAGCCCGAGCGCCTCGTTGATCCGCGCCGCGGGCAGCAGCCCAAGCTCGAAGAGCGACACCGCCGCCCGTACCGGATACGCCGCGTGCAGCGCACGCACGAGCGGCAGGAGCCGGTCGGTGTCGGCGTAGTCGAGCAGCAGGGCCTGGTCGACGTACGGCCAGTGGCCGCTGCCGTACGCGTCGGGGTACTGGACGTGCACGACGTCCAGGCCGAGCGCCCGGGCCTTGCGCACCTGATCGAGCCTGCCGCCGACGACGAGCACGCGGGGGCGTGCGGCGGCGGGCCGGGGGATGTCCATGATCGGTTTCCCTGCTTCCTGGGGTGGGACTCCGACACGCTACGACCTATTCCGGACAATCCACTTCCGGAATAGCCAACGACCGCCTAACCTGCCCGGATGCCGACCGACCTCAGCCCCACCGCCCGGGCCCTGCGCACGATGGAGATCCTCCGGGCCCGCCCCGGCGCGACGGCGGACGAACTCGCCGCGGAGCTGGGCGTCACCGAGCGGGCGGCGCGCCGGTACGTCGGGATCCTCCGGGAGGCGGGCGTCCCGGTGGAGTCGGCCCGCGGCCCGTACGGCGGCTACCGGCTGGGGCGCGGCGCGCGGCTGCCGCCGGTCGTCTTCACCGAGGCCCAGGCCCTGGCGCTGGTCATGGCGGCGCTCGACGACGCGGACGAGCTGGTGGGCAAGGCGCTGGACAAGGTGATCCGGGTGCTGCCGGAGAGCGTCGGCCGGCAGGCGGCGACGCTGCGGGAGCACGCCGCGGCCGCCCCCGACCCGAACTCGGCCCGCCCCGACCCGGCGATCACCGGCGCGCTGGTCGCGGCGTGCGCGGAGCGGACGAGCGTGCGGGTCACGTATCGCAGCGAGTCGGGGCGGGAGTCGGAGGGGCTGGCCGACCCGTGGGCGGTGGTCGTACGCCACGGGCGCTGGTATCTGCTGTGCCGCTCCCACCGCGCGGACGCCATCCGCACGTACCGCGTCGACCGCATCGGCGAGGTCCACCGGACGACCCGCGCGTTCACCCCGCCCGACGGCCTCGACCCGGTCGCGGTGCTGGAGGAGAACCTCGGCACGGGCTGGGAGTACCCGACCCGGGTGGCGTTCGACGCCCCGCCGGCGGAGGTCGCACGCTGGGTGCGGCCGCCGATGGGCCGGCTGGAGGCGGCGGGCGACGGCTGCGTGCTGGTCGGCAGCACGAGCGCGCCGACGATGTACGCGCGGGACTGGCTGGCCCGGATGCCGTTCGCGTTCCGCGTCGAGGGCGGTCCGGAGCTGCGCGCCGCGGTCGCGGCCCTGGGGGCGCGGCTGACGGCGGCGGCGGAGGTGTAGCCGGGGTCGCTGGCCGCCGGCCATGGTGGGCCCGGGAACTACCACGGTGGCAGTTCCCGGGCCCCGACCTGGACGGCACCGTCCAGCATTCTCCGGTTTCGGAATGGCGCGAGGGCTACGCTGGAAAGGCCCAGCCACCAAGAAGCGGATCGGAGGTGTGGAGCACTCGCACTCCCGGCTTCACCGCGACCCGCAGGGAGGCGTCAGTCGTAATACGACACCGTCTTGCCGGCACCGGGGTCGTTCGTCACTATGTACAGCTCGGCCCGGTTGTTGTCGCCGTCGACATACGCGTCGACATCCCAGGTCTCACACCCTCCTGCTGTCTGAGTGCGCGTGCTTCCGACATGCTCATCAGCATTGGCCCCCTCGTCATACTCGAAAAGGGCATACTGAGCGTCGTAGTCGAAGGGCGTGCTGATGCACGCGTGGAACTCTCCCCCATGTGAAAGGGCGGCCGCGTTGGCTCGGTAAACTCCTTCCCCCAGGAACGTGAACCCGGTGGTGAACATGAAGTCCCAGCTAGGGGGAACGTCGGCCGTCACCGAGGTCGGCGATGCCGTCCCAGCCGCTATCAAGCGGCCTTCGGTGGCCGAGCTGAATGTCGAGGGCGAGGCCAGGCGCGGATCGGGCGGGTCGGCTGCTGCCGATGCCGGGAACATGAGGGCCGCGACTGCGGCGACAGGCGCGATGCACGTCGCTTTGCGAAAAGCTTTAGCCACGCAGTTACTCCTCCTGTTGGTGCGGAATCGAGATCAGGCCGCAGGCCCATCAACGATCGGTTCACTCCAGGATGCAGAGGATTCACTTATCAGTCCTTAACGATGAGTGCACAGACCTTGACGATGCGCCTCGCCCGCCACCACCGATCCGCGTCGCGGAGGCCGCCCGCCCGCTGCCGTCCGGTCCGGAGGACGCGTGACAGCTTCTTAAGGCAGCCAACCGGGCGCCGAATGGGGCGGCCTCCGGTGCCCTGACGGAACCGGCCCACGGCACACCGCTACTGGCAAGTGGCCGTCTCCAGGCAGCCAGGCGTCACCCGCACCCCCGCCCCCGCGGCGTCACTTGGCCTCCCCCAGCGCCAGCGCCCGCAGCAGCAGGTACGCCGACTGCACGAACCTGCTGCGGAGCGTGACCCCCGAGTTGGTCAGTGCCACCACGCACACCTCCCGCTCCGGACTCAGGCCCACGAACGCCGTGCAGCCGCGGGTCGCGCCGCTGTGGAAGTACAGCGTCGCCCCCGACAAGGTGCGGACGCTCCACGCCAGGCCCGACTTCTCCTCGTCCTCCGCCGGCAGTTCACGGATCCGTACGACCTCCGCCAGCGGGATCCGCAGCGACCGCGCCACCCCCGAGTCCTCCGGGTCGAGGTGCGCGCGCAGGAAGCGGATCAGGTCGTGGGCGCTGGAGCGCACCGCACCCGCGCCGGGGAGGGCCGGGATGACCCAGGGCGGGCGGCGGCGGCCGTGCCAGTAGCCGACGGCGTACGCGGGGTCCGGGGCAGCCGGGGCCGCGGTGCCGGTGTCGGTGAGGTCGAGCGGGTCGAGGACGCGTTCGCGGAGCATCGACCCGTAGTCCGTGCCCGCCCCGTCGGCCAGCAGCCGGCCGAGCAGGCCGACGCCGAGGTTGGAGTAGCGCATGAGCGTGCCGGGCGGGTGGTGCACGATGGCGCGGCCGAGCGCGGGCAGCAGCATGTCGGGGGTGAACGACCGGTACGGGTTGGCGAACCAGGACGGCAGCCCGTTGAGCAGCAGCCCCGGTGGGAGCCGGGGCAGGCCGGAGGTGTGGGTCGCCAGGTGCTCGTAGGTGATGGCCCGGCCGTGGCCGCGCGGGAGGGCGGCGTACGGGAGCCGTTCCGCGATCCGGCCCGCCAGGCTGACCTCGCCGCGCGCGGCGGTGTCGGCGAGCAGCAGCGCGGTGAACGTCTTGGTCACCGAGCCGACTTCGAAGCGGGTGCGGTCGGTGACCGAGGCGGTGCCCGTACGGTCGATGCCGCCGCGGCAGAGCGCGCGGTACGTGCCGGTCGCGAAGACCGCGACGACGACCGCCGCCCGCGGTTCCGCGGCGGCGGCCACCGCTTTGAGGGGTTGGTCGCGGAGGTTCACGTCGCCGCCGCCCGGCTAGGCGCCCAGGCGCGAGAGCACGAGAGACGCGGCGGCCGTGGCGACGACCGCCGTGTGGTAGTGGTCGTCGAACCGCTCGTCCTCGTCGGCCACCTCGGTGCGCCCGTCGCGCGGGAGCATCCCGTCGTCGTGCTGCGCGGCGGCCAGCCGCCGCCAGGCGGCGGGTTCGAAGGACGGCTCGGGCATGCAGGCGTCGACGATGAGGAGTTCGGCGACGAGGTCCCACTCCTCGATCTCCAGCCACACGTCCGTCCACACCGGCAGCCAGGTCGCCAGATAGTCGCGCATGCGGGGCGGCAGGGCCTCCGGTTGCGCCCCCCAGTCGGTGAGATGGAAGACGGTGTGGGTCATGTGGTACGCCGTCATCCAGTCCATGGTCCACGGCTCGGGCATCGTCCCGAGCCAGGTCGCCGCGGTGCGCGCGGGCCAGTCGGTGCGGTCGGCGACGCCGATGATCCGGGTCGCGTTGGCCACCGCCATGCGGCGGTTGGGGACGTGCTCGTACTCGCGGTACGAGGTGAGGGACGTCAGGTGGGCGAGCAGCGCCTGCAGCGGCTCGTGCCGGTAGCCGGCGCGGTGGAAGTGGACGTACGTCTCCAGCGGGTCGGTCATGGCGGGGAACCGCAACTGCCGCTCGTAGAGCAGGTCGCCGCCGCGGAGCTGGTCCCAGGCGAAGTCGAGCAGGTCGCCCGCCGTGTCGCGCTCGGCGGTGGGGAGCGAGGCGTCGCGCACCACCAGGGACCCGGCGAGGGCCAGCTCGGCGAGCGGCTTGTAGACGCTGTCGGGCTCGGCCAGTTCGGCCGTCGCGCCGTCGGCGAACACGCCCTGCGCGCGGTGGCGGTGCAGCCAGCCGAGCGCCCCGGTGCCCAGACGCAGCGCCGCGGTACGCACCGGATCCGCCGGACCGGGGGCGGTCATCGCGGACCCCCTCCGGTCGCGGCCAGGAGTCTTCCGGCGATGGCGAGGTCGAGCGCCGTACGGGCGCTGGGGGCGCCCCACAGGCGCAGGTGCTCCAGCACCGTCGGGACGTCGAGGGCGGGCGACGCGCCCCGGCTCTGGGCCAGGGCGAGCCAGCGGACGAGCCGGGCGGCGGTGGGGTAGTCGCGGCGCATCAGGGAGCGGGCGGCGCCCTGGCTGAGCGCGCGGACGTGCAGACAGGCCCGCTGCTGGTAGGGCCCGTCCACCTCCGGAAGCGCCAGCGGGGCGAGCCGCGCCATGCGCTGCGACCGCTCCTTCCACGTCAGTTCGGTGTCCTCCGCGTCCTCGACGATCCCGGCGATCTCGACCACCTCGGCGATCGCGGCGCGCTCGGAGTCCTCCCCCGGGTACGGCACGGCCGTCCGGGTCCCGGCCGCCCCGCGGGCGAGCAGCGCGGCGGTGGTGCGGTCGCGCCAGCGTGCCTCGGTGCTGTCCCCGGGGCGGGGCGGGAAGACCCGCAGGGCCGATCCCAGGGTCTCCCGGTCGGGCTGCGGCAGCGGCTGGCGGCAGAAGAGCGCCGGCGCGAACAGGTCGGGCCCCAGGACCCGTACGGCCGCCAGCGCGGTGGTGTCTGCCGGCCGGTCCGCGTCGGACACGGCCGGCAGCGGAACCTGGGTGCCCCGAAGGGCACCCAGGACGCGCCCGGCCAATTGCTCCACCGCTTGGGCGTAGTCGGCCCCCAGTGCGGCATTCGACATCGGGCGCTCACCTTCTGCTGTCGGTCACGGACGTGATGGTGCGGATTCTGGTCCGCGGACCGTCAGGAGGGGCGCGGCTCCTTCGGGAGCTTCGGGGACGCGAGCGCCAGCAGCAGCAGGACGGCGCCGCCCTGCGGGGAGTACACGGGCGCGTCGCTGAACGGGGCCTCCGGCTCGTCGACCAGTGCCGTGAACGCGGCCCTCTCGGCCACGCCGGCCCGGACGGGGGAGAGAGCCGGGGTCGTCTGTACGGACATCTTGCCTCCAAGAGTCGTCCCCTCGCGGATCGCGACGGGAGGGAGTGACTTCGCCGCGCCAGTGACGAGCGCGACGGGTGCGGCCGGTGGTCACCCATCCGGCTCACTGCACCAACGTCGGTGTCCCCTCCCCGCCCGCCACTTAGATCCCACAGGGATGGAGACCACACGATGGGTGCACCCGGAAGCACTGAGGTTTAGCAGGCCGTACGGGCCGCCTCCCGGGGCCCGATCACACCCTGCCTATCAGGACGTAACGCTCGTCCGAGACCGGCCCGCCCCACAACCGCTCGTCGCCGCCGAGGTCTTCGACCCGTACGTCGGCCACCAGCGGCCGCACCGCTCCGGCCAGCACCTCCGCCCCGACGCCGCCGCTCCAGGGCAGCACGCCCGTGCCCGCCCCGTACGGCTCGGCGGTCGGCTCCGCACCGCCCCAGCGCCCCTCGACGAGCACGAGCACCCCGCCGGGGCGGAGCCGCGCCACCCACTCCCGCAGCGCCGCCTCTGGCTCCGGCAGGGTCCACACCAGATGCCGGGAGAGCACCGCGTCGAACTTCTCCTCTCCCGTCGGCGGAGCCGAGGCGTCCGCCACGAGCAGCCGGGCCCGCAGCCCCGCCGCCGCCACCTTGGCCCGCGCCTGCCCGACCATCCGCGGCGCCAGGTCCACACCGGTGACCCGGTGCCCGGCGGCGGCCAGCAGACAGGTCAGCGAGCCGGTCCCGCAGCCGGCGTCGAGCACGTCGGCCGCGGGCCGCGCGATCCACGCGTCCAGCCGGGCCGCCCAGGCTGCCCGGGTGGCCCCGTCCCGCAGCCCGTGGTCCGGCTCGTCGTCGAATCTGTCTGCCTGACCGTCCCAGTAGGCGCCGATGGCGGCGGAGTTCGTCATACCCGGATCGTCGCACCCGCCACTGACATCACCGCGGGGCTGCGCACACCGGCGCACGACAGGCTCACCCGACGGCGCACCCGAACCCCGGATCGGCCCCGCCCCCGCCTCCCGGCCGCCGGCGGGGCGGAACGGTCCCCCGGACGTCCGGGCGGAGCCGCTCCGACGTGGTGGCCGGGGACGCCCCCCGCCGGCGCCTCCGGCTCCAGCCGCGGCGGTCCGCCGCTGACGCGGGTTTCCGCAGGCCGGAGCCACTGCACGGCCGCCACGAACATCTCACCGGCATGTCGATATGCGCCGCCAGGAAGAACATCCCCTCATGGGCCGTTATAGCCAGATAACCGAGAAGACTGCGGGGCCACCTAACCAGAAAGCTCAGACCATGGACATGAGACTCGAGGTCGTCGTCATACCCGTCGCCGACGTCGACCGGGCCAAGGACTTCTACCTGGCGCTCGGGTGGCGCCTCGACGCCGACGTCACCGCGGACGGGCGCCCGCGGGTCGTACAGGTGACCCCGCCGGGATCGTCCGCTTCCGTCGTCTTCGGCACCTCCGTGACGTCCCGGGCGCCGGGCTCGGCGCAGGGCCTCCACCTGGTCGTCGACGACGTCGACGCCGCGTACGACGAGCTCACGCGGCTCGGGGCCGCGCCGGGCGTGGAGCGCCGCGGCTACGGCTCGTTCCTCTCTTTCAGCGACCCGGACGGCAACGGCTGGGTCGTACAGGAGATCACCACGAGGCTCCGCGGACGGGAGGACTCCCCCGCCCACGACGCGGAAGAGGAGCAGGGATCCGAGCGCTACCGGCACCTCCCGCCGCGTATCGCGCTGGACGACACGATCGCCACCCAGCCGGCCACGCCGAGGCACGACCCCGACAGCGGGCGCGACCGTGACCGCGACTTCATGCTCCACTACGCCGCAGGCGACTGACCCCGGCCCGCCGAGCCGCCGGAGGCGAACAGGTGGACCGGGAGGTCCGGGAAACCGCGGCGCCCCGCTGGGAAGCAGTTGCGGGTGGCGGGCACGATGGGGTTCGACCCCGACGCGGACCGGTTCCGGCAGCGCGCTGCTTTTCGCCGCGCGGATGCCGCGGCGCCCGCCGCCCGCACCGGGCGGGCGACGGGCGCCGGCAAGGCTCAGGCGGGCCGGTCCAGCCGGTCCGCGACGCGGTCCCAGTGGTGGTCGGCGTCGCCGAAGGCCAGCGCCCACGCCGCCATCTGGCCGGAGAAGAAGTGCAGGTCGTGCTCGTGCGTGAAGCCGATCGCGCCGTGCACCTGGTGCCCGGTGTCGCAGACCCGCCGGCACGCCTCGCTCACCCACGCCTTGGCCATCGACACCTCCGCCGCGGCGTCCAGCCCCTCCGTCAGCCGCCAGCTCGCCTCGTACGCCATGAAGCGCGAACTCAGCACGTCGATGGCCATGTTCGCGCAGTGGTGCTGGACCGCCTGGAACGAGCCGATGGGCCGGCCGAACTGCTCGCGCTCCGCGGCGTACGCGACCGTCAGGTCGAGGACCCGCTGGGCCGCGCCGACCATCGCGGCGCAGGTGGCGGTGGCGCCGTACGCGTCGATCGCCTCGGCGACCTCGCGGCCGGCGGTCAGGGCGCGGTCGCGGGGCACCCTCACCCCGTCGAAGCGGACGTGGCACGGCCGGTCGGCGCCGATGGCGTCGAGCCGCTCGCGGACGACGCCGGGCGCCGAGGCGTCCACCAGCAGCGCGGGCCCCTCGGCGGGCACGACGAGGAGGTCCTCCGCGGCGTGCGCGTACGGCACGAACCGCGCCGTGCCGTCGAGCACGAAACCGTCGTCCGACGGGGCCGCGGCGATCTCGCCCCCGGTGCCGTCCCAGCGGCCAGGCACGGCGCTCATGACCCGGCCGCGGGCGATCTCCGGAAGCCACCGCGCCTGCTGCGCCGCCGTGCCGAACCGGGCGAGGGGCAGCCCGCAGCACGCCACCGTGGCGACGTACGGGCTCGGCACCAGGGCGTACCCCATCTCCTCCACGACCAGGCACAGCTCCAGGAACCCGGTCCCGACTCCGCCGTGGGCCTCCGGCAGCGCCAGCCCGGTCCAGCCGAGTTCGACCAGTTCCTTCCACAGCGCGGCGGAGTAGCCGGCGGGCTCGCCGGCCACCGCCCGGGCCCCGGCGCTCGCGCTCCGGGACTCCAGCAGCCCGCGGGCGGTGTCCTTGATCAGCTCCTGGTCCTCGGTGAGTGTCAGGTCCATCAGTCCACCGGCGGGATCTTGTCGGACCGCACCCACACGCCGGGCCGCTCCTCCCAGAAGAGCTGCACGAGCACGCCCCCGGTGTGCTTGGGGTGGATGAACGTGTCGCGCCAGGCGGCGCCGTCGGTGCTGCCCTCGTTCTCGCCGAACGTCGGCACGCCGTGGTGCGTGCAGGCCGCCGCCGCCCGGTCCCAGTCGGCGACCTCGAACGTCACGTGGTGTGCGGCGGCGCCGTTCCGGTCCCAGAACCGCTCGATGAACGAGTCCTCGCCGCGCGGCATGATGACCTCCCAGCAGATCGTCGATCCGGGGATGTTCAGCACGAGGTCCGCCATGTCCGGGTGCTCGTCCTCGGGTGTCCGCCAGACCTGTACGAAGCCGGCGAGCCGCTGGTACCAGCGGGCCAGCTCGTCGCGGTCGGGGAACGCCTGGCACACGTGGTCGAGGGCGACGATGCCGAGCGAGGGCGCGTCCGTGGGCTCGCCGGTCGCCGGTACGGCGGGACCGTCGCCGCACAGGTCGAGGGCGCCGGGGCCGCGCAGCCGGAACAGCACGCCGGGACCGCGCTCGGGCGGCGACAGCGACGCCTCCAGCCAGCCGCCGTCCCCGCCTGCCGCCGGCTTGACGCCGAGCGCCTCCAGCTCGGCGCGTACGGCACCGAGGTCGGGGACCTCCGCGGCGACGTGGTGCAGACCCGGGCGGCCGCCCTGGCCGTCGAGGAACTCCTGGATCGCGGACCCCTCGCCGGCCGGCGCCAGCACCTCCCAGGTGTGCCCCGGGTTCCCGGGCAGCTCCAGCCGTACGCCGCGGCAGCCTTCTGCGGGGTTGTCCCAGCTCCGCGTGCGGCGGAACCCGAACAGCCCTTCCAGCAGCGCCACCTGCGGCTCCAGCTCCGGTGCGACCTGGCCGATGTGGTCGATCCGGTAAATCCGCACAGATCCTCCTCGCTCGATTCCACTCCGGGCCGGGCACCTCAGCTCGGATGCGGTTCGATCCAGTCGTACTCGTTGGTGACCAGTTCCTTCACCAGGCGCAGGTTGTACCGGTTCATCGCCGCGATCCGCTCGGCCAGTTCGCCGACGCGCTTGTCGAACTCGTCCGCCGGATACACGTCGTTGACCAGGCCGATCCGCTGCGCCCGGGCGGCGTCGAGCCGGACGCCGGTGAAGAGCAGCTCCTTGGCCATCGCCTTGCCGACCCGGCGCGGGAGCCGCTTGACGCCGCCCCAGCCCGGTGCGGACCCGCCGAACTCCGGCTGGTCGGGGTCGCCGTCCTCGGTCATCTTCGGCCGGTACGGCGGCCGGGCGGACAGCGTGATCTCGACCAGGCCCATCTTCGCGTCGTCGGAGGCGACGATGAAGTCGGCGGCCAGCGCCAGCTCGAGACCGCCGCCGACGGCGTAGCCGTGCACGGCCGCGACGACCGGGACGGACAGCCGCTCCATCATCGCGAACGTCTTCTCGCCGAGCCGCCCCTGCTCCACCCGCTCCTGCTTGGTGAGCTGCTCCGACCAGCCGAGGTCCATGCCGGCGCAGAACGCCCGCTCGCCGGCGCCCCGCAGGACCACCACGCAGACGTCCTCGTCGTCGTCCACCTCGGTGAAGAACCGGCGGAGTTCGCTCATCGTCGTCGGGGTGAGCGCGTTGAGCTTCTCGGGCCGGTTCAGGGTCAGCCAGGCGACCCGCTCCTCGATCTTCAGGTCGAGGGTCTCGTACATGGAGAGGATTCCTCCTTGGTCGTTATCGGCTGCGGGGCAGGTTCAGGCCCCGGGTGGCGATGACGTCGCGCTGGATCTCGGACGCGCCGCCGAGAAAGGTGGAGGCGACACTGTCGCGCGCCATGTGGGTGAAGACACCGCCGAGCGGGGCGTCGCGGCGCTGCCAGAGCTGGGCGGACCTGCCGAAGGCCGAGGCGCCGGTACGGGCCAGGCGCTGGTGCAGCTCCGCGCCGAAGAGCTGGTTGACCGACGCCTCGTAGCCCGGCACGCCGCCGGCCGCCTGCTTGGACACGGTGTAGCGGGCGAGGTTGTACTGCACCCGGATCTCGGTGTGGCGGCGGGCGATCTCCCGGCGCAGCGCGGCCCTGGTGTCGTCCCTGAGGAACGCGCGGCCCTCGTCGGAGCCGACGTAGCCGACGAGTTCCGACAGTGCCTGCTCGTACTTGATCGTGGCGCCGATGCCGGCCCGTTCGAAGCTCAGCGCGGTCATCGCGACGTACCAGCCGCGGTTCTCCTCGCCGACCCGGTTGGCCGCGGGCACCCGGACGTCCTCGAAGAAGATCTCGCAGAAGGGCGTCGCCCCGCGGATGTCGGTGATCGGGCGGATGGTCACCCCGGGAGCGGCCGCGTCGACGAGCAGGAACGTGATGCCGCGGTGCGGCCGCGCCGCCTCCGGATCGGTGCGTACGAGCACGAACAGCCAGTCCGCGTACTGCCCGAGCGAGGTCCACACCTTCTGCCCGTTGACGGTGTACGTCCCCGTGGCCTCGTCGCCTTCGCGGACCGCGCGGGTGCGCAGCGAGGCGAGGTCGGAGCCGGAGCCCGGCTCCGAGAAGCCCTGCGCCCAGGTGACCTCGCCGCGGGCGATCGGCGGCAGGTGCGCGGCGCGCTGCCCGGCGGTGCCGTGCTCCAGGAGCGTCGGGCCGAGCAGGAAGGCGCCGATCCCGTTCACGGTGGGGACGCGGGCGCGCATCATCTCCTCCTGGAGGACGAACTCCTCCAGCGCCGGGAGTCCCGCCCCGCCGTACTCGGCCGGCCAGTGCGGGGTGATCCAGCCGCGCTCGGCGAGGACCGCGGCCCAGGCGCGTGCCCCCTCGCGGCGCGCCGGGTCGTCGGAGAGCCGGTCGACCGGCCAGTTGTAGCCCCAGACGTCCTCGGGTTCGAGGCTCTGCTCGGCCTCGGGATCCGGCACGTAGGCCGGCGGGAAGCGGTCGCGCACGAAGGCGCGCACCTCTTCCCTGAAGGCCGCCTGCTCCGGGGTGTCCGCCCAGTTCACGGCGTCTCCTCCCGGTCCCAGGTGCCGGGGGTGAGGCCGTGGTCGCCCTCGGCCCGCAGCCGGTACTTGGCGACCTTGTCGGTGGGCGTACGCGGCAGGGCGTCGATGAACTCGATGTAGCGCGGGACCATCGAGCGGGGCAGCCGCTCCGTGCAGAACGCGACCAGTTCGGCGGGCTCCAGCGCCGCTCCCGGCTGGAGCACGACCGCCAGCTTGACGTCCTCGTCGCCCAGGTCGGAGGGCACGCCGATGGCGGCCGACTCCAGGATCGACGGGTGCAGGTTGACCTCGCACTCCAGGTCGAAGGCGGAGATGTTCTCGCCGCGGCGCCGGATGGCGTCCTTCATCCGGTCGAGGAAGTAGAAGTAGCCGTCGGCGTCGCGCCACACGCGGTCCCCGGTGTGGAACCACATGTTGCGGAAGCAGTCGGCGGTGGCCTCGGGGGCGCCGTAGTACCCGGTGGTGATCACGAACGGCTGTCTGGGCCGTACGACCAGCTCGCCGGGCTCGTCCGTCCCGACCTCGCGGTCCCACTCGTCGACCACCGCCACCTCGAACCGCTCCTCGTGGGCCTGCCCGCACGACCCGAGCCGCCACTCGCCGTACGGGCTGGCGGTGGCGATCCCGACCTCCGTGCTGGTGTACGTCTCCACCGAGCGGACGCCGAAACGTTCCCACAGCGGCTCGTCGAGGCTCGACTTGCCCATGTAGAAGGTCTCCAGCGGGTGTTCCTTGTCGCGCTCGGTGCGCGGCTGGTTGAGCAGGATCGGGATCATCGAGAAGACGCTCATGGCGACCTGCGCGTCGAACATGCGCACGTCGTCCCAGAACCGCGAGGCGCTGAACCGCTCGACGATGGCGATGGCCCCGCCGGCGAGGAGCGCCGACATCACGCCGTCCCAGAGCCCGGCGGCGTGGAAGAGGGGCAGCGGGCAGTACGTCGTCTTGCCCCACCGGTCGAGGAAGTCGAGCGAGTCCAGCGCGCAGGTCAGCGCGAGGGCGTGCGGGACCATCGCGCCCTTGGAGGGGCCCGTGGTGCCCGAGGTGTACATGATCGCCTGGAGGTCGCCGAAGCCGACCTCGACGCGGGGTGCCTCCACGCCGTTGGACAGCAGGCTGGACAGCGTCGCGGCGGGCTTGCCGAGCGCGCCGAGCCGGACGTCGGACGCGCCTTCCGTCCGTACGATGACCCGGCCCAGGTCGGGCAGGTGCCGGGCCACCTCCGGGAGTCTGTCGGCGTACGGCGCGTCGATGATCAGCGCCGAGGCGTCGGAGGAGTGCAGGACGTGCCGGAGCAGTTCGCCGCGGTAGCCGACGTTGATCGGCACGGCGACGGCACCCAGCCGGGCCAGCGCGAAGATCACGTGGATGAAGTCGGCGCAGTTGGGGAGCATCACGCCGACGTGGTCGCCCCGGTCGATGCCCGCGGTGGCCAGCCCCTGGGCCACGCGGTCGGCCATCGAGTCGACCTCGCCGTAGGTGACCTCGCCCTCGCGGAATTTGAGGAAGGTCTCTGTCCGATGGGTTTCGGCCCGTTCTCGGAGTACGTCACCGAGGACCAGGCTCGCCAGCGCTTCGTTCCGCATTCGAACCTCTTGCTTCGCTTTTGGGCGGCACTGATTCGCTTGCGACGGTCGAACTGATATTGACTACCAAGGTCGTTGATATCGGACCACGAAAGAATGCGCCTCGCAAGGGTGCTTGGCGCCGCCGGGCCGGCGTCCGGACCAGTCGGAGAGTCAACTCGCGCTGTGGCGCGGCGTGTTGGAGCCCCAGCGGTGCGCGGGCTCCTTACGGCAGAAAGCGGCGCCCGGCGCGACGTACGCGCCGGGCGCCGCTTGGCGCGGGCTCCGGTTACTGGTCCTCCGTCTTGGGCTCCTCCGCGTTGCGCCAGATCGTGAGGTCGAAGGTGACGTACGACGCGTCACCCGACTCCCGCTTGCCGCGGTACGTCGCCACGGCGATATGGCCCGCGTCGCTGAGCACGCAGAACTGCGAGCCGTCGCCGACCTGGTCGAGGGTGATCTTCTCGGTGAAGCGGGTCTCCGTGCGGCAGGTCTCCAGGGAGCCCTTCTCCGAGTTGTTCAGCAGGATGAACTTCCCGTTGTCGGTGCCGATCCAGGAGTCCTCGAAGAGGGTGTCGACGTAGTAGTACAAGTCCTTGCCGCTGTAGGACACGTCCCCTTCTTCCGGCCGCGGAGGGTTGTCGGCGAGGTTGAGGGCGTAGTTCTGCGTCACGTCGACGCCCTCGTACGTGACCGGCTTCGGGTCGACCGGCTTCTTCTCCGTACCCGAGGCCGCCCCCTCACCCGAACCGTGCGAGCCGCCACCGGTGCTGCTGCTCGCGGGCGGCTTGCTCTCGTCGCCCTTGTCGGAGTCGTCCGGCAGCAGGGAGCCGATGACCCCGAGGACGACGAGCACCCCCACCACCGTCGCGGCGATGATCAGCCCGGTCCGCTTCTTCTTGGGCGGCGGCGGGGCCGCGTAGGGCGGGCGGACGCCCGGCGGCGGGGTGCGGTAGCCGGGCGGGGGCGTGCGGTAGCCCGGCGGGGGCGCGGAGTGCATCGGGTGCCCGGGGGGCGGCGGCGCGCCGGGCACCCCGGGCGCGCTCTGCGTCGGCGCGGCGGCGGTCGGCGAGAACGCGGCCTGCGGATGCATCTGGCCCGGCCCCGGCCCCGGCGCCGGGTGCTGCGGTGCGAACTGGGTCGGCGGGTGCTGCGGCGCGGCCTGGGCCGGAGTCGGCGCGACGGTCGGCTCCGGCGGCGGGGTCTTCGCCGGTTCGGGCAACTGCAGCCGCTCGGTGATCGAGCCGACGACCGACTGCGGCAGCCAGTCCTCGCCCTGGCGCAGCGGCTCGGGCGAGATCTCGTGGCACTGCTCGATGATCTCCGTCAGGCTCGGCCGCTCCTCCGGATCCCGCGTCAGACAGCGGGTCACCAGGGGCAGCAACTCCGCGGGCACCCGGCTGAGATCGGGGTCCTCGTGCACGATCCGGTAGAGCACCGCGTGGGAGGGCCCTTCACCGTACGCGGGTGAGCCGATCGCCGCGTAGGCCGCGATCTGGCCGAGGGCGAAGATGTCCGTGGCCTTGCTGATCGTCCCCGCCGCCGCCTGCTCCGGCGCCATGAACGCCGGAGTGCCCACGCTGACGCCGGTGCCGGTCAGCGCGGTGGTCTCCGCGGCGCGCGCGATGCCGAAGTCGATCACGCGCGGGCCGTCGGAGGCCAGCAGCACGTTGGCGGGCTTGAGGTCGCGGTGGACGATGCCCGCGCCGTGGATGACGTGCAGCGCCTCGGCGACGCCGACGGACAACAGCAGCACGCTGCGCAGCGGCAGCGCGCCGTGCTGCGCCACGGCGTGCGCGAGCGAGGGACCCGGCACGTACGCCGTGGCCAGCCAGGGCTGGGCGCCCTCGGTGTCGGAGTCGATGACCGGCGCGGTGTACAGGCCCTGCACGCGCTGCGCCGCCTGGACCTCCCGCTGGAAGCGCCGCCGGAACTCGGGGTCCTCGCTGAACTCGGGCCGGATCACCTTGATCGCGATCGGCCGGCCGCCGGGCGTGTAGGAGAGGTACACCTTGCCCATCCCGCCCGTGCCGAGCACGGCGGCGAGCCGGTAACCGCCGACGACGGCCGGGTCGCTTGGCTCGAGCGGCCGGAAAAGGTTCGCCGAAGGTCCACTGGTCATGGTGATCATCCCCTGTTCACGGCAGTCGAATCTCCTGCCGACACCCCGAAGTCAACGGGGAGCGTACCGACTTTCCTTCACCCTCCTCACCACGTAGGGCAACAACCCTGCAACAACAGGTTCCTTCCGCACCCGCCGAAGGTCCCCGTGGGTGGCATCCGTCCTGGCGCGGACCGCGACCGTGTCCGGTTCGCCGGAATGAGTATGCGTACTCATGCCCGTATTCCGCGTGCGGCGGACCATGGCTCCATGAGACAGCTCTCAGCCGTCGCGGCCGTGGGTCTCGTGCTGGCCTGCCCGGTCTGGGTGTGGTGGGCAGTCGGTCAGTTGGACGCGGACTTCGACGATCTCGACTACTACATGCGGCCGCCGGAGCTGCCCCCGGGGCTGGAGCCGGCCCTCGGGATCAGCGGGATGACCGTCGCCGTCGTCTGCGCGGTGGTGCTGGTGGCCGCCACCGCTCTGGAGTGGTTCGACTGGCGGTGGTGGCAGGTGATCGGGCCGCTGGTCCTCGCCGGAATCGGCACCGGGTACGGCTGGCGGATCCTCACCGCCGGTGGCATCGGCGCCAACATCGGCGCCGGGTTCGTGATGCTCTTCGGGGTGCCGGCGCTGTTCGCGACGCTCGTCTGGGCGCTGGTGCGGAGCTTTCTGCTGGTACGTCAGGCGCGCAGCCGCCGGAGCTGACCCCGCCGGCTGCCGGACGCATCCAGGCGGATCCGGCACTCAGGGGCGGGATCGTCGCCCGTGCACAAGTAGAGTGCAGCCACGTGTCGTGACCGTCACCTCTGGGGGATGCGTGCTGCGGCAACTGGAGTACCTGGTCGCCCTCGCCCGGGAGCAGCACTTCGGCCGGGCCGCCGCCGCCTGCTTCGTCTCCCAGCCCTCCCTCTCCGCCGGCATCCGCAAGCTCGAAGCCGACCTCGGCGTCCCCCTCATCCGCCGCGGCGCCCGCTACGAGGGACTGACGCCCGAGGGCGAGCACGTGCTGACCTGGGCACACCGCATGCTCGCCGAGCACACCGCCCTGCGCCAGGAACTCGCCTCGCTGCAGGGCGAGCTGACCGGCACCCTGCGGCTGGGCGCCATCCCCACCGCACTCACCGTCGCCTCCCTCATCACCACCCCCTTCTGCGCCCGGCATCCGGGCGCGAAGGTCGGCCTGGAGTCGCTGTCCTCCCGGGACATCACCCGCCGCCTGACCGGCCTGGAGATCGACGCCGCGCTGACCTACCTCGACGACCCCACGCTCCGCGACGTACAGCACATGCCGCTGTACGAGGAGCGGTACGTGCTGCTGACCCCGGCCGACGGGCCGCTGGCCGGCGCCGCGGAGGTGAGCTGGGCGCAGGCCGCCGCCCTGCCGCTGTGCCTGCTCGGCCCGCGCATGCGCAACCGCCGCATCCTCGACGAGAACTTCGCCGCGGAAGGTGCGACCGCCTCCCCCGCCGTCGAGTCCGACACGGTCGCCGGCCTGTACGCGCACCTGGCCGCGGGCCCCTGGTCCAGCGTCGTCTCGCACGCCTGGCTGCACATGTTCGGCGTGCCCGAAGGCAAGCACGTCGTACGTCTCGGCGGTCCGGCCCACGGCGCGCGCGTCGGCCTGGTCGTCGCCGAGCAGCGGCCCCAGCCGCCCATGGTCAGGGCCCTGCTGGCGGTGGCGCGTGAAGCGGGAGTACGCGGGTCCCTGGACGCCCTCCTCCACCGCCACCTGCGCTCATAGCCGACTCCTCATGCCCATAGAACACTTCGCTTTGACCCGGCGGACTCCCCGCCGCCACCGTGAAGGCCATCCCGCACAACTCGCCTCACCTCATCGAGGAGTCCGGCCATGGCCAAGGTCCTGTGCGTGCTCTACGACGACCCCACCGGCGGATACCCGGCCGGCTACGCCCGCGACGACCTGCCCCGCATCGAGTCCTACCCGGACGGCCAGTCGGCGCCCACGCCCCTGGGCACCGACTTCACCCCCGGCCATCTGCTCGGCAGCGTCTCCGGCGAACTGGGCCTGCGCGCCTTCCTGGAGAGCCGCGGCCACACCCTGGTCGTCACCTCCGACAAGGACGGGGGCGCGAGCGTCTTCGACCGCGAGCTGCCCGACGCCGACGTGGTGATCTCCCAGCCGTTCTGGCCGGCCTACCTCACGGCCGAGCGCATCGCCGCCGCCCGCAACCTCAAGCTGGCCATCACCGCGGGCATCGGCTCCGACCATGTCGACCTGGACGCCGCCATCGCCCACGACGTGGCCGTCGCCGAGGTCACCTTCTCCAACAGCATCAGCGTCGCCGAGCACGTGGTGATGTCGATCCTCGCGCTGGTCCGCAACTACCTGCCGTCGAACCGGGTGGCCCGCGAGGGCGGCTGGAACATCGCCGACTGCGTCGAGCGCTCGTACGACCTGGAAGGGATGCACGTCGGCACGGTCGCCGCCGGCCGTATCGGGCTGGCCGTACTCCGCCGGCTGGCGCCCTTCGACGTCACGCTCCACTACACCGACCGGCACCGCCTGCCTGCGGACGTCGAGGAGGAACTGGGGCTGGTCTTCCACGAGTCGACCGCGGCCATGGTGCCGCACTGTGACGTCGTCACCATCAACGCGCCCCTGCACCCCGAGACCGAGGGCCTGTTCGACGCCGGACTGCTGTCCACGATGCGGCGCGGCGCGTACCTCATCAACACGGCCCGCGCGCGCATCGTCGACCGCGACGCCGTCCGGGAGGCCCTGGAGAACGGCCGGCTGGCGGGCTACGCGGGCGACGTCTGGTATCCGCAGCCGGCCCCGGCCGACCACCCGTGGCGGACCATGCCGCACCACGGCATGACCCCGCACATCTCCGGCTCGTCCCTGTCCGCCCAGGCGCGCTACGCCGCCGGGACCCGCGAGATCCTCGAATCCTGGCTCGACGGCAAGCCCATCCGCGACGAGTACCTGATCGTCTCCGGCGGCGCCCTCGCCGGTGCCGGAGCCCACGCGTACGCGGTCAACGAGCCCACGGCCTGAGCCTCCCGCCTCGGGCGGCCGCCGCGGTGCTTCCCGTCGGCCTGCGGAAGAACCGCGGCGGTGGCAACCGCGGCGGCCCCGGGCGCGGGCGCGTACGGCGCGACGCCCCTGCTGGCAACGGACCACCGTGAGCGGGCACGGCCCGGCGGCGGGTCGTCGGATCACACGGCGGTGCCCGTGACGCCGTCCTCGGGCCCGCGCATGGCGGCGCGCAGGACGGATGCGCCCGTGGGGGTGAGGGTGTGCAGCACGGCCGGGCCGTGCCGGACAGTGGTGATGAGCCCGGCGTCGCGCAACGCGGTGGCGTGCCTGCTGGCGGCTGAGGCCGAAACCCCCGCGGCGCGGGCGATCTCGCCCGTCGTGGCGCCCGCGGACGCGGCGCGCAGCGCGACCGCCCGGGCACGGCCCAGCAGGTTCGTGAGGGACCGTTCGGGGGCACCGCCGGTCACGGAGCGGGCTTCGGGCTCGTGGAGCAGCGAGTACCAGACCACGGGCGGCAGTCCCGGGTCGGCGAAGGCGACCGGCTCGCCCCAGTTGAAGTACGAGGGGACGAGGGTGAGTCCGCGGCCGTTCAGATACAGGTCACGGTCCTCCGCCTGCCTGGGGTAGGCGACCTCCAGGACGGGCGGGCACCAGCGCAGCATGGGCCTGAGCCCCGCGAGCATGCCCTCCACTCCGCCGTCGAGAAGCCCGCGGGAACGTGCCGCCCGCTCGGCCTCGATCCGCGCCTGCATCTGCTCGGCGTGCGGGGCGACGACGGCCTCGTAGTACGCGCGCAGCATCCCCGTGAACTCCCTGCGCGCGTCCCCTCCGGCCAGTTGCCCGGCCCACGCGGGTGCCCCGACGGTCTCGTCGAGGAGGGTCATCTCCTCGACGACCCGTTGCGGGGGCGTGGCCAGGATCGACTCCAGCCCCGCGTCCAGGCCGTTCACCGCATCGGCCGGAGTGAGGAAGTCCGGAAAGTACGCGGCCCTGGGGTACAGGGGCAGCAGGACACTCCGCAGCGCCCGCTCCAGCCCCGCCTCCCGCAGCCCCTGCCGTGTGGTGCGGTACCAGCCGGCGTAGGCCCACCGTCCCCCGCGGGACTGCAGCCGGTGCAGACTCGCGGCGATCTCGAACATGGGGTCGGGAGCGGGGGCGAGCCGGGTCCTCGCCAGGTCCACATCGGTGAAGTGAATGCGGAGCACGTCGTTCCCCCAGCCTGAGTTCCGGATCCTGCCCGGCAGCGCGCCTGGGTCCGCTCGGCGCGTGATCGGGCGAGATGATCGTAGGAAGCTGCGATCAGGAAACGATAAACGGCTGTTCAACGAGCGTACGACGCATGCTTGCCGGCGCCTGCGCGGGGACGGGCGCCGGGTTCAGGCACGGGCCGGGGGAGGTGACGGCGCGTGGGGCGCGGCGGGCCGCTTGTCGCATACGCCGCGTCAGGGGGTCACCGGTCGAGGTCGTGCAGACGGCGCCGGCGGGGACAGACGCTTGCGACACAGCTCAAAAGCCCAGATCAGGGGCGTAAAAGGCGCCCCAGCGAGATGTCAGGCCAGCGTGGTCATCTTGACATGTCCTCGAAAGGAGGCCGTAGTTGATGAAGACACCTGAGGTGAGGGGAGTGCCATGCGTTACGCACGACAAAGCGTGCACCGTGCGTTGTTGGCGGTGGCGGCGATCGGGCTCGTCGCGTCATCCGCCGTACCTGCCGAGGCCAAGTCCGAGGCCAAGCCCAAGTCCAAGGTCCTGATCTACACCGGGACGACCGGGTACCGCCACGCCGGCTCGATCGACGGCGGCGTCGGCCCGATCCAGAAGGCGCTGGACAAGGCCGGGATCTCATGGGTACGGGAGGACTGCGACGGCCTCGGCGGGGCCGTCGGCAACTGTGACCACCCGGACGCGAACCCCCGCGTCTTCACCCCGGAGAACCTGGCCCAGTACGACGCGATCTTCCTCTTCAACTCCTCGTCGCAGTGGCTCGGCGGCGGCCGTCCGGGCCCGCTGTGGGACGAGGAGCAGCGCGCCGCCATCCGGGGGTTCGTCAACGCCGGCGGCGGAATCGCCGCCAACCACAACGCGGTCGACATGGGCGCCGGCGTCACCACCTGGGACTGGTGGGACGGCGCGGCCGACAGCGCGGTCGGCACGCTGATGACGGGCCACGCCGCCAGCGACCTGAACAACGTCGCCACGGTACGGGTCGCCGACCGCCACCACCCGTCGACGCGCAATCTCCCCAAGGAGTTCGCCTTCGGGGACGAGCACTACAACTTCGCCCGCAGCGTGCGCGGCGACGCGCGCGTGCTGGCAACGCTCGACGAGGAGTCGTACGACCCGGGCCCCAACGCGATGGGTGAGGACCACCCGATCTCGTGGTGCAAGCGCTACGACGGCGGCCGCATCTGGGTCACCGGCATGGGCCACTTCGCGCAGTCCTACACGGAGAACGGCGGGGACAACAACCTCGTCAAGCACCTGGTCGGAGGCATCGGCTGGGCGGCCGGCAACGACGGCGGCAAGTGCACGCCGTAACCGTCTGACCGGAGCAGCCACACCCCGCCACGCATCCGCTCCACGCGAGGCCCCCCACCCACCGGGCCGGTCGTCACGCTTCACCGACGACCGGCCAACGGTCGGGGCCCCCGGGCGCCGAGGCCGCCGAGCGGGCACTCGCCGGACGGGGGCCGGCCGATCACCACAAGAACACCGCATCCTTGGCGAGCCGCCTGCGCGTCGGGGCCGGACTCACTCAACGCGATCGAAGGTGTTGAGGTCGCAGCTATCAGGGTCGCCCACGTAGAAGGCCAACCGAAGGTCATCCGCGGAGCCTTCCGCCTCCAGCGTCAAGCTGTAGCCCCCCGAGGGCCCGCGATAGTCCTTGCCGTGAATCCCCTCAAGGTCAACGGACAGAGTGCCTCGCTCCTCGCCCGCGCCGAGTTCCCACCGGCCGGTACCGGAGGTTGTCGGCTCGTCCTCCCATTCGAGCCGCCTTATGTCCGGCCAGTCGTCATAGGCGAGGACCCCGCCGGGTTCGAGCGAGAGAGAGCCGAACCGGTCACCTTCGTAGCGGCCTTCCAGATCGGCCGCGGTGACGTCGTCGCCGAGGCTGCCGATGCCGCAGCCGACGTAGTTGGCACACGACGTGAGCGAGGCGGCGAGCAACACCCCGGCGGTGATCACTGCCCCACCACGGACGAATACGACGGACGACACCTGATGATCCTAGAACTGAGCCCACGACCCGCACCCCCAGGGCCCCGAACACCGGCCGACCCAACCGGGCGCAGTTACCGAAGTTGATCGGGTGATGCCGGGGCATTCGCCTGACGTGCGGGAACGACGCCGTGCGACAGCGGCTAACACAATGAGGTGGATTGGGTCTGGTGGCCGTGTCCAGGGCGGGAGTTGAGCGTTCGGTGCCGGTGTGGAGACTCCGCCGTGGAGACTCCGCCGTGGATCGTGTCGGATGAGCTGTGGCACCGCGTCGAGCCGCTGTTGCCGCAGCGGGCACGGCGCTTCCGGTACGCGGGCCGCAATGACGTCACCCAACTGCTGCCGCTACTCGATATGATCCCGCCGGTCCGCGGCCGGGTCGGGCAGATCCAGATATCGACATCTGCTTCGTCGGTCACACGTGACAGGTTGGCCCGGAAGGCTTCCCGCCGTCGCAACCCGTGCTCGTACTGGCCCTGGGAGATCGTCTGCCCTTGCCGCACCGTGGCCGCGGACCGTTGCCGGTAGAGAGTCCCGTACCGGGGGAACCATTCGGCGTGGCTCCGTGCGGCTTCGTAGCGGTTCACCGTAGACAGGTCCGCGGCATTCTGAGCGAGGTCCGGGAACATGGGGACGCGCAGCACGCGGAAGCCTGCGGTCGACAGCCGCGCCACCTGCCCTTCGAAGACCGCGCGCGCTTCCGCTCCAGCCTGCTCCAGGTAGGGGCCGTCAGGCACGCCGAGTACGGGGCGCTTCCGTTCGGCGTCCCGCACTGGCTGCCAGCCGTTGCACAGCACGGCTGCCGCTGTCGCAGCGCCGGACAGCGTCGCTGCGAACACTCCGATGGTGTCGAGTGTCGGCACGTTGGGGATCACGCCGTCGAGCGGAGTCCGACGGGCAGTCGGCTTGAACCCACAACACCGCAGTAGGCCGCAGGTCGGATCGTCGATCCGACCGTTTGCGTACCGACGGCAAGTGGCACCATTCCCGCTGCGACAGCCGCTGCCGACCCGCTGCTGGAGCCGCCGGGAGTGTGGTCGTGAGCATGTGGGTTACGGGTCGCCCCTGGTGCGGTCATGGCGAACTCTGCCGTCACGGTCTTCCCTGCGATCAGGGCTCCGGCTTCACGAAGGCTGTCCACGACTGACTCCTGCCTGCCTGCCCTCGAACACTTCCGGGGGCACCGATGAGCCACCCCGGGTGGGCAGTCCGTCGACGTTCACGATGTCTTTCACCCGGACCGGAACGCCGAACAACGGCGGTCGAGCCCCATCTATCGGCCAGCGCTCGTGGACCAGTTGAAGCTCCCCACGAATGCGTTCCCGCCGGGCAGCGCCCGTCTCTGACTCGGCGACGAAGGCATGGATGACACGGCCCCTCTCGTCGATCCGGTCGCACAGCGTGTCAACCAGCACGGACGGCAAACCGCTTGTCTCATAGGTTCTCGATTTCACTCAGACCACACTGCCAGAGGAGTAGTAGCCCGCCACCGTGGAGGGCGTTCGTCAATAAGCTCATCAACCACGCCCCGTCCTGTCGCTGCCTTTCGGCGAGCGCGCTCACGTGCAGGAGCGGATCGCGGCTCGTATCGTCCCGAGTGCCGGGACGGTCAGCTCACGAAGGGTCCGCCGATCGCCACCAAGACGGTCAGGGCAAGGTAGCCCCCGTCGCCCAGCGCGGCTTTGGTCTCGCCACGGCGGATCCGCATGATCACGGCGCCGATCATGATCAGCGTCAGGCCGCTGGCCGCCAGCGGTACCAGTATCGGCACGATGCCGAGCAAGGCGGGCAGGACCAGGCCCACGGCACCGAGGATCTCGAGTGCTCCGATGGCCTTGACGCTGCCGGGCTTGGAGTCGAGGACCCAGCGAGCGGCGTCGGCCATCCCGGCCATCTTCTCCCGCGGGACGAGCAGCTTCCCGAGCCGGAGAAGAGGTAGACGGCGGTCAGCAGGCCGGTGGTGATCCACAGGGCGATGTTCATGGGTCTTCTCTCCGACAGCATGTCTGGGGTGGTGGCCGTGGGCGGACCCGGGGTCGTCCCGGGTCCGGCGGGAAGCCTGAGGAGGGAATGTCAGCGTCAGCGGAACTGTCCGGGCCGGTAGTCGCCACCGGGCGTCCGGGTGATCACGTTCAGCCGGTTGAAGGCGTTGATCGCGCAGATCAGGGACACCAGTGCCATCAACTGATCCTCGTCGAAGTGCTTGGCCGCGTTCGCCCACGCCTCATCGGTGACGCCGCTGGAGTCGGCGAGGCGGTCGATGCAAATCCGGCCGACCACGGTAGTCAGCCAGCCGGCCAGGTTGTCGATCCCGGCCGCGTCCTGTCGCGCCAGCCGGATCCACGCCTCCTTGCACCGCGTCCTCGGCATCCACCCGCGACCCGAGCATCCGGTAGGCGACCGCCACCAGGCGCTCGCGCTGCTGCTCGAAGGCTCCCGCCAGCGCTTCGTGCGGTCCTGATCCGGTCATGTCGTTACCTTCCTTGCACGCATTCCGTCACGGTCATGACGAGCCTGAAGGTGACGAGGTAACCGTTCGGCGTGCTTCCTGAGGGAAGCACAGCGGCGGCGACCCGTGATCGACATGTGTCACTGCTGCCCCATCCGCGTCCGAAGAGCCCCGTGATGCACGTCAGCATGGCCACCGGCGCCGACGGCGGCCGCCCGGCCGGCCCGTCGTGATCACCGGTGATAGCGAAGGGCTCGGGGCGGGATACGGTAGTGGACGACGTGACGCACGGGGTGCTGGAGCGGGCCGCGTCCTCGACGAAGGCACAGGTCAGACAGGTGCTTCGGGCTCAGATCGTGCTGGCCGCGGCCGGTGGGGCGAGCAACGGGGCAGCCTCGCGTCTACCGGGGATGAGCGTGAACACGGCACGCAAATGGCGAGAGCGCTCCGCCCAGGCTCTGACCGGAGGGCCTCAAGGGACACCGCCCGACGGCCGACCCGGCCACAGGTCAGCCGCCCCCCTGTTAACGCCCCCGGCGTGCGAAGCGGCAATCCGACACCACTCACGGCAACATTCCCTCACCACACCGACACGCTCAACGCCCACCCACGACAACCCATCCACCTCATTGTGTGAGCCGCTGTAAGGGCTTGTGCATGAGGTATGCGTAGCAGGATGTCCGCGACGCCGATCGCGGCTACGACCACGAGGTCTACCGCGACGGGTCCCGCCCGCGGCGTCGTGCCGGCCATCGCACGCCGGGGCACTCGGCACGGCACCTACCGGTGGGGCGTCAAGCGGACCTTCGCCTGGCTCCACGGCTTCCGACACCTGCGCATCCGCCGGACGCAGGGCCGACATCCACGAAGCCTTCCTCAAACTCCCCTGCTGCCTCATCACCCACCGACAACTCAGCTCGCTGCGTCAGCCGTTACAAATACCATGTTTTCCGGTCTTCCCGGGATTTTGACATTGCCACTTCTTGAGCGAGGTGAGACGATATCCCTCTGCAGGGTGAAGACATGGAACAACAAGAAGGGGAAGTAACGCCAGATGAAGCATCGCAAGCATTTAATGGTGCAATGGTGGATCACATTCGCAGCATTCTTAATACTCGCCATCGGCAGGAGTACCGAGGCTACAATCATCGCCGTCGGGATAGGAATCTGTGCCGAAATAGCTACCTTGCTGACTATTCGATCCATGAAACGTGATCTCGTACGCCAGGGAAAGAAGGTGAGCAAGAATCCGTTCGTGTTGCCCTGAGGCGGCATTCGCTCCGCCGCGTTTCTTGTAGCAGGCGAGGGTGGCGGCGAGGCCCAGGAAGGCGAGGAAGTGGTTTCCTTTTCGTTCGTAGCGGACGGTGAGGCGCCGGTAGCCGAACAGCCAGGCGATCGACCGCTCGATCTTCCAGCGATGCCGGCCGAGCCGCTCGCTGGATTCGATGCCGGGCCGGGCGATACGCGGGACGATGCCGCGGTCTCGCAGCCAGGCGAAGTGCCCGGCGGACGCGTATGCCTTGTCCGCGCGGAGCTTGTCGGGCCGCCGTCGGCGCGGTCCGGGGCGGGAGCGGACCGCCGGTATGCCGCGGATCAGCGGCGTGAGGGCGAGGCTGTCATGGGTGTTCGCGGCGGAGACTGCGACGGCCAGCGGGATGCCGCCGGCATCGGAGGCCACATGCGGTTTGCTGCCCTTCTTGCCGCGATCAGTCGGATTGCGTCCGGTCAGCGATCCCCCCTTTTCGCCCGCACCGACGCCGCATCGACGATCGCCGACGTCCAGTCCACCTCACCCCTGGCACCGAGTTCGTCCAGCACCGCCCGGTGCAGCCGGCGCCATAATCCGTCCTTCGTCCAGGCCGCGAACCGGCGATGCGCGGTCGCCGGGGAGACCCCGAACGTCTCCGGCAGGTGTCTCCGGGCACACCCGCTGGTCAGCACGTACACCACAGCCGTGAACACAGCCCGCTCATCGACCGGAGCGGTCCCACCGCCCTGCGGACGAGACGTGAACGACGGCAGCAACGGCGCGACCAGCTCCCACAGTTCGTCAGGAACCAGCCGCTGCGACAGATCGGCACCCACAGCGAGACATCATGCCGCACCGAACCACACCACGTGAGACAAGCTCTTAGGCCCCTATTATTCGCTCTATATGGTGTGGCATAACGGCGAGCACGGGGAACTCTTCGAACCGTTTCGGTATTATGGTCGGCGGGATTTGACCAGAGCAGTGGAGCGTGGCGGCCTCATTGTGTCCTGGGGTCCGTTATCGGCCATGGCGGCCGCCGTGCTGGTGACAGTGCTCGTCGTGTGGCTTGCGGTGTGGTCTCCGACATGATCGACGATCGCCTCATGAGGAAATGCCATCAGCATGCCCCGGCGCTGCACGTCGATGGCTCAACGCAATCCCACAGCTCGTCCGACACGGTCCACGGCGGTGTCCCCACACCGCACCGAACGCTCAACTCCCGCCCTGGACAGGGCAGCCAGGACCGATCCACGTCATAGTGTCAGCCGTAGCACTTCCCGCAGTAGCACTCGCCCAAGGTATAGGGCGTACACGGGCGTTCCGACGTACCTGACGAAGGGCTCCGCAACCGCTGTTGCGTGTGGCTGACAGGCGTCCGCGACCTCCTGATTCCCGGCACGGGGTCATCGCCCAGGATCCTGTCCAGGAACGCCCCCGCGTCCCTGCGCTGCTGGCGCCGCCTGGCCTGCTGTCGCTGCCGCCGCTTGGCTGCGGGATTCCTCCTTGATCCGCTCTTCTTCCCCATGCCTACAACATGCCCGCTCCCCCATGTCAGAACCAGCCCCGCAGAAGACCGATCCAGCCGGTTGTCCTCCAGGTAGTCCCGCACGCTCGTCATCGGGCAAGCCCTCCCAGACCGTCCGGTTGCGGTCGAGGAGTAGGCGCACGCGCGAAACCACTCGCGGTTGGCCGCCGGCGGCGCGATGCTGTCTCGATGCCCGCAGAGACCGCGTACCACGACGAACTCGGCGACTACTTCGCCAGGAACGCCGACACCAGCCCCTACAACGCATACACCGACCGGCCGGCGATGCTCGCGCTGGCGGGCGATGTGACGGGGCTGAGGATTCTCGATGTCGGATGCGGGGCCGGGCACTACGCGGCCGAGCTGTTGGCAAGGGGTGCCGCGGTGGTCGGGATCGACGGCAGTGCGACTCTGCTGCGTCACGCGCGGGAGCGATTGGGCGACAGGGCCGAACTGCGCGTGCACGATGCGGAGAAGCCCTTGCACTTCGTCGACGACGCATCGTTCGACGGGGTCGTGTGCGCCTTGACGCTTCACCACATCGCCAACCGCCCTCGTCTCCTCGGCGAGCTTCGACGTGTCCTGCGTCCCGGTGGGTGGCTGCTCGTCTCGACGACGCACCCTACGGCCGACTGGCGGAGGTTCGGTGGTTCGTACTACGCCGACGACTGGGTTGATCTCCCGCTCGCCGGAGGCCCGCTGGCGGTCCACTACCAGCGCATGCCGCTGGAGACCTTCCTGAACGAGCTGCTGGCCGCCGGATTCATCCTCGAAAAGCTCATCGAGCCTCGCCCGACCCCCGGGCTGCGGGAAATCGACGAAACGGCCTACGACAAGCTCCATCAGGCTCCGTGCTTCCTCGCCGTCAGGCTCACGCGGCGCTGACAGCGCGCGATGTCCACCTGCCAGCGGGCAGGCGCGACCGGACGCCACTCCCCTTGCACAAGCAGGCTTTCAGACCCGTAGCTGTCGAGCAGGCCGTTGCCGCGGCTCAGGTGGTTTCGCCGTTCGGCGTGGAGGGGGTTCCCAGGATTCGGGTGAGTGCTCCTTCTCGCTGGGTCAGTTCGTGCCAGGTGCCCAGCTCTGCGGCATGGCCGATCTCCAGGACCGCGATACCGGTGGGCGGGGCCGAGCCGCCGGAGTTGGGCGAGCAGCTCGTCGCGGAGCCGAAGCCGGATCCGGGCCCCGGCGTCCGCCGCGGCGATCCGCTGCCGCCAGGTCGGCGGCGCCCGCAGCGCGACGACGGCGACGACCGCGCCGAGCAGGGCCGGCAGCCGGTCGTCCGAGTCGCGGGCGATGTCGGCGAGTGCCGCCGCCAGGAGCGCGGCCGGCGCAACGTGGGCGGCGGTGGCGGCGGTGAGCAGCGCGGTGGCGCCCAGCAGCGGACCGGCGCGGTGCGGGCGGCGCGCAGCAGTTCGGGGTGGAGCATCACCGGCGTTCGTTCCCTGCGTGGTCCGGGTCGGCGGCCACCGAGGCGGCCGCGGCGAGATCCACATGGTCGACGCCCCCACCGGCGCGCTACGTCACACGATCCGCACACCGACTACGCTCGACGAGGGCGGACACCTCGCCCTGATCGGCCCCGACGACGGCGCCGAGGCAGACACGGTCGGCCGCTGAGAAGCGCTCCACTGCCGACGTCCGGGATTACGCCGGCCCCGGTCGGCGAGGGCGGCCGGCTTGTGGGGTGGTCCGCTCACCCCGGCGGGGCGGCGGCCGGATCCGCGGGATGCCCGGCGATTCGGCCGGCGACGTACAGCGATCGGCAGGGATGCTGAAACCAGTACATTCCACACCGATCAAGGAGGTCTCATGCCGGAGAGCATCGCGGGGATCGCCATTCCCGACACCCGGCTGGTGCGCGAGGCCACGGACCTCGTCCGCGGTGCCGCCGACGAGACGGTCTTCGACCACTCGCGGCGCGTCTTCCTGTGGGGATCGCTGAAAACGGCCGCGCGCGGGCTGGCGGTCGACCCCGAACTCGCCTATGTGGGCGGCCTCTTCCACGACCTCGGCCTGACTCCGGCCTACGCGACCAGGGACCGGCGCTTCGAACTCGACGGCGCGGAGGCCGCTCGTACCTTCCTGCTCGACCACGGCCGCACCGAACAGGACGCCCGTAGCGTCTGGCTGGCCATCGCGCTGCACACCACCCCGGAGGTGCCGCTGCAGTTGCCTCCGGAGGTGGCGGTGGTGACCCTCGGTGTGGAGACCGACGTCCTCGGCCTCGGCCTCGGCGAGATCACCGACGAGCAGCGGGCCGAGGTCGTGGCCGCGCACCCGCGCGCCGACTTCAAGAACCGCATCCTGAGGGCGTTCTACGAGGGCATGGCCGACCGCCCCGACACCACCTTCGGAACCATGAACGACGACGTGCTGGCCCACTTCGACCCCGCGTTCCGGCGGAAGGACTTCGTCGAGATCATCCGGAACAGCCCCTGGCCGGAGTGACGCCACGACCGCCGGACCGACCGGCCGCGGTTCGCGCGCGCCTCGCGGCACCGGGCCCGCCCGGTCACGGCGCGGGGTCGACCTCCAGGACGCAGTGGCGGAGTTCGTAACTGCCGATGCCCTCGATGAAACCGACCGTGGGCGGTGTCGCCATCCGCAGTCCCGGAATCGCGAACAGCCGGCTGAGGAAGATGTCCGTCTCCTGCAGTGCCACATGCGCTCCGGGGCATTTGTGCGGGCCGTCGCCGAAGGAGAGCCCGGGGGAACCGGCGCCGTCTTTCATGGCGCGCCCGGGACGGATACGGGACGGCACCTGCCCCACGGACCGTTCGTCGAGGTTCGTGCGGTCGATGAGAATGTCGATGCGGTCCCCGGTCCGCACGGTCAGCGTCTCGTCGCCCTCGCCGGGCAGGTCGAGCGGCTCGGTGGCGCGGCGCTGAAGGCGGCCGATGACCGGTTCGACACGGAGAATCTCGTTGAGCACCGCGAGCCGCCCGGCCTCGTCCGCCGCCCGATAGTGCGTCAGCAGCGCCTCGTCCGAGAACAGATGCCAGGCGGCGGCGCTGATGAACTCACGGGTGGTGACCATGCCCGCCGCGGCGAACGTGAGGCATTCCCCCAGGATCTCCTGGTCCGAGCAGCCCTCGTCGATGAGATGGGAGATGAGATCGTCGCGGCGCTCGCGGCGCCGGGCGCGCACGGCGGGCCGTACGTCGCCCAGGTAGAAGCGCAGCCAGTTGATGTTCTGCCGCGCCATCCAGTAGATGCCGTGGAAGCTCGTCAGTCCGGGCTTGCCGAACTTCTCGGGAAAGAAGCGTTCGAGCCGCTGCTTGATGCCGGGTCTGCTGTCGGTCAGGCCGATGACGGCGCAGGCCACTTCGATCGCCAGAGTGAAGGTGAGATCGGACAGCGGGGCCCGGCCGGCAGCCGTGAGGCGGTCGAGCTGGGCCTGCGTGACCCGGACCATGACGTCCCGGTAGTGCCGGTCGACGCGGCGCGGGGTGAAGAAACGGGCGGTCTGCCGACGGTGCTCACGGTGCTCGGGTCCGTCCCGGTAGAGCACCGGTCGCCGAATGCGTGACGGCATCTTCTCGACGGTTTCGATGCCGAGGCCGGCCTGGACGGTGCCGGTGCTGCGTAACACCGTACGGGCCTCTTCGTACCCCCGCACCTGCCACTGGCCGTCCCCGGCCCGCGAAACGGGGCACCCGTCGGCCGCCGGCGCCCGCTCGATCCTTCGGCACCCGTACCCCTGGTTCCCGCTGTTCTCCGCGGCCCCATCACCCACGAGCGGCACCTCCTCTTCCCTGAAGCGGATGCCGAAGTATCTTTTCCCCCGGGGGCCCCGCCGTACCCTCGCGGCGACACGAGGTCAACGAGTGCGGCAATACCCGGAACTTCACCGGGCGTGTCATCAGGCCGCCGATCGGGGCAACACTCGGCAAAACCCGAAAACCACCTTCAGGTACATGTGGTCCGTACTCTGGCGGGGGTAACAGTCGCCTGGTTCCTTGTTTTCGCCTGTCCCGCCACCGGGGGGCGGGTCTCTCGTGCACCCGGTGAGACCGCAGGCGGGCGAACGCGGGGTGTCCCTGTTCTCCGGGGTTTCTTCTGATTTCCCAGCCCACCGCGCGGATGCAGCGCGCGCTCCTGCGTGCCGGCCATCTGGCCACCTTCGAACAGATGCCCCTCCTCGTCGCCCGGCACGCCAAGACCGCGGGACTGCACCAGGCGAGGATCTTCGTGACCGACCTCCAGGGAGAAGTCCTGCGGGAGGTGACCGGGCGCGGTTCCGACGCCGGCCGGGGCGGCCAGGAGTTCAGGATCCTGGCCACCGTCCCCGGGACCGCATACACCGAAACCCGGCTGATCACGGTCCGGGCCGAAGAACAGGGCGGTTTCCGGCATTGGATTCCCCTCCTGAACGGCGCCGAACGCCTGGGGGTCATGAGCGTCGACACGGACCGCAGCAACGACGCCGAGCGGGAGGCGATCCAGGACCTGACCTCGCTGGTGTCCCTGCTCCTGGCGAGCAAGCGAACCAACAGCGACGCCTACGCCCGGCTCATCCGGACCACGATGATGACGGTATCCGCGGAGATGCAGTGGCCCCTCATGCCGCCCCGCAGCTTCTCCAACGACCGCGTCACCCTCGCGGCGGCCATGGAACCCGCCTACACCGCCGCCGGGGACGCCTTCGACTACGGCATCGCCGGCGAGACCGCCTACCTGGCGATCCTGGACGCCATGGGCCACGACACCGCGGCCGGCCTGGCCGCGAACCTGGCCATGGCCACCTTCCGCAACCAACGCCGGCAAGGCGTCAGCCTGCCCGAGACGTGCGCGGCCATCGAGGACGCACTCATCGCCCACTTCACCCACACCCGCTACGCGACCGGAATCCTGGCCGAACTCGACATGGTCACCGGGATACTGGCCTGGGTCAACTGCGGTCACCACTCCCCTGTTCTGGTCCGGGGCGGGCGCTGGACATCGGAACTGTCGTGTCCCCCGTCGCATCCCCTGGGAACGGACCTCGGCCTTCCGGTCGACACGTGCGAGGTGCAACTGGAGCCGGGCGACCGGGTTTTGCTGTACACCGACGGCATCACCGAGACCCGCGACGCCGACGGCCAGGAGTTTGGACGCGAACGCTTCGTCGATTTCGTCATCCGCCACCAGAGCGACGCGCTGCCCGTGCCGGAGACACTGCGCCGCCTCATCCACGCCGTACTCGACTACCACGACGGGAAGCTCGACGACGACGCAACCGTCCTCCTCTGCCAATGGCACGGCAACATCGACCGGCTGCCCGACACCACCTACCCGCCCACCTGAGTACGAGCCCGCTCCACGTCGCGACCATGCCGGCGGCCCTGAGTGCGTCGCCGGTTACGCGCCGGCATCACAGATCACCGCGCCGGTTCGGTCGGTGCGGGCCCTCTGACGTGGACGTCGTCGTTGTCCTGGTCCACGTCGACGGCGTGGCCGGCTTGGGTGAGCGTCGCCAGTAACGCGTAACGCAAGGCGGCGCGGATGCCGTCGTGCTCGTTGTCGCCGCGTCCGGCGGGATCGAGCGCGGCGCCGGGCTCCCACCGCACCACCACGGCGTCGACGTCGCGCCGCACGTGCAGGCCCGCCGCCCCTTCTCCGCCGCCGGCGGTGACGTCGAAGCCGGCGGCGGTCAGGAGTCGGCAGACCTCGTCAAGAAGCAGATGGGGTGCGTCTGCCGTCTTCACCATCTCGCTGCCTCCACACCCGCTCGATCGCCTGACGCATCGGAACCCGTAGGTCTTCGCACATCGGTGTGCGGCCGGTGGAGGTG
The DNA here is from genome assembly GCF_042874195.1 of Streptomyces sp. NPDC004134. Classification (NCBI taxonomy): domain Bacteria; kingdom Bacillati; phylum Actinomycetota; class Actinomycetes; order Kitasatosporales; family Streptomycetaceae; genus Streptomyces; species Streptomyces sp. NPDC004134. Next base: position 251,547 of record NZ_JBIAMS010000003.1, on the reverse strand, counting down.
ACCACCCATGAGGCCACGTCACGCAGAGGGACGTCGGCGTCCCGGGGTCCCTGTACGGGGAGGGCATGACGGTCTCCTGCTCGCCTCACTCGATGGTGCACGACGATTCACGACATGGATTTCGTGTCTTACGGTACGCGAAGGCGGCATCGTACGATACCGGTGATGGCTACCGCACCCGAATCACACACCGGCTGGACCTTTCTCACCAACCACGCCCGGGTCCTGGCCGCGATCGCCGACAACCCCTCCGTGCGGATCCGCGACATAGCGGCACATTGCCGACTCACCGAGCGCGCCTGCCAGCGGATCATCGCCGACCTGGAACAGGGCGGCTACCTCTCCCGCACCCGGCACGGCCGCTCCAACACCTACCGCATCCAAGAGGACGTCCCTCTGCGCCACCCAGCCGAGTCCGGCTTGACCGTGGCCACCCTTCTGACCCTCCTGGCGCGGCACGAAGAGCCCGGCAACCAGCCGGACCTCGCACCCCCGGACCTCCCGCACCCACCACCGGACGATGCCGGTGGACAGGCGTAGGCCGGACGAGCCCGCGTTCGTGGTGCAGATCCACGACGCGAGCACGGTGCACTTCGACTTCCGCCTCGAAGTCGACGGCGTCCTGAAGTCCTGGGCCGTCCCCAAGGGGCCCTCCACCGATCCCCACGACAAGAGGCTCGCCATCCCCACCGATGACCACCCCCTGGACTACCTGGGGTTCGAGGGCGTGATCCCCGAGGGGGAGTACGGCGGCGGCACCGTCATCGTCTGGGACACCGGCACCTATCGTCCGATCAGCCACGACAGGCGCGGACGGCCGGTGCCGTTCGGGCAGGCCGTCGACGACGGCCACGCCGTCTTCGAACTGCACGGCCGGAAGCTGCACGGCCGGTACGCGCTCACCCGCTTCCGCGGCGGTGCCCAGGACGGCGGCTCCGGTGAGAAGCCACTGTGGCTGCTGGTACGGACCGGATCCGGGCGCGGCACCGGCGGCACGCCGGACCCACGGCGGGCCCGCTCCGCGCGCAGCGGCCAAACGCTGCGCCAGATCGCCGAGTCGCCGGACGCCCGCAGGTGGCACCCGGACGGCGGCACGCACGGATGAGCTCACCGCGGTCGGGGCACCCGCGCTCAAGGGCCCGGCCGGGCGCGGACGTGTTCAGCGTGCGAGGAGGGTGCCGAGCGGACCGAGATCCAGGTTCAGGTCGTCGCGGGTCAGCCCGTGCTCCGCGCAGAGTTCGTCCATGCGCCGGTCGAGCAGCATCAGCGTCGTGCCGATCCGCTCCACCTGCTCGTCGGTGAGGTCGTCCTGGTCGCAGCGGCGAAGCGCCTGCCGCTCCATGAGCTGGCGCAGCAACTCGACGACGGTCAGAACGAGGGAGACCAGGTCGCGGCCGACCTGGTCGGGGTCCATGTCCAGCCGGCCCGTCGCCGGACCGCGGGCCATCTGGTGCGAGGTCAGCGTCACAGCGGACCACCGTCTCCCCACGGGGCGGCCACGCGCTCGTTGATGGACGACAGCAGCGCGTGCAGGGAAACGCGCACCAGCGGCACCTCCGCGATCGCCAGCACGAGGTCGCCGCTGACCACGACACCCGCGTTGAGCACGCGGTCGAGCAGGTCCACCAGCGGCACCCCGACGGGTGCCCCGCGATCCGGTTCCTCCCAGGCGACGACCTCGCCCACGTGCTTACCCACCGGCACCGGTCACACCTGCTTCCGCGAAGGAGTACGGCACCCACGGGCCGGTCAGCTCGATCTCGACGTCCCGGCACTCCGGGCTCTGCCGCAGCCGTCGTACGGCGTCGGCGACCTCGCCGGCGCGCGTCTCGTCGACCAGGTAGGCCCCGTTCAGGAGATGCGCGCCGCGCCCCGGGGTGAGGTTGGTGTCGTGCGGACGCAGCCGCCGTCCGGCGACGGCCAGACCGGCGAAGACCCGGTCCACCTCCTCGACGACCTGGAGACCGGCCTCCTGCCGGCGTTCGCGCTCGTGCCGCACACCGCGCAGCCGGTCCAGATACGCGTGGCCGGGGCGGGCTGCCGCGCGCTCGTCGTCGCGGCGTTCCGGCGTGTGCGCGGCAGGCACGGAGCGGCGCTCGGCCGGTAGCGCGTAGACCTTCACACCCCACTCCGCCCGGCCGGCGATCCGCCGCAGAGCCACGGTGAAGCGGTCACGGTCGGCGCCGAGCGCGGCCTCGGCCCGCGCGTCGCCGCGATAGATCGTCGCCAGCGGGAGAGGCAGGACCGGTGCCGCGGTGGCAGCGGCGGCGACGACGGCGTGGTGGGCGCGGGCGCAGCGTTCCAGCTCCGTACGGTCCGTCAGCCGCTCGCGCAGGGCGTCCTCGCCGAACGCCGCGGCCGGTACGTCCTGCACCACGGCGGCGAGATCGCCGAACCGCAGCAGCCGCACGGGAGCGCCGGGCGCCTGCCCCGGCAGCCCGGCCAGCGCGGACTCGTCACCGCCGCGGCAGACCGCGTAGGCGTACGTGGCCGTGGTTGCGGGCGCGTCCGGCGGCGCCGCCGTGGCCGTGGTTGCGGGCGCGTCCGGCGGCGCCGCCCCGCGTACCGTCCCCGTCATCCGTGGCGCCCCTTCCGTACGGACTCCCAGCCGTCCGCCCCGGGGCGTTCGGGCCGCTCACCCTCCACGCTCGCCTCGAGCTCCGCGACCCGCTCGCGCAGCCGCGCGTTCTCCTCGTCGACGGCGTCGCGGTGCGCGCGGGTGGAGAGCGCCGGGTCGGTCTCCCACCAGTCGATGCCCGCCTTCTTGGCCGTCTCGACGGACGCGACGAACAGGCGGAGGCGGATGGTCAGCAGCTCGATGTCGAGCAGGTCGATCTTGATGTCTCCGGCGATGACGATGCCCTTGTCGAGGACGCGTTCGAGGATGTCGGCGAGGTTGGCCGGGCCGGAGGGGGTGGAGGGAAGGTGGGTGATGGGCCGGTCAAGGACGTGATCCGTCACGTTCTCCGGCCTCCTCGCCGCCGCCCGCCGTCCTCGTCTTCCTCTTCTTCCTCGTCTGCTTCCTCGTCCGCTTCCTCCTCTTCTTCCTCGCCGCCTTCGTCCTGGTCCTCGTCCTCGTCCTGCTCGTCCTCCTCGCTCTCCTCTTCCTCCATGGCCTCTTCGTGGCTGCGCACGACCTCGCCGTCGCGGATCTCACCGCGCCAGCCCTCCGCGTCCTCCGACTGGAGCGTGACGTAGCGCTGGAAGTGCTTGAGGTCGAGCCGGAGCCGACGGCCCTGGGCGCGCCAGATGTTGCCGGTCTTCTCGAAGAACCCGGACGGGTAGTACTCGACGACCACCGCCACGCGGGTCAGTTCGTCGTCCAGGACGTGGAAGCTCACCGCGCCGCTCGTCGTTCCCTTCGACCCTTCGGACGACCACACGATCCGCTGGTCCGGGACCTGCTCCGAGACGGTGGCGTCGTAGCTGCGGCTGGACGGCCAGACCCGCACTTTCCAGGTGGTCTTGGTCTCGTCCTCGGGGTCCCGGGTGACGTTGCTGACGCCGTTCATGAAGCCGCCGAACTCTTCGAACTGCGTGAAGTGGTCGTAGACCACGCGCAGCGGGCGGCCGATGTCGACGTGCTCGATGATGTTGATCGCTTTGAGGTCGCCCGGCTTGCTCCCGCCGTCGTCCGCGCCGACGGCCTCCTTCGCCTTGCCCACGACCTTGTCCTTGGTTTCCTTCGCCTTCTCCGCCGCCAGCGCCTTCACGGGGTTCTCACCTTTGACCGCGCGGGCGGCGGTCTCCGCGAGGGCGCCCCCGCCGTCGTGCCCGAGCTTGCCCGGGTCGGCGATGTCGGTGAGCTTGTCGGTGGCCTTGCCGACCGCGTGCTTGCCGACCGCGCCCAGGTACTCGAGGAGTTCGTCGCGCAAGCGCGCCAGCGGCGCAGCGTCGGGGGTCGCGTCGGTGTCCGTACTTCCGCGCTGTGGTGTCATGACCGTTGCCTCCCGGAGGGCCGGCCGGCCGTCTTCGTGCGCGTGCCCTTCGCGGTGCCGCGGCTGCCGCGCTCGGCGCCGGCGGCCGCCTTCTGCCGCGGCCCGGAGGCGGTGGGCCGGTCGCTGCCGGCCGTCTTCCTACGGGCCGGGGGCCTCCGCTTCGACGCGGCGGTGTGCCGGTCGCGGCTCTCGTCGTCCTCGTCCTGTCCCGCACGTGCGTGACGGGCCTCGCGCTCCTCCCCCAGTTCGCCGAGGCGGTCCGTACGCTCGCGCAGGGAATCGGTGAGGGACGCGACCCGGCGGTCGACGAGCGAGCCGATCGCCTCCCGCGCGGCCGTCATCATCTGGTCCGCGGACTGGCCGGACGCCGCCGCGAGCTGCGGGGTGTCGGCGATTCTCCGGGCGCCCATGCCCAGCAGGTCCTGCGGGGCGAGCCGCCTGCCCGCGACGAGGGCGGCGAGGGTGAGGGCGAGCTTGGCCTTCCTCGTCCTGCCGAGGAGATAGCCCCCGGCGACTCCGGCGAGCACGGTCGTCTTATAGCTGTCCGTCATGACCCACTTCCTGGGCTCAGAGGGTGGTCGGGATGGTGGGGGTGGTGGGGCCCGCCGGCATGGTCGGGGCCACCGGGATCGGCCGGCACCGCGGCGAGGGCGGTGCCGGGCTGCTCCAGCAGGTCGAGGATGCGCTCCTCCTCGCGTTCGAACTCCTCCTCGCCGAGTTCACCCGCCTCGTACGCGCGGTTCAGCTCGCCGAGCTGGACCCGCAGCGTGCCCGGGTCGTAGAGCTCCTGCTCCGCGGCGTCGAGCAGCCGGCCCGCCACCCACTCCACGCCCCGTACGGGCACCAGCGGCAGCAGCATCAGCCCGGTGAGCAGACCCATGTCAGCCCCTCACCGCCACGGGCTGCGGGCCGGTGCCGGGGGCGGCACCGCTGCCCTCCCGGGGAACGAAGCTGTAGCAGGGCAGCGGGCCCGTCAGCCGCAGCTCCACCAGGTCCCGCAGCTCGGCCGACCTGCGGTCGACCAGCTCTCTGCACCGCTCCGCGTGCGCCTGCGGCATGAGGTAGGAGGTGTTGAGCACGCACCCGGGCACCTCGGCGCCCTGAACGCACTCGTCGGCGAGCACCGCGAGTTCCTGCGCGACGCCGTCGGCGGCCTGCGCCGCCCGCCGGGCGAGGCCCTCGGCGATCGCCGAGCCGAGCCGGACGTTGCCCTCGTAGGACGGCTGGCGGCGGACGTCCGCCGCCAGCCGCCGTACGGCGGGGTCGGCCCGTACGAGAGCCTCCACGCCGCCCTGTGCGGGCATGGCCTTGAGGTTCATCTCGGTGTGGCGATCGAGCCTTCGCAGGGTGGCGAGGTGCGTGGCGGCCGCGGCGTCGAGGGCGCGCCGTACCGTGTCCTCGCCGTCGGCGACCGTCCCGAACCGCATCGGCAGCACCGGGGCCACCGCGCAGAGGGTCAGCAGGAGGTCCTGGTGGCCGGTCAGATCGCGCCTGCGTGCGCGCAGATCGGGCGGCACTTCGCTGACGACCGCGGCCAGCTCGCCCGCGGGCAGCAGCCGGACCGGGGCCGGCGGCCGGCCCACGCCACGGAGGCCGAGCGGCAGCGCCAGGTCGGCGTGGACGACCGCGTACACGTAGAGCGGAGAGGGGGCCACCGCTCACGCCGCCTTGGAGTGCCGGCTCGAACGGCCGGAGGTCTTCGAAGCGGTCTTCTTCTTGGCCGGCTTGGATCGGGTGCCCGAAGCACGTTTGCGGGGCGGTGCCTTCTCGGTCTCCTCCTCGTACCGCTCGTCGTCCTCGTCCTCGCGGTCGTCGTCCTCGTCGATCCCGATCGCCTCCTTGACGCGGCCGCCGAGGGACTTGGCGGCTCTCTTGGCCCCGGTGGTGGCGAGGGCGCTGCGGGACATGCCGGCGAAGAGGTCGGGGACCGTCCGGCTGGAGGCGTCCTCGTTGAGGTCGAGACGGTTGCAGACTTCGGCGAAGCGGAGGTAGGTGTCGACGCTGGCGACCACGATGCGGGCGTCGATCTTGAGGATCTCGATGCCGACGAGCGACACCCGGACGAAGATGTCGATGACCATGCCGCGGTCGAGGATCAGTTCGAGGACGTCGTAGAGGGTTCCGGCACGCGGGACACAGACTGCGGCCTCGTTGTACGTGGTGGTGGTCGTCGACATAGGGCTCTTCCTCTTCCAGGGGTGCGGCGTGGTCGCCGTCAGTCGTCCCGCGCGCCGCGCCGGTAGCGCCTGATCCGCTCGTACTCGACGAGGCGTCCCCCGCTGTCGAGTTCCACCGCGTAGGTCGCCAGCAGGCTGGTCGTGTCCGGGATCCGCGGCACTTCGAGCACGTCCACGTTCACCCGCCAGCCCTCCTCGGCACGGCGCACGGCAGACACGCCTTCGGTCTCGTGGCTGATGAGGCGGGCCAGACTGCGGCACGCACGGCGGGCGGCCTCCTCAGGCCCGTCGACCGCGTGGTCGGCCTTGCTCCCGGAGGCACGCTTCGAGGAGGACTTGGCGGCAGGTCGGGCCCGCCGTTCGCGTTGCTCGGACACAGGCCCAGTCTGTGGCGGCTCCGATATCCCCGCACGTGGTGGTGGTCCATCCGGGGAGCGGGGGGGCGGCAACCGGCATCGCGTATCCGGGCGGGGCCGACGTCATGATGCGCGAGCCGGATCCGGGCCCACCGGTGCCGGGTCCGCCGGGGTCAGATTCGGATGTGCGCGGCCGCCCAGGAGGTGTGGTCGTACGAGGTGGAGCCGTTGGCGTCCTGGACCACCAGCCGGAGCAGGCGGACGCCGGTGACGTCCACGTCCACCTCCCGCGGTCCGGTGGCCGCGGTGAGCGTGCCGCTCTCGTACAGCAGGCGGCCGTCGCCCCACACCTGCGCGGCCGTCGCGCCGTTCGCGCTCTGGGACGCGGAGAAGTCGTCGATGCCGACGACGGCGGTCAGCCGGGTCGCGGCGGCGCCGAGGTGGTAGACGATCTCGGACGGGGCGTGCACGCCCAGCCCCTTGGCGTAGGTCACCCCGCCGAAGCCGATCGGGGTGCCGTCGCCCGCGGCCTGGCGGCCGTTGCTGCGGTCCTTCTCCACCGGCCCCCAGCCGTTCCTGGCGGACACCCACTCCAGGTCGCTGAGGAAGCTGTCGCGCCGCGGTGCGGGCGGCGGCACGGCCACGGTCCGGGACGCGGGGTAGCGCAGGGCGGCGCGGCCGTACGCCGCCGTGCCCTCGGCGCGCAGCAGGCGCGGGCCCGCGGCGGCGTCGCCGCGCGCCGGGGTGACCTCGACCGTCGTCCGCAGGACGGCCCCCGGCCGGAGCACCGCGGCGCGCGCCGGTCCCGCGGGGCGCAGCCGCCAGCCGGCCGGCGCGTGCAGCCGGATCCCGGCGTCGGTCCAGGCGCGGCCGGAGCCGTTGGCGAGGGTTGCGGTCACGGTGAAGGGCTCGCCGGGGTAGACGATTTCGGGGGCCTCGATACGGGTCCCGAAGCGCTCGCGCTCGTACTCCCCGGCCCAGGACGACCGCAGCAGGCCGGTGAGCTCGGCCACCACGCCCGGGTACTCGGCGGCGACGTCCCTGGTCTCCGCCGGGTCCGCGGCCAGGTCGTACAGCTCGAAGTCCCACGCGGCGTCCGGCACCTCGCGGTCCCGGCCGGGCGCGAACCGCACCGCCTTCCAGTCGCGGCGGCGCACGGACTCGGCGAGCCGGAGGATCCGGCCGCCGTCGACCGCGTTGGCGCGCTTCGTGGACCCCGGGTCGTTGCGGTACCAGTACAGGTGGTGGTGGACCGGAGCCGGAGCCGGGCGGGCGGCCAGCAGGGACGCGGCGGAGAGCCCGTCGATGTCGCGCGGCGCCGGGGCGCCGGCCACCTCGGCGAGGGTCGGCAGCAGGTCGGTCAGCGGCGTGGGCCGCTCGCTGGTGCCGGGCCGTACGGTCCCCGGGCGCCAGGCGATCAGGGGGACGCGTACGCCGCCCTCGTAGAGGTTGCGCTTGTAGCCACGCAGCGGCCCGTTCTCGTCGAAGAGGTCGGGGTCGACGCCGCCCTCCTCGTGCGGGCCGTTGTCGCTGGAGAACAGCAGCAGGGTGTCGCGGTGCACGCCGAGCCGGACCAGGGCGTCCACGACCGCACCCACCAGCGCGTCCAGCCTGGTGATCTGGGCCGCGTGGCCCTTGTCCGCCTCGCTCCACGGGCGGTCGGCGTACTCGCCCTGGTCGGGGATGTCGCTGGGGGCGTGGGGCACGTTGGGGTTGAGCATGAGGAGGAAGGGCTCGCCGGCGTGGGCGTCGAGGAAGGAGACGGCCCGTTCCTGGAGGAGGTCGATGACGAAGGCGCCGCGCGCGCCGTCGGCGTTCTCGGGGATCTGCTCCTTCGCGCCGTTGTGCCAGAGGTACTGCGGGTAGTACTGGTGTGCGTGCCCGTGCGTGATGTAGCCGTAGAAGTCCGTGAACCCGCGGGCGTTGGGGTGGCTCGGCTGGTCCGCCTCCTCGGGCCCGAACCCCCATTTGCCGATGCACGCCGTGCGGTAGCCGCGGCCCCGCAGCACCTCGGCGAAGGTCGTGTCGTCCTCGGTGAGGGAGCCCTGCGGGCCGCCGAACGGGTTCTCCCGTACCCGCCCGTGCCCCGCGTGCACCCCGGTCAGCGCCGCGCAGCGCGACGGGGCGCACACGGCCGCCGCCGAGTACGCCTGGGCGAACCGCAGCCCCTCGGCCGCCAGCCGGTCGAGCCGGGGCGTGCGGACGAGCCGCTGCCCGTACGCGCCGACGCCGCCGTACCCGAGGTCGTCGGCGAGGATCACGACGACGTTGGGCCGCCCGCCGCCGCCCTGCACCGCGGGGCTCCGGCCTTCGGCGCGGGCGCTTCCGGGGGGCAGCGCGGCGAGGCCGAGCGCGGCGGACCCGGCAAGGAAGTGACGACGGCTGGACACGGCGGGGCTCCTTCACAGAACGCACGCCGCCCACGGGCATGTGGGCGGCTTCTCCGTGATCGTGCGTGGTCACGGGGGTGCCAGGCCATGCACGGCTTGTGAAGTAGCCGTGAAATCCACCGGCCGGGCGGTGCGTTTGGCGGCCGACCGTGTGACGCGCCGTCAGCCGCGGGGCACCGCCGGGATCGCACGTACGCCGTCCCCTCCCGGCCGGAAGGGACGGGGCGGGCGCTTAATCGGATGTGCGTGCGGCACGGGGTTGTTAGGTTTGCCGTGTGCCGAAGCTGAATCAGATCATCGCCGTCGAAAAGGGCGTCAAGTCCAAGGCCCTCCAGGAGCTCACCCAGGTCCACCAGGACGTGCAGAAGCCCGCCCTGCTGGCCGGTATCTCCCGGACCTACCAGCCCAAGGACGAGGAGGGCGAGCAACTGCCGCCCGAGTCCACGCGGGTGCAGATCAAGGCCGAGGAAGCTCTGCGGGCGACCGCCGGGACGCTGACGCGGCTCTTCGACGTGACCGCGACGAAGGACTGGGCGAACCGGTCCGCGGCCGCGGACGTGGTGGTCGACGGTACGGTGCTGTTGCCCCAGGTGCCGGTCCCGTACCTGTTGTTCCTGGAGAAGCAACTCACCGACCTGCACACCTTCGTGCGCAAGCTGCCGGTGCTCGACGCCTCCGAGTCGTGGAACCTGGACCCCTCGACGGACTCGTGGAAGACGGACCCGGTGCGGACCATCCGCACGAAGAAGGTTCCGCGCAACCACGTGAAGGCCGAGGCCACGGAGAAGCACCCGGCGCAGGTCGAGGTGTACTACGAGGACGTCCCGGTCGGTTACTGGACCACGGTGAAGTTCTCCGGCGCGCTGCCCGCCCGGCGGGTCAACGAGCTGCTCGACCGCGTCGAGAAGCTCCAGCAGTCCGTCAAGTTCGCCCGCGAGGAGGCGAACAACACTGAGGTCACCGACCAGCGGGTCGGCGACGCGGTATTCGGCTACCTCTTCGGGTAGCCCCGCATACGCCCTCCGTCGCGAGCGGAGGGTGCGCGATGAGCGCAAGCTGAAACTGATGTCGAAGCTGATGAAGGGGTGTCAGTTGGGGGTTCGAATCCCTCTCCCCGCACCACGTGCGGGGGTGGCCCAAGCCTGGCAGAGGCGGCCCCGTGAAACTCAGATTCTCGCTCCAGTCTCAGTATTCGCCGCCGAACACCGGATCGACAGAGCGTGGGCGAACATCGACGGATGGGGGTTCAAGTCCCTCCGGCGCCTCTCTCGTGGCGCTGTAGTTCAAAGGCAGAACACGTCGATCTCAACATGACCCGCGGTTCTTAAACGCCGCCGGTGTGCGCAAATGGGTGGCAAGCTGGAGCCCGGGAGCTGGACATGCTCCCGGGCTCCGTCACGTTCCGTCCCCCGCGGGCCGGCAACGAGACGTCATCCTCCACACCACGCCCCCAGGTGCGGGCGCGAAGTTCCGCTGTAGTGGCCGGCGGGGGACGATCGTGCTCGGTGAGGTGATCGGGCCGGGCCGGCACAGGTCAGATGCGGCGGCGCTCGTGGGCGAGGAGCCAGGCGAGGTAGGCCCCGCCGGCGACGACGGTGACGACGCCGACCGGGAGAGCCCCGGGCGGCAGGTGCTGCGCGGTGTGGTCGGCGAGGGCCAGCAGGTTGAGTGCCGTCTGGTGGTCCAGCGCCCGTCGCTCGTGTGTCAGCGGAGGTCTGCGGGGAGGCCCTTTTTCGATCGCGTCCTTCCGCGGGCGGTTGGTACGGTGCTCCGGTTTGCGGCAGTCACCGGAAGGGCGGAACGCGATGGAGGCGCCGGAGTACTCGCGTGCGGTGGCGGCGGCCAGGATGACAGCCGCGTCCCACCACCTGCCGGCCGAGGATGCGGTCGTCCTCCACGACTCGAACAAGCTGACGTTGCGGTTGCGGCCGTGCGACGTCTTGGCGCGGGTGGCGCCGGTGGCGCACCAGAACGCGCAGTTCGAGATCGACGTCGCCCGGCGACTTGCCCAGGCCGGCAGCCCCGTGGCCGCGCTCGACCCGAGGGTGGAGCCGCACGTCCACCTGCGCGACGGCTTCGCGATCACGCTCTGGACGTACTACGAGCCCGCGTCGTCCGAGGAGATCGCGCCGGCCGACTTCGCCCAGGCGCTGGAGGGCCTGCACGCCGGGCTGCGTGAAGTCGATGTGCCGGCGCCGCACTTCACGGCCCGCGTCGGGGAGGCCCAGGAAATCGTGGCGGACCCCGGCCTCTCCCCCGACCTTCCCCCCGCGGAACGAGAGCTCCTCTCCACCACTTTGCAGCGCCTGCGCCGGACCATCGGCGAACGCTCCGCCCCCGAGCAGCTCCTGCACGGCGAACCACACCCCGGCAACCTCCTCGCCACCGAGGCCGGCCCGCGCTTCATCGACTTCGAGACCTGCTGCCGGGGCCCCGTCGAGTTCGACCTCGCCCACGCACCCGCCGCCGTAGCCGAGTACTACCCGGGGATCGACCGGGGCCTTCTCGACGACTGCCGGATCCTGGTGCTGGCCATGGTCACCGCCTGGCGCTGGGAGGTCGGCGACCAACTCCCCCACGGCCGCGAACGCGCCGCCGAGTGGACCGCCGAGATCAGAGCCGCACTCGCCCGAAGCGCCCGCGATGCCGGTAGGCCCCACGCAGGGTAGGGCGACGAACCCGGTGCTCTGCGGACGGCGCGAGGTCGTTACGGGGATCGGCCGTCGCGTAGACGGTGGCCTCCCCCGGTTCCGGACCGACGTGTCGGTTCGGAACCGGGGGAACCGGACCGCCGGACGATGCCGCGGGCCGTTCGCTCCGTCAGCCGCGGGGGCCGTCGGAAGGCAGCGTGACGCGGTTCGGGATGGCGTCGTAGACGCTTGTGTCGAGGGAGTTCACCGAGCCGTCGGCGACGGCGTCGACCAGACCGCCGAGCCCGGTCTCGACCTGCTTGGCGAGCATGCCGTTGCGCTTCATGCCGTCGTACTGGGTCTGCGAGGACGTCTCGAAGAGAACCACCGCAGAGCCGCGCAGTTGGTACGAACCGAGCGCGGTACCCGGCAGGTTGGTGGACTGGGGGTAGAGGGTCAGCTTGCCGAAGCCGGACTCGCCCCGCCCCTGGAGCGCCTCGTAGACGGCGACGTTGGCCCGCTTGGAGGCGTCCAGGTCGAACTTGGGCCAGTTGCCGAACTCGGCCGGGTTGTCGATGAACTTGGCCGAGATGGACAGCGGCGACATGCTCTCCATGTCCTCGGTGGCGTAGCAGGACCACTGGTTGTGCAGGTCGATGAAGTAGTCGACCGTGCCGAACTCCTGCTCCAGCGAACGGTAGACGTTGCGGGAGGTCTGCGCCTCGGGCGTGATGTACCAGCCCGTGTCGGCGCTGTTGCCCGGGAAGTCCTCGGCGGCGGGGACGTAGTCCAGGTTCGGGTTGAAGTCACGGTTGACGTCGAAACCGCCGACCCGGGAGTTGTAGTTCCACGCCGGGGACGCTCCCGCCAACTGCGGGAAGTCGGCGACGACCTCGTTCCAGGTCATGTCGTTCTGCCGCTGGTCGAGCTCGCCTCCGTCCACGTTCAGCCGCGGGATGACCACCACGGTGACGTTCTCCCGTAGCTTCTGGGCCTCCGGGGTGTTGGAGCCCCACCGCTTGAGCAGCTCCAGAGCCGCCTCGGTGCCGTGCATCTCGTTGCCGTGGATCTGCGTCTGTACGTACACGACCTTGTCGCCCTCGCCGACGCGCGCGGCGTGGATGGCGCGGCCCTGGTTGGAGTACCCGGCCACCTCCACGTCGACGGTGCCGCCGGTGCTGGTCTCCAACTGCTTGAGAGCAGTGGTCAGTTGCTGATAGTTGACGAAGCCGTTGTTGCCGGATCCGGATGCCTCGGTGCCGCAGTGGGACACCGGCGGGATCGCGCCGGGGGTGGGATTGCCGGCGGCGTTGGCGGCGACGGTGGAGAGGCCGGCGATCAAGGCGGTACTCGCCAGTGTGGCGACCCAGTTTCGTGCGGACATTCACTGCTCCTCAGGCGTCGTAAAGGCACTACTGAGGGGGGGCGTGCGTCACTCTAGGCGCTCAGGAGACATCTGTGAACGGTGTGTTGCTCCTGTCGCACACGCACCTGCCTGCAACGGCCATGCACTTCGCGGTATTTCCTCGCCAAATGCTCTGATCTGCAGTAACGCCACCGGGCATCTACGAGATGCGAGAAATCGTCAAACGATCCTGCAGCCGGAAACGGCCCGGCTGCCGGTGGGACTTCCTGCCCCCATCCACGTCGGCAGCCGCCGCCGGCGCGGGTCATCCGGTCGCACGCAGCCGGTAGCGGTTGCGGGCGAGGGCCAGGGCTGCCGCGTAGAGCGCGAGGACGGCGGCGAGGATCAGGTAGTAGGCCGGCGGTAGCGCACTCATGCCCAGGGCGGAGCCCAGCGGGGAGAGCGGGAGGGCCAGGCCGATGGCGGCGAGTGCGGCGGCGGCCAGCCGTAGCGGCAGGGGGGCGCGGCCTTCAGGGGGTGCGCAGGCCGTACGCAGCATGAGCATCACCAGTGCCTGGGTGAGGAGGTTCTCGGTGAACCAGCCGGTGTGGAACGCCGCCTGCTGCTCGCTGTCCGTCTGACGTACCGCCCACACCAGTACGGCGAAGGTGGCCAGGTCGGCGACGGCGTTCAGCGCCCCGAAGCCGGTCACGAAGCGCAGGAAGTCCCGCGGATGGAGCGCCCGGGGGTGGCGCAGTGCGGCTGGGGAGGGGCGGTCGAAGGCGAGGGAGAGCTGCGCGGCGTCGAAGCACAGGTTCTGTGCGAGAACCTGTGCCGGGAGCATCGGCAGGAACGGCAGCAGCAGCGCGGCGGTGAGCATCGCGACCACGTTGCCCAGGTTGGAGGAGAGGGTGATGCGCAGATAGGTGGTGATGTTGCTGCTGCTGTACCGGCCGGTGGTGATCGCGTGCCCGATGGCGGTCAGGTCCTTGGCCGCGAGCACCACGTCGGCGGACTGCCGGGTGACGTCCACCGCGCCCTGCGGGGCCAGCGCGACGTCGGCGGCGCGCAGCGCCGGCAGGTCGTTGAGGCCGTCGCCGAGGTAGCCGGTGACATGTCCGGCGTCGCCGAGCGCGCGCACGATGCGGGCCTTGTGGGCGGGCGTGCAGCGGGCGAAGACGGTGGCGGCGGTTGCGAGTTCGGCGAGCTCGCCGTCGGAGAGGCCGTCGATGCGGTCGGCGTCGACGACCGCTCCGGGGGCGAGTCCGAGGTCGCGGCAGGCGCGCGCGGCGGTGGCCGCGTGGTCGCCGGTGAGGACCTTCACGGTGACGCCCCGCTCGCCGAGTTCGGCCAGGGCCGGGCCGGCCGTCTGCGTCGCCTGGTCGTGGAAGGCGAGCAGGCCGAGGAAGGTCAGGCCGTGTTCGTCGGGGTGCGCGTACGTGCCGAGGCGGGCGGGGCGCTCGGCGCGGGCCACGGCCAGCAGCCGCAGTCCCTGGCCGGCCTGCTGGTCGGCGAGAGCGGCCAGCCGGTCCCGGGCGGGGGCGTCGAGTGGCTCCTCCCCGTCCGGTCGGAGGACGCGGGTGCACCGGTCGAGGACGGCACCGACGGCGCCCTTGACGACGACGATGTGCGTGCCCGGCCGGCCCGGGTCGCCGACGACGGCGGTGGCGATACGGCGTTCGGGCTCGAACGGCAGGGCGGCCACCCCCTCGTACCCCAGCAGCGCGGTCTGCATGCCCTCCGCGGCTTCGAGTACCGCGTCGTCCAGCGGATCAGGTGCAGGCGGGTCCGCCAGTTGCAGCGTCCATAGGCTGTTCACGGCGCCCCAGTGGAGCACCTGCGCAGCGGGGTGGCCCCCGGCGTCCAGGTAGGCGGCGACGACCGGGCGGTCCTGGGTGAGGGTTCCGGTCTTGTCGGTGCACAGGACGTCCATGGCGCCCAGGTCGTGGAGTGCGGACAGCCGTCTGACGATCACGTTCCGGTCGCGGGCCAGGCTGGTGGCGCCCCGGGCCAGCGCGGTGGTGACGATCACCGGGAGCATCTCCGGTGTCAGGCTGACCGCGACCGCCACCGCGAAGGGCAGCGTCTCCAGGCCCCGGTCGCGCAGCAGGGCGTTGACCAGGAGCACCAGCGGGGGCGTCAGCAGCATGAAGCGGATGAGTATCCAGGCGATCCGGTGCACCGAGCGGTCGAACGCGGTCCGCCGCCATATCGCGCCGTCCCGCTGCGGCCCGTGGCCGGCGTACTGGGTGTCGGCTCCGGTGGCCACCACCAGGCCGACGCCACTGCCGGAGACGACGCTGCTGCCCTGGAACACCAGGTGGGCGCGGGCCGGCAAGGTCGTCTTCTCGTGTGCCGGTGGCGCGTCGACGGGATACTTGGCCACCGGCGCGGACTCGCCGGTCAGCGCGGCCTGGTGCACGTGGAACCGCGCGGCGCGCAGCAGCCGGATGTCCGCCGGCACCACGTCGCCCGGGCCCAGCCGCACCACGTCACCCGGAACCAGCTCCCAGGACGGAATCTCCCGGACCCGCGGTGCGGCGTCCGGGCCGGGGCGCCGCTGCACCGTCGCGGTGGCGGGCAGCCGGTCGCAGAGCGCCGCGGCGGAGACGTCGGCCCGGTACTCGCTGGTCGCGCGCAGCCCGCAACTGACCCCTACCAGGAAGAGGATCACGGAGGCGATTCCCCAGGACGCCACCGCCGCCGAGACGAGGGCGAGGCACAGGAGCACCGCCGTGAAGGGATCCCGCAGCCCGCGTCCGAAGCGCCGCAGCCACGGGAGTGCGGCCGGCTCGGGAAGCGTGTTCTCCCCCCACCGCGTCAGCCGCTCCTCGGCCTCCTTCTCCACCAGCCCGCGGGGGGAGGAGTCCAGCAGGCGCAGCATCTGCAGCCTGGTGTGACCAGCCGCCTCGGTCGCGGCGCCCGGAGGACGGGGCTCCGCCGTACCCCGGCGTGCGGCGGCCTCAGGCGCCCAGGTCACGCATCCGTCCCCCGCGTCCGCCCTCGGTCCTGGGGCCGACCAGCCAGTGCACCATGCTCACCACGTCGGGGTCGTCGATCACGTACACCACTCGCCGCCCCTCCCGCCGGGAGCGCACCAATCCCGCCAGCTTCAGCTTCGTCAGGTGCTGGCTCACCGACGGCAGCGCTCCGCCCACCCGCTCGGCCAGCCCGGTCACGTCGCTCTCGCCGTGCGCGAGTGCCCACAGGATGTGCAGCCGGGCCGGCGAGGCAAGCAGGCCGCAGGTCCCGGCCGCCTCGGCGAGTACCTCCGCCGACGGGTCTCCATCACCGATACTCCTGGCCACCGCTCTCTCCTGACGTTCCGCCGCCCCGCGTCGAGCGCTCAGTCTAGGTACGTCCCGGACCCGCCCACCGCGCCCGGCGGGCGGCCCGTACCGGTACGGAACCCGCCGGTCGCGGCCGCACCGCCCGAATCGGGTCTTCGGTGCCGTACGGGCTCAGGCGGTGTCGTCGTCATCGTTTCGCCGCGGTGCGCCGTCGTTCGGCGCCCGGCCCGCCTCTCCCGGTTCGCCGGTGGCCTGCTCGGGGAGCACCGCGGAGACGGTCTCGGCCCCGGTGACGTCCTCGGGGGCGCTCACGGCCGCGGGCGTGAGATCGAGCTCCGACGCCTCGTCGTCCGCCGGGCCCCGGGCGGCCGCGCGGGCCCGGCGGCGGTCGTTGAGCAGCGCGAACCCGGTGGCCGCGAAGTAGAGCACGATGACCGGGCCGGCCAGGGCGAACATGCCGACGGGGTCGGTGCTGGGGGTGGCGACGGCACCGAAGGTGGTGATGCCCATGATCATCCAGCGCCACCAGCCGAGCATCCGGCCGCCGGTGACGGCGCCGGCGAGGTTGAGCATCACCAGCAACAGCGGCAGCTCGAAGGAGAGCCCGAAGACGATGACCATGCGGGTCAGCAGGTCGATGAACTCGGGCAGGGGCAGCAGGTTCTTCGCGTTCTCCGGGGTGAAGTCCAGCAGCACCTCGGCGGTCGTGGGCAGGATCCGGTACGCGAAGTAGGCCCCGCCGGCGAAGAGCGGCACGCCTGCGGCGACGAAGCCGAGCGAGTACTTCTTCTCGTGCTTGTGCAGGCCGGGGGCGAGGAAGGCCCACAACTGGTACAGCCAGACCGGCGTCGCCAGCACCAGGCCGGTCATGAAGGAGACCTTGAGCATGATGGTGAACGGGGACAGCAGCCCGTTGACCGTGAAGTCGGCGCAGCCCTTCCGCTCGCCGACATCCGACGCCTGCAGCCCGTCCGGGCAGCCCACGGACCTCAGCACCGGGTCCATCAGGAAGTCCACGATGTGCTGGTAGACGAAGAGCGCGGCGATCGTGACGACCAGGATGGCCCCGGTCGCCTTGATCAGCCGGTCGCGCAGTTCGCGGAGGTGGTCCGCGAGGGCCATCCGCCCCTCGGGGTGTTTCTCCGCGCGCTCTTTACGCCGGGCGACGACTGGCAACCCGCGTCCTCATCGTGCGCCGCGGTCGTCCCCGACCGCGCTCTGCTGCGGCGGGTTCGCGGCGGGGGCCTCGTCCGTCCGGGCCTCGCTCTTCATCGCCTTGGCCTCGCTCTTGAGGATGCGGGCCGACTTGCCGAGCGAGCGGGCCATGTCCGGAAGCTTCTTCGCGCCGAACAACAGGATGACGACGACCAGAACAAGGATGACCTCCGCGGGTCCGAGCCGTCCGAACATCACTCTCACCTTCGTGCCTGGCGGTGGCCCCGGAACCGCCTCGCCGACTGGCCCCGAAGCCAACATTTCAAATATTGCGCAACTTTAACATGTTGGCTGACGTCACCCCCGTACCGCATGGAACAGCCGTTCCGCTCCGACTCCGCTGCCCTGATCAGGGGACGAGGGATCAGACGGTGCCGGCATGGCAGCTCTGCCACCTCCCTCGCCGGGGCCATCGGCCTCCGGCCGCGGGGTGGCCGTGGGGCCGGGGGGTCCGCGGCACCTTCCCGTGGTGTGTAGCTTTGCTACTTGCGCAACTAAGGAACTCTGGTCGGGCCGCCGGCGTTGATCCGGTGAGTACGACAGCCTTTCGAATCTCAGTGGAGGAATCACATGGGGGTCAGCCTCTCCAAAGGTGGCAACGTCTCGCTCTCGAAGGAGGCGCCGGGCCTGACGGCGGTGACCGTCGGCCTCGGCTGGGATGTACGCACGACCACGGGAGCCGAGTACGACCTGGACGCCAGCGCCATGCTGTGCAACGACGCCGGCAAGGTCGTCTCCGACCGGCACTTCGTCTTCTACAACAACCTGACGAGCCCCGACGGCTCCGTTCAGCACACCGGGGACAACCTCACCGGCGAGGGCGAAGGCGACGACGAGTCGATCAACATCGATCTCGCCACCGTGCCTGCGGAAGTGGCCAAGATCGTCTTCCCCGTGTCCATCCATGACGCCGACACCCGCCAGCAGAACTTCGGCCAGGTCCGCAACGCCTTCATCCGCGTGGTCAACCGGGCGGACGGCGCCGAGCTGGCGCGGTACGACCTCAGCGAGGACGCCTCCACCGAGACCGCCATGGTCTTCGGTGAGCTCTACCGGCACGGCGCGGAGTGGAAGTTCCGCGCGGTGGGCCAGGGCTACGCCTCCGGGCTGGCCGGTATCGCCCAGGACTTCGGCGTCAACATCTGACGCCACGGGAAGTCCACGGCGGCGGCCCCGGCAGCCCGGGGCGCCGCCGGAAGGGCGGCACCGGCCCCCGGAACCGGCACCCGGACCCCGTCACCCGGATCGCACGTCGCATCCATCAGGCGCCCGCCGGCGCATCACCGCACCCGCGATCCACCCGACGGACCAGGAGGCAGCATTGAGTCGCGGCACAGCCCGCGGGCACGGCGCTCACCGGCACCCGTATCCCACCGACGCCCCCGGCTCGGACCACGGCCTCTCCCCGGACGCGGTGCCGTCGCAGCGCGGTGCCGGGGCAACCGGCCCCTCCGGTGACCCGGAGGAGCCGATCCGCGGGCCCGGCGGAACGCCACGGCGGCGCGGGCGCCGCGTGCTGCGGTGGGTCGCGGGCGGAGTGTCGGGACTGATCGTCGGCTGCGCGGGGGCCGGTTACCTCAACTACGAGTACCTCAACGGCAAGCTGTCCAAGGAACCAGCACCCGAACCGGGTCGTTCCGCGAGATCAATCCCGGCTATACCTGGTGATCCGCCCTTATTGAATGCCTGAAGCCGCGCCCGCTGACCCGGCGACCGTACCTGCCGCCGGGTCAGCTACCGCACGGTCACGGCTTGGCGAATCGTTACGGCCAGATCGAGTCGACCCACTCCGGGTGGTCGATGAACGGGTTCCGGTTGTGCTGGATCTGGTCGAAGATCACCTGGTTGCGGTTCCTTTCGAAATCGCTCGGCGGGTCCTCGTCGTTCCACTCCTTGAGGACCGAGAGCTTGCCGATGGCAGGCGACGATCCGTTGTTGACCTGTTCGTTGGGCTCGAGGTCGGCGAAGCCGTCGTCGCCGTCGTAGCGAACGGCCATGTAGAGGATCATGCGGGCGACGTCGCCCTTGACCTCGTCGCGGGGCTCGAAGGAGTCGTCGTCGCTGAAGCTCCCCGGAGCCTGGTCGACCGGGCTGCCGCCGTGGTCGAAGTCCTTGTTCCCGCGGGTGCTGTTGACCGTCACGTCCGTGGGGCGCAGGTGGTGCACATCGGTGCCCGGACCCGTCGAGGTGCCGAAGTCGCCGTGGCTCTTGGCCCAGACGTGCTCGCGGTTCCAGTCGTCGGCGTTGCCGCCGTTGGAGTCCTTGCTCTGCGAGTAACCGCTGTAGAGGAGGATGACGTTGTCCGGGTTCTCCGGGTCCTCGTCCGTCTCCATGAGTGCGTCCCAGACCTGGTCGTACGAGATCTTGGTCTGGTCGCTGATGATCGTGTGCAGGGCACTCTTGAGCTCGGCGCCCTCCTTGCCGAGCGCGTCCTTGTAGTACGTGTCGTCGTACGCGGCGGCGGAGGACGTTGCGGGGTCGGCGGGCGTTGCCGCGACGGAGGGCAGCGTACCGGTGGCCGCCGCGGCCAGAGCCACGGCGGAGGTCAGCGCGGCGCGCGATATTCGGGAAGTGTCCACGGAAGGACCTCTCTCCGGGAGTTGGCACCTGCCGGTGCCGGGTGTGGGGGGTGGCGCGTGGGCCGGCCGGGTGCCGGACCACCAACGAGCGTGACAGCACGCGCAGTTGGCTTCAAGTACGTACCCCGCAGGTGGCCGCGCGTAGACCCGATTTCCCGTGTTCGCGCGGCGGGCCGCGCGGGCGACGACGTCGAAGGTGCCGGTCCCGGGAACGAGGACGGCCTGTTCGCCGAGCGCGTCGCCGACCTCCTCGCTCGGCCGGGCCGCCAGGCGCTACACCCGGGCGCCGGCGGATCGCTGCCCGGTGCCGGTGGGACCGAGGCCCGAGCCGGCCGCGTCGCCCGCGTGTCCGCCCAGCCGCACCGGCCGCTCTCCGGTACCCGTGTCCAGGCACTCGTTCCCAGATCTGCCTCCCCCGCCGTACAGGGGGTCGCCAGGACATCCAGCGAGAGGCGCGCCCGGAAGCGGTCGCCGCCCAGCCAGCCGCCGGGCAGCCGCTTGCGCGGGGGCGAGGGACGAAAGCCGAAGGATCGGCCCGTCGCCTGGCAGGACCCCGCTCACCTCCGCGCTACACTCCCGAGCAGATTGAACTGTTTTGTCCCGTTTTGTTCGCTCTCACCCGTCACCTGACCCACATCCCATAAGGCCCTGAAATGGGCCTACATCCTGTAGGGGATAGCTGGATGACTGCCGTACCGCCGAGCACTATCCGCGCAACTCTGATCCCCCGAGGACCGGCGCTGAGCGGCAGTGTCCTTCCGGCGACGGTGGCGGTGACGTTCGCGCTGGCACAGTTGGCCCTCGTACGCCCGGGGATGGGGCTCGGCTGGGACGAGACGGTGTACGTCAGCCAGATCAGCGGGCACGCCCCGGCGGCGTTCTTCAGCGCCCCGCGCGCTCGCGGCGTCTCGCTGCTGGTGGCGCCGATCGCGGCCTGGTCGCCGTCGACTCCGCTGCTGCGGGTCTACCTCGCCGTCCTGTCCGGCATCGGGCTCTGGCTGGCCCTGCGCGCCTGGCGCGGTCTGCTCTCGCCGAAGGTGCTCGCACTGGGCGGCGCCCTCTTCGCCTCGCTGTGGGTGACGCTCTACTACGGCCCGCAGGCGATGCCCAACTACTGGGTGGCGATCGGGGCGCTGGCCGGTGTCGGCTGTTTCCTGCGCGCCCAGGCGGACCGGACCCGGCGCGCTGCGGTGTGGGGGCTCGCGGCGGCCGCGGCGCTGATGGCGTTGATGAGGCCGATGGACGCGGCGTGGGTGGGCCTGCCGCTGCTCCTGGCGAGTGCCGTCGTCCGCCGATGGCGGTACCTCTGGCTGTCGCTCGCCCTCGCTGCGGGGCTCGCGGCCGGTGCGGCCGCATGGGTGATCGAGGCGTACACCGGTTACGGCGGCCTGGGCCAGCGGCTCCACGACGCCTCGCTCATCCAGGGCGGGCTGAGCTGGAACTTCGCCGTCGACGACCAGATGCGCAGTCAGAGCGGCCGCACCCTGTGCCGGCCGTGCACGGGTGCGATCCCGAATCCGGTCATGTTCGCCTGGTGGTTCGTCTTTTCCATGCTGGCCGCGGTCGGGCTCGCCCTGGCGGTCCGGGCCCGACGCGCCGTCGGGGCGACCGCGTTGCCGCTTGCCTGCGCGGCGGCGGCCGCGTTCCCGTACCTGTTCCTGATCGGCTATGCCGCTCCCCGGTTCCTGCTGCCGGCGTACGCTCTGCTCGCGATTCCGGTCGCCTACGGCCTCGTCTCCCTGGTACGGGCCATCCCGAGCGGCGCCTGGCGGGTCTCTGCGGTGACGCTGGCCGCTGTCATTCTGGCCGGGCATCTGGTGGTGCAGTCTTCCGTGCTGCACCAAACCGTCGATCGCGCCACCGAAGGCCACCGTGACTGGGCCAGGACCGCCGCCGCACTGAACCGTGCGGGAGTCCGGCCGCCGTGCGTGCTCACCGGTGACGAGGCGATCGCGCCGCACATCCCGATCGCCTTCAGCGCCGCCTGCTCGTCGGCCGACACCGACGGCCACAACGGCAACACCACTGCGGCGGCGCTGGCACGTGAGGCGGGCCGGATCCCGGTGGCGATGCTGACGACCCGTACGACGACGCCGCCGCCGTCCTTCGCCCGCGGCTGGCGGCTGATCCACGTCCACCGGCATGTCTACGCGTACGTCGGCCCGGCCGTCCGGAGGCTCGGCAGGGCCGGGAACGCTTGATCAAGCGGGCGCGGGCAGGGCGCCGACAAGCACCGTGGCGTACAGGCGCGGACTCGGGTCACTCCACCGTCGGACCGGTGAACTCACCACTTCGTGATGCTCGGTGATCCCGAAGCGGCGCCCCTCCCGCTCGGCGAGGAACTCGTGTCACAGGAGGGCGCCGCCGGAGACCTCGATGCGCTGGGCGGTGACCCAGCGCAGTCCCTCTGAGGCCAGCGTGGCGATGGCGTCGCCGATCTCCTCAGGTTCGCCGACGCGCCCGAGCGCGGTCTGTCCGGCCAGAACCTCGCGCATCCCCGCGTCGTCCCGCATCGCTCCGCCGTTGAAGTCGGTGGCGGTCGGCCCGGGGGCGATGGAGTTGACGCGGATGCCGCGGGGTCCTAGTTCTGCGGCGAGGGTGCGGCCCAGAGCTTCGACGGCGGCCTTCGAGGCGGAGTAGGCCGAGGTGGCGGGGCTGGTGTGGCGGGTCAGTGACGTCGAGACGTTGATGACCTGGCCGCCCTGGGCCAGCAGCGGCACGAGTGACTGGATGAGGAAGAACGTGCCCCGGACGTTGGTGCCCATCACCGTGTCGAAGTCGTCGACCGTGACAGTCTCCAGCGGCCCGAAGACCCCCACTCCCGCGTTGTTGACCAGGATGTCGAGGCGCGAAGTACCCCAGCGCTCCAGTTGCGCGCCCAGCTCGGAGGTGAAGGACGCGAAGGAGGGGACGTCGCTGATGTCGAGCCGGAGAACAGCGGCAGTCCCGCCCACCGACCGCACCAGTTCCGCCGTCTCCTCGGCCCCGGCCGCATCGCCGCGGTGGGTGACCACGACCCGCACCCCGCGTGTGGCCAGGGCGATGGCCGCGCTGCGCCCGAGGCCGCGATTCGCACCGGTCACCAAAGCGATCTTGTCGCTCGTCATGTAGTCCCTTCGCCGTGCGACGACCAGGAAGCGCCCAGGTGTCACGGTTCAGATGCGAGTCACTCGACTCGCCTTGCGGTGCACCGTAAGCGGATCACCCGAGGCGAGTCAAGTGACTCGCCTCGCGGCTGCGGCATACTCTCCGCATGGCAGCAGAACTCTCCGCGCATCACCGCAGGCTCGCCCAGCAGAAGCGCGAGGCGATCACCTCCGCGGCCACGGAACTGTTCTTGGACCGTGGCTACGACGGCACCTCCCTGGCGCGGATCGCCGAAGCGGCCGGAGTCTCGAAGTCCACCCTGTTCAAGCAGTTCCCCACCAAGGCGGCCCTCTTCGAGGCCATCGTCACCGAGTCCTGGCAGCGCGACGCCGGCGATACCGCCACGCGGCCACAGACGGGAAACCTGCGCGCCGGACTGACAGCCATCGGCCACCGCTACGCCGACCTGATCGGCCAGCCCCGCATGACGAGCCTGTTCCGCATCGTCATCGCCGAACTGCCCCGTTTCCCCGAACTGGGACGGATGCAGTTCCAACTCGGCAAACTGCCCTACTTCGCCTCCGTCCAGCACTACCTGGAATCCGAGCACGAGGCAGGCAACGCCGACGTGCCCGACGCCGAGAGCGCCGCGAACCAGTTCCTCGGCATGATCGCCAACTACGCCCTGTGGCCCCGCATGCTGCTGACCGGCTGGAACCCCACAGCCTCCGACATCCACCACGCCGTCGAAGAGGCCGTCCAGACCATGCTCGCCAGATACACCCCCGAACCACCGGCCTGACCCGAAGCCCGACCTTCGACACCGACGCGCTGACCGCTTGAGCTCGCCATCGTTTGACGACAGGCGAGCGACGTGTCCGATGAAGCCGACCAGCAGCCCACCGCCCGGCAGAACTTCGTCCTGTACGAGGCCGGGATCGAGGACCCGGTCGCCTTCGAGGAAGACCCGGGGATCTTGGCCGGTGCCCTCGGGGAGGAGGGCACCGGCCGGCCGGGGGCTGCGGGTGTCAGTTGCGCCAGGTGTCGTTGAGCGTGAGGGAGCCGCCGGTGGGCACGGTGGCCTGGCGGTTGGAGCCGGATTCCCAGGTCACGCCGGTCTGGCCATCCCAGCGGCGGATGTACTTGTACTGGAACGTCGTACCGGCCGGCAGGGCGAGCTGGTGCTTCCAGACCGGGTAGCTGCCACTGCTGAGCCTGACCGCCTGGGCGGGGTTCCAGTCGCCGAGCTGCGGGATGCTGCCGGCGACGTAGATGTTCTCGCCGGGCTGGGTGGTGGCGGTGACGTTGAAGGAGGCGCCGCCGACCGGGTCGGGGTCGCCGCCGCCGCAGTCCCGTGCGCCGGTGTGCAGGGCCAGCGCCGTGTTGGCGCCCAGGGTGGCGGTGAACTGACCGGAGCCGTCGACGGTCACGGCACGGTCGCTCTGGACGTCGCAGTAGATGCCGGCGGCCAGGGAGGTCTGGAAGGTGCGGCTGAGGGAACCGGACTCGTGGTTGATGGCCAAGTAGCCCTGGCTGCCGCGGCCGAAGGCGATCGCGTCTCCCCCGTTGTCCCACCAGTTGGTGACCGCCTGGCCGCGGGCGGCGTTGCGGAAGCCGACCATGGACTCGATCTCGGGCCAGGCGTGCTGGCACTTCCAGCCGTCCTGGTAGCACGCGTTGACCGCACCGTTGTTGGGCGGGCCGGCGTCGTTGTTGCCGAACTCGTAGCCGGAGTGGACGTCGGGAGACCCGTAGGGCCAGGCCAGCATGAAGACGTTGGCCAGGGTGTAGTTGGCGCCGCTCTTGTAGCTGAGGGTGGAGCCGTTGCGCTCGGTGTCGTGGTTGTCGACGAAGACGGCGCTTCCGCCCGAGGGCATGTACCCCCAGCCCTCGCCGAAGTTCTTCAGATAGGCGAGGTTCTCGTTCTCGAAGACCCGCTTGAGATCACGGCCGTAGCGGAACTCCTGGACGTCGCCGGTGCCCCGGTACTCGTCCGGCAGGATCGGCTCGCCGGCGCCGAAGATCGCCTCCTGCTTCCAGTAGACGTTCGGGTTGGTGAGCCGGGATTTGATGTTGGCGAGGTCGCCGGCCGGGATGTGCTTGACCGCGTCGACGCGGAAGCCCGCCACGCCCAGTGAGAGCAGGTCGTTGAGGTAGCCCGCGATACGTCCCCGGACGTAGTCCTTGCCGGTGTTGAGGTCGGCCAGGCCCACCAGCTCGCAGTTCTGCACGTTGCCGCGGTCGCCGTAGTTGTCGCCGATCGGCCGGCGGCAGTTGTTGAAGTCCCCGTCGCTGTAGGGCGCGTCGGGGTAGTCGTACTTGGTGTAGTTCGAGCCCGCGGTGCCGGTGCCGGAGCCGGCGGACATGTGGTTGATCACCGCGTCCACCACGACGCCGACTCCCGCGTTACGGCAGGTGCCGACCATGTTGCGGAACTGGTCGCGATTGCCGAGGCGGCTCTCGATGCGGTAGCTGACGGGCTGGTAGGCGGTCCACCACTGGCCGCCCTGGATCTGCTCCTGGGGTGGGGAGACCTGGACGTAGCCGTATCCGGCCGGGCCCAGGCGCTGGGTGCATTCGCGGGCGATGGAGTCGAATCTCCAGTTGAACATCACCGCGGTGACATCCTTCGACCCGGGCGGTGCCGCCTGGGCCGCGGGGGTCGTGACGGTCATCGAGAGGACGCTGCCGGAGACGGCGATCAGGCCGGCCATGAACGCGCCGATGGACCTCTTCCAGCCTGGAGTTCCGTGTCTGCGTTGGCGACGAGCGAACAAGACTCCTCCTGGGAATGGACGGGTTGAGGCCGCGAAGGCAACGCGCCATGCCCGACAGCCCGGGGCACGCCCTTGCAGACTTTCTGCAAGGGATTGCACAGAGGAACGTAGAGCCGCCTCCGAACCCGGTCAAGGGCTCGGGCACGCGCACTGCCCACGATCTACCCGACCGCCTTCCCGTACAGGAGTGACGCCGTGCCGGACGCCGGCGGGAAGGGGCGGTCCGGCCTGCAAGTGCGCTGGCGGCTCGGCACCGATGAGCAGGAGGCGACCGCCGCCTGGGGGAATGCCTCTCAGCGCTTCCCCTGCCGCCTGCTCCTCTGAGCGCAGCGAGCCGGCAGATGCACGGCGTACCGCAAGAAATTGCAGACGAGGGCGGGCAGTGCTTCATGCAGCCGCTGCCACACGCCGGCCACCTTCCATTTCCGCAACCGGCGCACGGCCACGGGGGTTCACGCCCGCCGAGGCGTGGTACCCGGCCCTCCGTGACGGACGAGCAGGCGGCACTCATGTCATCGGACCAGCCCACCGACAAGGGAGCCGCCCTCGTCCGCGCCGCGGTACCGCACGAGATCCGCGCCGCGCGGCCTGAGTTGTGCATAGCCGGGCCCGTGCCGCACAGCGGCGGCGGGGAAGAAGCGGTGCCGGGGGCCGAGGTGCCGCTCCTGCGGCACGACCCGGGTCCCGGTGACCTTACGGGGGCGGCTTCCCGGCATCGAGGGAACTGCCGACGAGCGAGCGTTTCGACGAATCAGGGAGAGGACGATTCATCATGGCAAGCACGCAGGGCAAGTTGCGCGAGCAGGTGGAGACGGTTCGCGGCCGACTGGGCCACGGCGCCGAGAAGTTGGTTGCCAGGACAGGCGTGAAACACCGGGCCCGGGAGCGGGCCGCGGACGTCAGGCGGGTCGTCGACGACAAGACGCCGGACCGGGTGCGCCACGCCGCGGGGCGTGCGGGTCATGTGGCCGAGCGCGCGGCCCGTACGGGCAAGAGGCGCCCGGTGCCGACGGCGAGCGTCGTCGGTGGTGCGGTGCTGGCGCTCGTCTTCCTGCTCTTCCGCCGCGGCCGGGGCAACGGCCGCTGAGCGGGCGGCCGGCACGACCGGCACCGGTTTCCTCGAAGTCACCCTCCCGGGCCGGGCCGGAGCAGGTACTTCGGGGCGGTGGAACCAGCCCGAACGACAATCAGGCCCTGCGTTGACAGAGGCAACGCTGAGCGGGGCAAGTATGAGTGGTGACGTCCGGTCGACGAGGCGTTCCCCACGGCAACGAAAAGGGGCCGGGAGGTGACACGGGCGAGTACTACGACGCGGTGGTGCTGGCGGGAGGGCGCGCCCGGCGATTAGGCGGAGCGGACAAGCCGATGGTGTCCGTCGGCGGCATGTCGTTGCTCGATCGGTCGATCGAGGCATGCACGGGGGCCGGGAAGACGATCGTGGTGGGCCCACACCGGGCCACCGTTCACCAGGTACACCACGTGCGCGAGCGGCCTCCGCATGCTGGGCCGCTCGCGGCACTGGCCGCGGGAGTGCGCTGGGTACGCGCGCCGTTCGTGGTCGTCCTGGCGGCGGATCTTCCGTTCGTGCGGCCGGAAGCAGTCGCTGAGTTACTGCGTCAGGCGGCGGGTTCTGCGATCGAGGGCGCGGTCATGCTGGAGACACAGGGCCGGGACAATCCGTTGTTCGCCGCATATCGGACCGTAGCTCTGCGACGGATAATTGCGCTCACCCTCGCCGAGCACAGATCGTTGGCGGGGCTGCCCATCCGTGTACTGACTCGTTCCCTCGCCCTGCGGTACGTGCCTGATGTCGCCGGCGTGTCATTCGACTGCGACACGTGGGAAGCGGTGGCCCTTGCCCGGGCCTGCCTGAAGTCGAAAGCCGGTTGACCGGCCACCGGGCCGCGGGCGATGGAGCCTACGACTCGGGCGAGTGGACGGGCTCCGGTTCCAGAAGCGGATCATGCCGATCACGCCCCGAGGCGGACCAACTGATCGATTCAGAACAAGTCTGAGCTCTGGACCTCGCGCTCCACGATCTCGGTCGGCAGACCGGAACGGCTCGCCCGTCAGGTGACGACCAAGCGTTGCCTGCCGTCGATGAGTTCGCGCACTGCGTCCAGGTGGCCGGCGTGGGTGGCGGTCTCGGTGATCACGTGCAGGGTGACCTCGCGCAGGTTGTCATGTCGCCAGTCGCCGAAGAACTCCGGCCACCAGGCCGGGGCCGCGTCCAGGTCGGCGCCGGCCAGGAAGGCGTCCGCGAGCTCGCATTCCCGGCGATAGAGGGCGAAGACCTCCTCGGCCGTCTTCTCCGGAGCAGGCTGCCACGCGTTCTCCCCGGACCCGAGGATCTCCTCGATCGCCCGTTCCTCCCCCGCCGCGACCGCGCGGAACCAGAACTTCTCATCGTCCAGGGCAAGATGGTGAACCAGTCCAAGGCACGTCCAGCCAGACGGTAGCACCGGGCGCCGCAGCGCCTCCTCGTCCAGTCCCTCCAGGATGCTCAGGACATGCGCGCGCTTGCCATTCAGTACGCCGAGCAGCGTGGTCAGTTCAGTGTCAGCCATGGGCCGGAGCGTATCCGGCCCTGCTGACCCCCGACTCACTGATCGTTTCAGCATGCGAGGTCGCCTGAACTGGTGCAGCCACGCGGACGCGCGCTCTACCACCCAACGCACCTTCCCCAGTCCGGAACCGTGGGCGACGCCGCTTCGGGCGATCAGCGGGTTGATGCCGCGCTTCCGCAGCAGGCGGCGGTACTTGGCGGAGTCGTGGCCTCGGTCGGCGTACAGTCGCCGGGGCTTGCGACGGGTACGTGACAACGCGAGCGTCTCGCAGGCGATGAACAGCCGGTCGATTCCCCGCGACTTGGAGTGGCTCACACAAGGAGCTGAGCGACGGTTCCAGGGGCGAAGTGCAGTTGTCCGCGGGGGATGACGGCCTGGCGGCCGCCAGGGAGACGGCCCGTAGCGCAACCGTGCGCGTTCAATCATCCGAACTCTCCCCCTCAGTGATGAACTCCCGTTTTCGAACGGGACGTTGCGCCGTCGTCGGAGAACCGTTTCCCTCGCCGCGCCGCCCGGGGTATCGGGTGCGGCGCGGGCCCACTTCCCCTCGCTCGCTTCCCGGTTCGTGTGTTTGCTGCGAGTCGTGCGTGTGGCAGACACCTGGCATTCGGCGGCGGCGCACTGCCCGGTGCGGAAGGAGACCCCCCACATGACAGAACCCTCGGAGGCCCTCCGGGGACGGCCGACGACCCACCATCCGGCCCCGGACCAGGCGCCGCCGGCGGTTCGACGGTGTACGACCTCGACGCACCTCCGCGCGGTGCACTCCCGTCCTTCCCCCCTCGGTACGGGCCGATCCCCGACTCCCGACTCCTTCGGCTTCCTCGCCCACCGCCGCGGCGAGGTGGTCCACCGTCCCCGTCAAGACCGACCGCCGTGGCCCTCTGCGGCCGGCCGATCACCTGCTCTCACTGTCCCCTCGGGTAAGGGTCCGCATGACTGATCACGACGCCGCCGTGCAGAACGCCGGCCCCGCCCCCCTCGACCGCTTCGTGCGGCTGTGCGTGCCGCTCACCGGGTTCACCGCGTACGAGTTGCGCAGCACCGGCATGGCGCAGCTCTACTTCGACACCGCACGCCGGGAGATCGGTCACCGTAGCCTCGATGCGTTCCTCGCCGCCTGGGAGCAGGCCCACAAGAGCGGCGTGGGTCCGGCTCGGCTCCCCGCGCTGGAGCGGGAGTTGGCACGCGCGCTGATCTACCTCTGGTACACCGGGGCGTTCCCGCGCATCGCGCCCGCCGTCCACGCGGAGCTGCGCCGGGAACGGCCGAACCAGGAGTTCGTGGCCTCGCCGGAAAGCTATCCCGAGGGGTTGGTGTGGCGCGCCTTCGGCGGCCACCCGGCGGGCGCGAAACCCCCGGGCTTCGGAACCTGGGGGGATGAACCGCCCAAGCTCCCCACCGAGGCGGAACTGGCCGCCCGGATCGCCGCGGAGGACGCGGGCCCCGGCGGCGCCGTGACGTACGACGCCGGCTCCTACGGCTCGGCCGGAGAGGGCGGTGGGGGTACGCCGGCCCATCTGCTGCCCGGGCCGCGCGCCTCCCGGGCCGTCTCCCCGTCCGCCGTACCGCCCGCCTCGTCCCTTCCCGTACGGGAGACCTCCCCGGAAGCAGGTGAGTGACCGATGAGCGTCCACACGACCGGCGCCGCCGTCGACGGCCGCCACTACGACGCGATCGTCGTGGGCAGCGGCTGGGCGGGCAGCCTCGTCGCCCGCCACCTGGGCAGGAAGAACTGGCGCGTGCTGGTGCTGGAGGCAGGCAACGGCGGCACCGACAACTGGGTGGACTACCAGGACTCCGTACGCACCTTCTCGTCCGCCGTCGCCAAGGTGCCCAACTCCGCGTACCGGCCCAATCACGCGGCCCCGTCCCCCGACGTCCTGGAACTGAGCCCCGGCGGCCCCGAGAACCCCGAGGGCTACCGCGCCACCGGCCACTTCCTCCAGACCGGACCACTGCCCTACGGCACCGACTACCTGCGCGCCCTCGGCGGCGCCGGCATGCACTGGCTGGGCGCCGTCCCCAGGATGTTCCCGGAGGACTTCACGACGCGGACGGCGTACCACTACGGCCTGGACTGGCCGCTGGGCGCGGCCGACCTGGAGCAGCACCTGCGCGACGCCGAGCACCTGCTCGGCACGGCGGGCGAAAGCCGTGAGCAGCACCGGCTCGGCACCGTGCCCGTGGACCACGAGTATCCGATGGAGCAGATCCCTCCGAGCTACCAGGACAAGGTCTTCCACAAGAAGCTCGACAGCAGGACGGTCGTCGACAAGGTTGCCGGGAACCGGGAGTACCAGCTCCAGGTGTACGGGCTGCCGCAAGCCCGCAACAGCACGCCCAACGCCGACTACCCGACCGGCGACGGCAGCACCTACAAGCCGCGCGGTGCGGTCGGTGTGCCCAACTTCGGCGAGCGCTGCGTGGGCAACGCGAGCTGCGTGCCCGTCTGCCCCGTACAGGCGAAGTCCTCGCCGCTCCGACTCCAGCAGGACTTCACCGGCACGGTGCAGATCGCCACGCGCTGCGTCGTCAGCCGCGTGCTGCCGGGACGGGGGAACACCGTGCGGGGTGTGGAGTTCCGTGAGTACGGCGATCCGGCGACGCCCGCGAGCCGGGCGTACCGCGCCGAGGCCGATGTCGTGGTGCTGGCCGCGCACGCGATCGAGAACGCGGTCCTGCTGCTCGCCTCGCACATGGCCAACAGCAGCGGCAACGTGGGCAAGCACCTCATGGACCACCCCACACTGCTGGCCTGGGCCGAGATGCCGCCGGAGATGCCGATCGGCCCGTACCGGGGTCCGGGTCACACCTCGGGGCTGGAGTGCTTCCGCACCGCGGAGGGCCGCAAGCAGCGGGCGCCCTTCCGGGTCGAGATCGGCAACTGGGGCTGGGGCTGGGCCACGGGAGCCCCGATGAGCAGCGTGAGCGGGATGCTCGGCCTCGGCGGGGACGCCGGCGGAGAGGTGACTCCTGACGGGCGCTACGGCCCTGCGCTGCGCAGCGCGCTGGGCTCGCACCTCAACCGGCAGGTGCAGCTCCAGATCCCCGTCGAGCAGCACGCCGACCCCGCCAACCGGGTCACCATCGATCCGAGCCGCCACCGCGACGCCATGGGCAACCCGCGCCCGATCATCCACTACGACCTGGCCAAGCACGTCCGGGACGGGATGTACGCCGGGCGGCTCGCCGCACTGGAGATCTTCAAGCTGCTGGGGGCGACCGACCACAGCTCGTACGGCGCGCAGGCCGACGGCAGTTATCCGCTGGGGCACTACCGCCACTCCCCCGACGGCGTACTGGAGGAGCTGGACCTCGTGTACCACGGCGCGGGACACGGGGCCGGTACGCACGTCATGGGTGCAGAGCAGGCCACATCCGTCGTCGACACCTACCAGCGCACCCACGACCACCCCAACCTGTTCGCCGTCGGATGCGGCTCGATGCCGTCGATCGGCACCAGCAACCCGACGCTCACCATGGCGGCGCTGGCCCTGCGCAGCGCCGAGCGCATCCACCGCGACCTGGCCGAGCTGCACCAGCCGGTCACCGTCGCCGGCCCGCGTACAGCCCGCACCCCGGAGGTGGCGCAGTGACCACGATGTACGACCTGGCGGCCAAGGAGTACCGGCCGCCGAGGGACCTGCCCGAGCTGAAGACATACCTCCAGGCCGCGGTGGAGATCGAGCACCTGACGATCCCCGTCTACATGTCGGGCCTGTACTCGATCGTGCCGGGCACCAACGCCTACGCGTGCGAGGTCATCCGCAGCGTCCTCCTGGAGGAGATGCTGCACATGACGCTCGCAGGCAACCTGCTGAACGCGGTCGGCGGCACCCCGGACATGGGCAGGCTCACCCGCGGATACCCGGCCCGGCTGCCCTTCGGCGACCCCAGCCTCCCGCCCATCGCGCTCCAGCACTTCTCGCCGGACGCGCTGGAGACGTTCCTGCTCATCGAACGCCCCCACTCCTTCGTGCCGTCGGAGCCGGACGAGACCGGCTGGACCTCGATCGGACAGTTCTACGAGGCGATCAGACGCGGCATCGAGGCCCTGGAGGAGGCCGCCCGGAGTACGGGGCAGACCATCTTCACCGGCGACCCCGCGGAGCAGGTGGGCCCCGAGGACTTCTACAACTCCGGCGGCGAGACCTTCCGCATCACCGACCTCAAGAGCGCCCTGCTGGCCATCGAGGTGATCGGCGAGCAGGGCGAGGGAGCCCAGGACACGATCTGGGACAGCGATGACAAGATCTTCGGCGAGCAGCGGCAGGTGGCCCACTACTTCCGCTTCAACGAAATCCTCACGGGCCGCAGCTACGGACCCCACGACCTGCCGCGTACGCAGCCGAGCGGCCCGCTGATCGATGTCACCTGGAAGAACGCGTACCCGATCGATCCGGAGGCGAAGACGGCGCACTTCGCCCCGTACCCGGAGATCCACCGGGCGGTCGAGGACTTCAACGACACCTACGCCCGGCTGCTCGTGCTCTTCGAGAGGGTCTTCGACGGGAAGCCACGCGAGATGGAGAAGGCGGTGCCGCTGATGCTGGAGCTGCGCGACCTCGCCCAGCGGATCTACAGGAATCCGCACCCCGACACGGACGACAAGCCGGGTCTGCACGCCAGCCCCACCTTCGAACTGGACGACTCCCGGCTCCGGCGGGCGAGGGAGCACGTCACCGAACTGCTCGCCACTCCCCCGGAGATCCCTGCCCAGCCAGCCACGCGGCCGGCCGGCGCGCAGAAGGAAGAACAGCACTCATGAACACCACCACTACGGCACCTCCACCGACTTCGGCGTGGCCCACCTCCTCGCCCCCGCAAGAGTCCAGAGCCTGCCGAAGCACCAGGGGGCGGTGAGAGAACTCCACCGGGCGGAGCTGGCCTGACTGTCCCGGACAGGCTTCGATGTCGGCGCCGACCAGGCCGGATGGGACTCGGCTGGGCGGCTCCGGCCTAGCCGAACACCGGTGTGAGCACCGATACCGGCGCAATTCCGTCCGCCCGCACCGGACCCGTAGCGAAAGACGACGCGCCTCCATCCCGTACCCCGGCCACCGGGGTACGGGAGCCATCACCGGAGTCGGCGATGGCTCCCGGCGTTGCGGTAACGCGGCAAGGCCACCGACACTCCCTATCCGGTGACGCTTGACTGGGGCAGGGCGGCCTCGTCGCGTCGGCGGTGTCAGGCCGAACCGCTCAGAGGGCGCCCTGGCGCCAGGGTCCGGTGATCGCGAACGTGATGCCCGGAGTCTGGATGTTCACGAACAGCCAGTTGCCGTTCTTCGGTTCGAACACCGAGCCCGCCCACTCCGAGCCCCGGTGGTCGGCAGCGGTGACGTCCTTGCCCGCGGTGCCGCCGCGCAGGTCCACGTTGTTGGCGGCGAAGCGGAAGATCTCGCCGTCGGTGGTCAGTCCGTGGACGTACTCGGTACCGCCACCGTCCTCGCAGAGCACCAGGCCGCCGCGCGGGCTGACGCACATGTTGTCCGGTGCGTTGAGGACCTCGGCGCCGGGCGAGGCGAAGAGAACCCGGAACTCGTCCGTAGCCGGGTCGAGTTCGAAGACCTGGCCCTGGCGGGAGGGACCGCCGTCGGTCGTGATCACGTAGACGCGGTCGTTGCCGTACCAGGCACCCTCCAGGCGGCTGAACACGGCTGCGCCGTTCGCCTGTGCCTGGAGCCGCACCGTGTCCGTCGCCGGGTCGACGTCCTCGACGGGCACCCAGGAAACGGTCCCGTACGCCTTCTCCCCGTCGAGGCGGGTGTCGTACGACGCGCTGCCGATACGCAGAGCCTCCAGTCGGCCGCCCTTGGACAGGTCGCCACGCACGGCCGGGACGAAGCGGTACAGGGATGCGTCGCCGCGGTCCTCCGTCTCGTACACATAGCCGGTCGCCGGGTCGACGGCGATCGCCTCGTGGTTGAACCGGCCCATGGACTTGTAGGGCTCGGGGTTGCCCTTGCCCTCCGAGGCCACCTCGAAGATGTAGCCGTGGCGCTTGCCGGCCGTCGTGGAGAAGGTCTCCTCGCAGGTCAGCCAGGTCTTCCACGGGGTGGGCCCGCCGGCGCAGTTGCGGATGGTGCCGCCCAGGCTGCCGTAGGACTCCAGCCACTGGCCGGCGTCCGGATCGAAGACCAGGGTGGTGGTTCCGCCACCGGCCTCCGAGTTGTAGGCAGGGGCGGTGAAGGCGGGCCCGGCACCGCGCTCGTGGTTGCGGACGAGATGCACCTTGTCGCCGTAGCGGAAGGCCGCCATGCCGTCGTGCGCGCTCGGGGTGCGCACGCCGTCGTCCATGACGTCGTTGGTCCAGCCGAAGGAGATGTACTCGAACCCGCGCGGCAGCTCCAGCAGCTCCAGGCCGGTCGCCTGGTCCTTCACCGGGCGCAACGGACCGTACCCCGCGCCGAATTCGAACTTGACCGGCGCGGCTGCCGCAGTGCGCGCGGCGAGGGCCTGGAAGGGGACGGAAGCGGCGGCGGCCACCGCCGCTCCGCGCAGGAGGGCGCGTCGTTCGAAACCGGGACCCGCGGGTGTTTCAGGGGACGTGCCTGTCATGGGGAAGTCCTCTCGATGCAGCGGACCGGGGGGCGCCGGTCAGCCTAGGAACGAACCCTTGCCCCGACTCCCAACAGGAAGTGATCGTTGGAAGAACCCCGGCCGGCCACCGGGCGGCAGCCGCCGGGAGTGCCACGTCGCGCGGTCGCGGACGCCGGCCTGCTCATCCAGGCCAGCGACGGCGACAGCACCCACCTCAGGTCGAGCAGCATCGGCGGCACGCGATCCGCACCTTCGCGCCTTTTCGAACCGACACCCGCATGCGCTGAACCGCTGGTGCCGGGCGAACTCCCACAATAACGCCGGGAACCCTGTGCCCCTCTTCCTTCATCTCGTCGGCGTCGAGGGCTCGGCCCGGGGCCCGTACCCGGGCGTATCCGCCCGTTCCGCGCGTGCCCTCCACCGCCGCGGCCCGGCGCGAGCGCGCCTCGCCGCTAGGTGAAGGGCCGGACCGCTGGGGAGATCCAGAGCGGAGAGCCGGTACCACCTGGGGCATCAAAGGGCAGACGAGGGGCACACCAGCACGCGGGTTTACAGGGGAGGTGCCTTCAGTGACCGGCCGCCGGCCGCGGCCGGTAGTTCCGCACGGTGGCGACCGAGCCGGCGACGGTGGCGACGACCAGCGCCACGACCATGAACCAGGCGCCGACAAAGGCGCTTGCCGGGCTCGGCTCGTAGAGCCTGTCCGCCGCGCTGACCACGGCGAAGGCAACCAGGTTGAAGACCCCCGCGATCGGGCCGGCGACCGGCGCGCCGCGGCCGGGCAGGAACGCGACCAGCGCGGCTGCCGCCAGGATGGCGACAAGGCCGGGCGGGATCGTCGGGGTGTCCGTCACTCCGGCCGCCATCTGGACTGCGAAGCCGGCGGCGGCGACGAGAAGAGCAGCGACCGTCAGGCTGCGACCGGCGGTTCGTCTGTCTCGCAAATTCATGAGACCTCCTTGTCCTGTACTGCCTGTGTGGACGAGATGGGTTGCTCCGGTTCGCTGGTCGTCGTGTCGCTGTCGAGGGTCTCGGCGTGGCGCAGCAGTGTCAGCAGCATTTCGGTGAGCGCCCCGCTCTGCTCGCTGTGACGCCCACCGAGGGGAGCCAACCGCTGTTCCTCGACCCTGAGGACCGCTGCCCGGGCGGCCGTGACCACCTCGGCGCCGCGTTCGGTCACGGTGAGCTGCACCGCCCGGGTGTCGCCTGGATAGCCGGTGCGCTCCACTAGCCCCGCCCGCTCCAGGGCCCGCGTCAACTTGGAGACGTGCATCGGCTCCAGCCCGATGAACTCGGCCAGTTCCCGCTGCCGCGGACGGGCTCCACCGGCCGAGAACGCGTAGAGCGAGGCCAGGACGCCGTACTGCGACGACGTCAGTCCCAGTGGTACGAGGGCCCGGTCGATCGCCGTCCGCCAGCGGAGATTCAGGTGCCAGACCAGGAACCCCGTGGAGGGCGATGGCCGGTCGGTCGGTGCAGGCATGGAGAGATTATATCCATGTTTACTGTAAGCATGTTTAGTATCTGCGCTCGGCGCTGGACACCGGGCCGGAAGTTCGGAGCGGCACCTGACGCGCGACCGCAACCGGTCCGACTGCGTCGAGGGCACCGGGGGCCTCGGCGCCGGTGCCCTGCATGAGCGGGATACAGGTCAACTCGCCGTCGCGGGGCAGCTCGCAGTGGACCTACAGGTGCTCCGGCCGGGATCGCTGTCGACGACGACCGACTGGTAGGGAGCCAGGAGAGGGTCCGCACCCGGCACGCCACGCGCGGTGGCGGTGAAGTCGGGGGTGACGAGAAGGGAGTGGGTGCCGTGGCTGCGCCGCCCGGCAAGTCCGCCACGAGGGCGGCGAAGTGTCCTCACATCTGCCGCCGCCGCCCTCGCTGCGGCCCGTTCGCCGCTGGGCGGGGCGGCTTACTTCACCAGTCGGGCGAACTTCCTGACCTCCCGGGTGAACAGCCCGGGCTGCTCGAACGCCGCGAAGTGGCCGCCGTAGGGGATCTGGTCGTTGTAGTAGACCAGGTTGCTGTAGGCGCGCTCGGCCCAGATCTTCGGGCTGCGGACCAGTTCGTGGGGGAAGACGCTCAGTCCTACCGGCAGGTCGAGCGTGGTCAGCTCGGAGGCGCCGTAGTTCTCCCAGTACAGGCGGGCGGAGGAGGCGGCGGTGCCGGTGAGCCAGTACAGGGTGATGTTGTCCAGCATGTCGTTCAGTGACAGAACGCCTTCGGGCCGACCGGTGTTGTCGGTCCAGTCGAGCAACTTCTCATAGATCCAGGCGGCTTGTCCTGAGGGAGAGTCGGCCAGGGCGTAGCCAATGGTCTGCGGACGGGTCGACTGTTCCAGGGAGTATCCGGAGAGCTGGCTGAAGAAGGTCTGGATCTGGGCGAGTGCCGTTTGCTCGGCGGGAGTGGTCGTGTCGGTGACCGGCGGGCTGAAGGTGTACTCGGGGAAGTTCAGTTGCACTCCCAGCAGGCCCTTGGGCCGCAGCTTGCCCAGTTGGGTGGTGACGCTGCCGCCCCAGTCACCGCCCTGGGCGATGTACCGGGTGTAGCCCAGACGTTCCATGAGGGTGGCCCAGGCCGCTGCGATGCGGGCGTTGGTCCAGCCGGTCGTGTCAGGCCGGTCGGAGAAGCCGAA
This sequence comes from Streptomyces sp. NPDC004134, assembly GCF_042874195.1. Taxonomy (NCBI): domain Bacteria; kingdom Bacillati; phylum Actinomycetota; class Actinomycetes; order Kitasatosporales; family Streptomycetaceae; genus Streptomyces; species Streptomyces sp. NPDC004134. Next base: position 214,012 of record NZ_JBIAMS010000003.1, on the reverse strand, counting down.
CCCCGGCAGCGAGGGGAGGACCACGTGAAAGGCGTCCTGTGGGCTGCCTCCGTGCGCCGTGGGGTCGGTCAGAGGGCCGATCGTCTTCACGAACTCCACGAAGGAGCCCGGCCAGCCGTGGGTGAGGATGAGCGGCGTGGCGTTCGTGTGCCGGGAGCGGACGTGCAGGAAGTGGATGCCCAGGCCGTCGATCTGCGTGCGGTACTGGCCCAGGGCGTTGATCTGCCGTTCGAAGCGGCGCCAGTCGTACTGAGTGCGCCAGTACTGCAGCAGACCGGTCAGCTTGGCGAGTTGGACACCCTGGGAGTTGTCGGTGACGGGCTCCTGCTCGGGCAGCCGGACGCGGGCCAGCCGTTGGCGCAGGTCCGTCAGCAGAGCCTCCGGGACGCGCAGGTCCAGCGGTGTGATCCTGCTGGTGGCCTTCGGCAGGTTCAGCGGGCCGACGGCGCCGGCGGAGGTGGCGGCGGAGGCGATGTCCGTGCCCAGGACCGCCGGTCCGGTGGTCGCCAGTCCGGCGATGGTGGCGGTTCTCAGCAGGCTGCGCCGGGACGGGCTGAAGGAGGGCTCCTCCGGGACCGGACCGGGATGATGCGGTGAACGCATGAATGTGCTCCAACTTCGAGAGTGCGCTGGCCGGCGGAGTAGAGGGTGGCGGGGAGCGGGGTGCGGTTCTGTCCCTGGGGCCGCGGCGCCCGCGGCCCCTGATGCGGGTGGCGACCGGTTCCTCGGGGTGGGGAGGCCACGCACCGAGTGCGTAGCCGCCCACAGGGGGTCAGTTGGGATCCGTGAAGGTGCCGCCCTCGGCAAAGGAGGCGATCCAGCCGGAGACGCCCGGGACATCGGCCACCAGGTAGGCATCTCTGATGGCCTTCTCGTTGACGTCCACCGGCGCTCACCTCCTGGGGGTTGCGGGAATACGAGAACGCGCGATGACGTCGGTGCAGCCCGTGACGCCCTCGCCAAGCTCACCCTAAGGAGCACATGCGTGACACGTCAACCACTTCCCCCTGGCGCACCTCAAGGATGCTTGACGAATCATCTACTTGCCTGGGATTGCAGCATGGACCGCTCGAACACGGATGTGGCCGCGCGTCGCACGATGCCATGCTCGTGATGGACGGGGCGTCGTTGATCGACGTCGCCAACCCTGTCCGAACAGCGCCGAGAGGTCGCTTGCACGCTCCCTCCTCACCCGGGACCGGGGCGAGGAGATACATATCAGCGCAGGGAACGACTCGCTGCCCGGAACAGCACGGGACGGCGACGCGTCACACACCTCCACTGTCTGGGTGGAGTCGATGGGCGGACCTTTGATCGTCATCCCTGTTTCCGCGTTGGCTGCATGGCGCGGGTGCACGGAGAGGGGGGCCATGGCGGGAGACGGGACCGCTTTAGAGGACTACGACCGGGCCTGTGCGGTGGACGATCTGGCTGGTGCGATCACCGTCGGCGAGAGAGTTCTTGGAATGTTGGGCAACGATGCTGTCGCGGGTGGGTACCAGCGTGCCATCCACGATCAGAACGGTGCCCCTGTGGAAGCGTTGGCGCTGCTTGAGCGCGAGCAGCGGGGCCGGTACAGCCGACGATCCGAGCCGCGGCAGACTTCGACACCCCGAACAGCGGGGCCAATTGCCGCAGCGTCAGATTGGTGCGCCGGTACGCGACCACGAGCAGCACCCGGTCTTCCAGCGGCAGTGACCAGGGCCGCCCCGGACGGGACACACCCACTTCTTCTCGACGCAGCCCCCTGACCAACGCTCCGAAGGACCGAGGGGATAGTCCCGTGAACGGACTATCCCCTGCGGATCGGACGCCGTGATCACACCAGCCACACCAAGATCGTCGCACTTGTGACTAGCGGTTGCGGGACAGCTTCGAGAGTGGTCGCGTCGTTCGTGAACTACGCTCCGGCCATGGGTAGGTTCCTCGCGGTTCTGCATGGCGCGGCCAACGACGCGGACAAGGCAGAGTTCACCGAGCAGCAGCAAACTGAGTTCATGAACGCCTGGGCGGCGTGGGCACAGAGGAACGAGCATGCGCTCGTCGATCCCGGCTCACCCTTGTTTCGCAAGAAACTGGTGACGGCCGAGGGCGTGGAAGACTTTACTGACTCGAAGGTCGGATTCGCGATCGTGGCGGCCGACTCACACGACGACGCGGTGCGACTCTTCAGCGACCACCCTCACATCGCCCTGATGCCTGGGAACTCGATCGAGGTCCTTGAGTGCCCGCCTATTCCGACCTAGGTCCTGCCTCCTCGGTCATCATCGTGTCCAGATGAGACGCGTCTAGCCCGGCGAGGTGCCGTTGATGATCCTGAAGAGGAGTTCGGCGGCACCGTCGGTCATCGGCGCCGTCTTCTTCATCACCGGCTGGATGCCGGGGCGAGGGATCGGCTTCGCGGCACCACCGTTGTCGCCCTGCGCGCCCGGGCCAGCAACCAGTACGTCTGCGCCGACAACGGCGGGGCGTCTCCGCTGATCGCCAACCGCGCCGCCATCGGCGTCTGGGAATCCTTCGGCCTCGTCACCACCTGACCGATCGAGCGCGGCCGGTCGCGTTGGCGAGAGCGCGACCCGACTTTGTCCCTCGAATCGATAAAGTTCAGCCGAAAGGGTTTTCACCCCGACACACAGTCGTTACTTTCCATGGCGCGGACCGACTTCAGGTCCCACCACGATCATCTCTCCTGCTCCCCCGGCCGGGCGCTCCCGGCACGGCGGCGCGCACGCGCACGTGCTAGTCGATCACCCCGTTCATGCTACGGAGGACGCTAGTGCACCGAAGATACAGAAAGTTACTCGCCGGCCTCACGGTGTCCCTGCTCGTCTCCGCGGGCCTGGTCACCCTCGCCGCACCGAATCCCGCGGCGGCCGAGCCCGCCAAGGCTGCCGCCACGTTCCAGCAGGTCACGCTCGCCAAGGGGGTCGCCGAGACGGGCGAGCCGATGTCCCTGGCCGTGCTGCCGAACCGCTCCGTGCTGCACACGTCGCGGGACGGCACCCTGCGGATCACCGACGCCCAGGGCAACACCGCCGTCGCGGGCCGCCTCAGCGTCTACGCCAACGACGAGGAGGGCCTGCAAGGCGTCGGCGTCGACCCGAACTTCGCGTCGAACCGCTTCATCTACCTCTACTACGCGCCCCCGCTCAACACCCCGGCGGGGGCCGCCCCGACCGAGGGCACGGCGGCCGACTTCGCCCCGTTCAACGGCGTCAACCGGCTCTCCCGGTTCACCCTCAACACCGACAACACGCTCAACCTCGGCAGTGAGGTGCGCGTCCTGGACGTGGCGGCCAACCGCGGCCAGTGCTGCCACGTCGGCGGCGACATCGACTTCGACGCCTCGGGCAACCTCTACCTGTCCACCGGCGACGACACCAACCCGTTCGCCTCCGACGGCTACACCCCGATCGACGAGCGCACCAACCGCAATCCCGCGTTCGACGCCCAGCGCTCCGCCGGGAACACCAACGACCTGCGGGGCAAGATCCTGCGGATCAAGGTCAACGCGAACGGGACGTACTCGATCCCCGCCGGCAACCTGTTCTCGCCCGGGACAGCCAATACCCGGCCCGAGATCTACGCCATGGGCTTCCGCAACCCGTTCCGGATGAGTGTCGACAAGAAGACGGGCGTCGTCTACGTCGGCGACTACGGTCCCGACGCGGGCACCGCCTCAAGGACGCGCGGCCCCGCCGGCCAGGTCGAGTTCGCCCGCGTGACCGGCCCGGGCAACTACGGCTGGCCCTACTGCGCCGGCAACAACCAGCCGTACATCGACTACAACTTCGCCACCGGCGCCTCCGGGTCCGCGTTCAACTGCGCGAGCCCCGTGAACAACTCGCCGCACAACACCGGCCTGGGCACCCTCCCGTCCGCGCGAGCGGCCTGGATCCGCTACGACGGTGGCTCGCTCCCGGAGTTCGGCAGCGGCTCCGAGTCGCCGATGGCGGGACCGGTCTACAACTACGACGCGAACCTCCAGTCGGCGGTGAAGTTCCCCCAGGAGTTCGACGGCGACTTCTTCGCGATGGAGTTCGGCCGCCGCTGGATCAAGAACATCGACGTCAACGGGGACGGCAGCCGCGGCGCCATCAACTCGTTCCCCTGGACGGGAACGCAGGTGATGGACGCGGCCTTCGGCCCCGAGGGAGCGTTGTACGTCCTCGACTACGGCACCGGCTGGGGAGGCGGTGACGCGAACAGTGCCCTGTACCGGATCGAGAACGTCACCGGCAATCAGGCGCCGATCGCCCAGGCCAAGGGCACACCCACCTCGGGGGCGGCGCCGCTGACCGTGCAGTTCTCCTCTGCCGGCACCACCGATCCCGACGGCGGCGCCCTCACCTACTCGTGGAGCTTCGGCAACGGCGCCACCTCGACCAGCGCCAACCCCACCTACACGTACACCGCCAACGGGCAGTACACCGCGACCCTGACGGTCCGGGACCCGACCGGGCTGACCGCCACGGCCTCGGTGCCGATCACCGTCGGCAACACCGCGCCGACCGTACGCCTGGACACACCGGTGGCCGGTCAGCTCGTCGACTTCGGCGATGCCGTGCCGTACCGGGTGACGGTCACGGACCCGGAGGACGGCACGATCGACTGCTCGAAGGTACGGCTGACGTTCCTCATCGGCCACGACAGCCACGCCCACGAGCAGACCTCGGCCACCGGCTGCTCCGGCACCCTCCGGACCCTCGCCGACGGCGAACACGACCCGAACGCCAACATCTTCGGCGTCTTCGACGCCGAGTACACCGACAAGGGCGGCCTGACCGCGCACGACCAGAGCGCGACACAGACCACCACCCGGCAGGCAGAGTTCTTCACCAGCCAGAGCGGCGTCCAGGTCACCAGTTACGCAGGCGCGCACGGCGGCCGGGCCGTAGGCCACACCGACAACGGCGACTGGATCTCCTTCCAGCCGTACCAGCTCGCCAACGCCTCACGCGTCAGCATCCGGGCGGCCTCCGGCGGGGGCGGCGGCACCGTTCAGGTCCGCGCCGGCTCGCCCACGGGGAGCCTGCTCGGCAGCGTGGCCGTGCCGAACACCGGGGGCTGGGACACGTACCAGAACTTCTCGGCGCGGCTGTCGAACGTCCCGGCCGGGACCACCACGCTGTACTTGGTGATCACCGGTGGCACGGGCGGACTGCTCGACATCGACGCCTTCACCTTCACCCGCAACACCACCACCCCGAGCGCTTCGGTCAGCGGGCCGGTCAACGGCTACGGCGGCAAGTGCCTGGACGTCGACGGCGGGAACACCGCAGACGGCACCCAGATCCAGCTCTGGACCTGCGGCAGTACCAACCCCAACCAGATGTTCACTCTGCCGGGCGACGGCACGGTCCGGGCGTTCGGCAAATGCGTGACCGGCACCGGCACCACCGCCGGCGCACCCGTACAGCTCTACGCCTGCGACGGCGGCGCCGACCAACGCTGGACCGCGCAGAGCGACGGCACCCTCCGCAGCGCCGTCGGCACCAACCTCTGCATGGACGCCTCCGGCCCCTCCACGGCCGACGGCACCCGCATCCACCTATGGGGCTGCCACGGCCGCGCCAACCAGATCTGGGCGCTGCCCGCCTGATCCGCCTCCGCTCACCGCGGGGCAGGGCCCGGCCCTGCCCCGCGGCCCCCACCATCGAGGGTGAGGAAACGTGCACGAATCCAGACCGCTCCGCAGATTTCTCACGGCCGTCCTCGGCCTGACCCTGCTACTCCTGACCGGCGCCGTACCGCTGTCCTCAAAGGCCGACGCCGCCCCCGGCCGGCACACGGTGACCGGCCAGGTGTACGCTGGCTACCAGGGCTGGTTCAACGCCCCAGGCGACGGCTCGCCACGCAACTCCTGGCGGCACTGGGCCAACAACTCCGCCCCCTCCCCCGGTAACCAGAGCTTCGAGCTGTACCCGGACATGACCGCGTACCCGGCATCCGCGCGGTTCCAGACCGGGTACGCCCCGCTGGGCAACGGGCAGCCCGCCACGCTGTTCTCGTCATATCCCACCGCCGTGGTCAACCAGCACTTCTCCTGGATGCAGAGCTACGGCATCGACGGCGCCGCCCTCCAGCGCTTCGGCGTGGACCTGCTCGATCCCGTGAGCAAGCAGAACCGCGACACCATCACCGACCGGGTACGGGACGCGGCCGAAGCCCACGACCGCGGCTTCTACGTCGAGTACGACATCAGCGGACTCACCGACGCCAACGTCGAGCAGACGCTGAAGAACGACTGGACGAGCACCGTCACCGGCACCCTCGACCTGACCTCCTCACCGTCCTACGCCCACGAGGACGGCCGGCCGGTGGTCGGCATCTTCGGCTTCGGCTACACCAGTCGCCCCGGCACCGCCGAGACGGCGCTGCGCGTCATCCGCTGGTTCCAGGACCAGGGCGCCTATGTGATCGGCGCCGTACCCCACGGCTGGCGCACCGGCGGCGGCGACACCCGGCCGGGCTTCGCGCCGGTCTACCAGGCCCTCGACATGCTGTCCCCGTGGCTCGTCGGCAACGTCGGCGACATCCTGCCGCGGCTGCGCGCCGACCGCGCCGACCTCGACAGCCGGGGCCAGGCATACCAGCCGGTGATCTACCCGGGCTTCGCCTGGTCCAACTGGAACGGCGGCCCTCGCAACCAGATCCCGCGCAACGGCGGCGGCTACCTGTGGGGTCAGGCGGTCGCGGTCCGCGAGGCGGGGATCCCCCAGGCGTTCATCGCCATGTTCGACGAGTACGACGAGGCCACCGCCATCGCCCCGGCCGCGAGCGACTCCTCCATGGCACCCGCCAACCAGTACTTCCTGACCCTCAGCGCCGACGGCACATACGTCTCCCCCGACTTCTACCTCCGTCTGTCCGCCGAGGCCAGCCGGATGATCACCGGGGACAAGCCGCTCGTCAGAACGGTCCCCATCCCGCCGTCCACCGGGCCAGACCTCCTGCGCACCGGCACGGAACTCCAGCAGGACGTCCAGCCCACCTGGACCGACTCGATCGGCCCCGGCGGCAGCGCCAACGTCACCGGAGCGAGCGGCACGGGCGCCCCGACGATGGGCACCGTCACCGGCGCCGACCGGCGAACCGGCCAGTCCGCGCTGCGGCTCCAGGGCAGCACCCCGGCCCCCGCGCACAGCTACGCCTACTTCCGGGCGTTCGACGTCGACATCCCGGTCACCTCGGCGACACGGCTGTCCTACGACTTCCTGCCGAAGAACGAGAACGGCCGCAGTATCTCGGTGGACTTCGTGACGACCGATGGCACCACGCTGCGCGACTCGTCGGCGACCACCACCACCGGCATCGACATGCACCCCGGCGCGCCGAAGGGCACGGTCGGCTCCTGGACCACCGTCCAGAGCAACTTCGGCCCGGCCCTCGCCGGCAAGACCATCGACACCGTCCTGATCGCCTACGACCGGACCGGCGCGACCGGCGGATTCGGCGCGTTCATCGACAACCTCGCCATCAGCACCACCTGAGCCACTGATCCGCCGCCGGGGCGCCGACGGCGCGCCGGCAGCGGACGCTCAGCGCAGCAGCAGGGACTCCGGCTGCACGGACAGCATGTGGTCCAGGACCAGGCACGCGGCGCCGACCGCGCCGACGTCGTCACCCACGGAGGTACCGGTCACCTCCGTGGCGTGTGCGGGCCTGACGAAGGGCGACTCGGCCACCATCGGGGAGATGATGCGCAGGAAGCGGTCGGAGAGGTACGGCCATATGGGACCGCCGAAGACGATGACGTCGCTGTCCACCAGCGTGGCCGCGGCGCACACGCCCCGGCCGACCCGGACCGCCCACCGGTCGATGATCCCCCCGGCGGTCCCGTCACCGTCGGCCAGCCGGGACAGCTCCACCAGCCCCCGGTGCGCGTCCCGCGGGCTCACCGGCGCCCACTCGGGGTCGAGGACGCCGAGCCGGATCGCCTCATCGACCATCGACCTGGTGGTGCAGGCCGCATCGAGGCCACCGATCTCGCCGGCGTTGCCGGACGCCCCGCGCAGCACCGTGTCGCCCACCACCAGGCCCATGCCGGAGCCGGTGCCGAGGTAGAAGAACAGGAAGTCGCCGGTGTTCGCCCCGACACCCGCCCAGCGCTCGGCGATGGCTGCGGCGATGACGTCCTTGTCCAGCAGCACCGGCAGGCCGGTCTCCGTGCCGAGGAAGTCACGCAGCGGTACGCGCCCCCAGCCCTCCAGCTCCGGCGGGTCCACCACCAGACCGGCCTCGATGTCGACGGGCCCCGGTGCGGCGATGCCCAGGCCCAGGATCCGCTCCCGCGGCACGCCCGAGTCGGCGAGGAGGGCGTGGATCGAGGCGCCGATGCCGGCCATCGTCTTGTCCGGGTCGACGACCTGCGGGGTGGGCTGGCGTCGGTGCGTCACCACCCGGCCCAGCAGATCGAGAACCACGTAGGTGATCACGGCCGGATCCAGGTGGGCGCCCACCACGTACCGCGCCTCGGCGTTGACCTGGAGAAGCGTGCGCGGCTTGCCGTTGCCGGAAGGCTTCTTGCCGGTCTCCCGCGCCAGACCGCCGTCGAGCAGACGACGGCAGATGTTGGAGACGGTCTGCGCGGACAGGCCGGTGGCCGCCGCCAGTTCCACTCGGCTCAGCCCCTGCGGTTCGCGGCGGATCGCGTCCAGGATGACGGCCTCGTTGAAATCGCCCATGCGGGGCAGGTTCGTGCCACGCCGGATCGCCGGCGGCCTATGTCCCATCTCGGGTTCCTCCACGCGCGGAATGACGACCAGGATGCCCGCGATGCGCGTGGATCGTATCCCCCGGACGACCGGCGTGCGGCCAGAGGTCCCGCCGGCCGGTTCAACGTCCGGCGGGACGAGCGGTGCAGACCTCCCGCAGGACGCCCGGGTACGCGCCGGGGCCACGCCCCGCGCGGCGTCACGACTTGGGGGCATCAGCGTTGTCGTGGCCCGCGTACACGCGGGAAGCCGCGGAGACGATGGTGCCCCACGGCTTCCTTCATGGTGCGCAGGCATCGCCCCGCGTCACGTGCCGATCTTGCATTCCGCAGGATTATGCGTTGATAAGTAGATGGATTGCGGGGGCTTGTTGATCTGCCTACATCCAGACGGGAGCCGAAGCTACGCCCCCGCTCCTCGTCCGGCACGGGCCGTTCCGGGGCTCGCGAGTCAAGTGGCGGCCGAAGAAGGGGCCGTACCCGTCGTGCCGCAACCGTTGACAAGTCGATGGCACCGCTGAACTCTTTGACTGCCGCTTGTGCAAGAGATTGACTGAAACACTCAATCTCTTGAGATGATCTTTGCAAGTTCACGGCAAGTGTTCCGCTCCGCCCACTGCAACGGAACCGAGGGCCCCTATGAAACGGCACCAACACGGCTGGCGGCTGATCATTGGCATGGCCATGGCCGTCCTGCTCAGCTTCGGGATCGTGCCCACCGCCGCCTCCGCCGCCGCTCCGCCGGAAGAGGCGACTTCCGATGACTCCCGCAACCCCGCCGCGGCGGCCGACCTCGCCGCCGGGAAACCGATCGAGGCATCCTCCACGACCCAGCAGTACGTGGCGTCCAACGCCAACGACGGCAACGTCACGACCTACTGGGAGTCCAACGGGTACCCCTCGACGCTGACGGTGAAGCTCGGCGCCGACGCCGACATCACCTCGATCGTGATCAGGCTCAACCCCGACCCGATCTGGGCCGCCAGAACGCAAAGCCTCCAGATCCTCGGCCGCGAACAGTCCGCCGGCGGCTTCACCTCGCTCAAGGCCCGGGCCGACTACGGCTTCAACCCCTCGACCAACCAGAACACCGTGACGATCCCGGTCACCGGGCGCGTCAGCGACGTACGGCTGACGTTCTTCTCCAACACCGGCGCCCCGGGCGGCCAGGTCGGCGACCTCCAGGTCATCGGAACCCCGGCGCCCAACCCCGATCTGACCGTGACCCAGTTGTCCTGGACGCCCGCCGCCCCGGTGGAGAGCGACACGATCCGGGTGAGTGCGACCGTGCAGAACGCCGGCTCGGCCGCTTCGGGTGCCACGACCGTCAACATCAGCCTCGCCGGCCAGGTCGCCGGCAGCGCTCCGGTGAACGGGCTCGCGGCGGGCGCGTCGACCACCGTCACGGTCGAGGTCGGCAGACGCGCGCAGGGAAGCTACCCGGTCACCGGGCTGGTCGACCCCACCAACACGATCGTCGAGCAGAACGACGACAACAACAGCCGTACCGCGGCGAACGAGCTCGTGGTCGGCCAGAGCCCCGGCCCCGACCTCCGGGTGACCGCCATCAGCTCCAACCCGACGAACCCGGCCCCCGGCGCCTCGGTCACCTTCACCGTCTCGGTCAACAACCGCGGCACCAGCGCGGTGAGCGCCACCACGATCACCCGGCTGACGGCCGGGAGCACCACTCTCAACGGAAACACCCCGCCCCTCGCCGCCGGCGCCACGGCCACCGTTGCCATCAGCGGGAGCTGGACCGCCACCAACGGCGGCGCCACCCTCACCGCGACGGCCGACGCGACCAACGTCGTCGCCGAGACCAACGAGTCCAACAACGCGTTCGCGCGCTCCATCGTGGTCGGGCGCGGGGCCGCCGTCCCGTACGTCGGATACGAGGCGGAGGCCGGCCGCTATCAGGGCACGCTGCTGGAAGCCGACCCGCGGCGCACCTTCGGGCACACCAACTTCGCCAGCGAGTCGTCGGGCCGGAAATCCGTGCGGCTGAACAGCACCGGCCAGTTCGTGGAGTTCACCTCGACGAACGCGACGAACTCCATCGTGGTGCGCAATTCCATCCCCGACGCCCCGAACGGCGGCGGCGCCGAGGCCACCATCAGCCTCTACATCAACGACACCTTCTCCAGGAAGCTGACTCTGTCCTCCAAGCACAGTTGGCTGTACGGCAACACGGACGGACCCGAGGCACTGACCAACACGCCCCAGACCGACGCCCGCCGGCTGTTCGACGAGTCCAACGCGTTGCTGTCGGCCACGTATCCGCCCGGCACCCGGTTCAAGCTCCAGCGCGACGCATCCGACACCGCCGCCTTCTACATCATCGACATGATCGACCTTGAGCAGGTGGCGCCTCCGGCGAGCCAGCCGAGCGGGTGCACCTCGATCACGAACTACGGCGCCGTGCCGGGCGACGGACTCGACGACACCGCCGCCATCCAGCGGGCCGTGACCGCCGACCAGAACGGTGACATCGGCTGCGTGTGGATCCCGCCGGGGCAGTGGCGGCAGGAGCAGAAGATCCTCACCGACGACCCGCTGAACCGCGGGCAGTACAACCAGGTGGGCATCAAGGACGTCACCATCCGCGGCGCGGGCATGTGGCACTCCCAGCTCTACACCCTGACCGAGCCGCACCTCGCGGGCGGCATCAACCACCCCCACGAGGGCAACTTCGGCTTCGACATCGACAGCAACACCCAGATCTCCGACATCGCCATCTTCGGCTCGGGCCGGATCCGCGGCGGCCCGGGCGGCGCCGAGGGCGGCGTGGGCCTCAACGGCCGGTTCGGCAAGGGCACCAAGATCTCCCAGGTGTGGATCGAGCACGCCAACGTGGGCGCCTGGGTCGGCCGTGACTACGACAACATCCCTGAGCTGTGGGGGCCGGCCGACGGCCTGGAGTTCACCGGCATGCGGATCCGCAACACCTACGCCGACGGCATCAACTTCACCAACGGAACGCGGAACTCACTGGTGTTCAACTCCTCGTTCCGCACCACCGGTGACGACGCGCTGGCGGTATGGGCGAACAAGTACGTCAAGGATCAGTCCGTGGACGTCGCGCACGACAACCACTTCAGGAACAACACCATCCAGTTGCCCTGGCGGGCCAACGGCATCGCGGTCTACGGCGGTTACGGCAACACCATCGAGAACAACCTCGTCTACGACACGGCGAACTACCCCGGCATCATGCTGGCCACCGACCACGATCCGCTGCCCTTCTCCGGGACCACCCTGATCGCCAACAACGGCCTCCACCGCACGGGCGGCGCGTTCTGGGGAGAGGCCCAGGAGTTCGGTGCCATCACGCTGTTCGCGCAGGGCCAGAACATCCCCGGTGTCACCATCCGGGACACCGACATCGACGACTCGACCTACGACGGCATCCAGTTCAAGTCCGGCGGCGGCACCACGCCGGACGTGAAGATCAACAACGTCAAGATCTCCAAGTCCAACAACGGCGCCGGTATCCGCGCACACGGAGGGGCCCGCGGCAGCGCGGCACTCTGCAACGTCACGATCACCGACTCGGCTGACGGCAACATCCTGGTCGAACCCGGCTCCCAGTTCGTGGTCAATCAGGGCTGCCAGAACAAGTCCTCCACCTCCTGAGATCCCCGCCCCGGCGGTAGCCGCCGGACGAAACACCGCCGCCCGGCCCTGCCCACAGGGCCGGGCGCTCGCGGCCCTGCGTTTCCGGTCTGGGCCGTCGATCTCCTGGCGGGCCTGCGCGACGGCGGCTGGGGAACGGAACTGTGCGGTCAGCGACAGCGCGTAGGCGGCGGTATGCCCGGTGATGCGCCCGAGTACCGGCAGTTCGATCAGGCTGTTTCCGCCGAGGCGGTTGGCGCCGTGCAGCCCGCTGACGGCTTCGCTGATGGCGTACAGCCCCCGTACGTCGGTGTGGATGTGGCCGGCCCGGTGCCGAGGAGGGTGCGCAGTTCCGCCTCGGCTGCCCCGAGGTGATCAAGTCCCGTCCAGTTGCTCCAGGCGGGCCAGCCACGCGGTCAGGAGGGTCCGCAGTTGGGCGGCCTCCTCGGGGGAGACTGCGTCGAGGAGACCGCGCTCGTTGCGCATGTGGTCCGTGAAGGCCCGGTCGATCAGGTTGCGACCGGCCGATGTGAGGGCAACCACGCGGCCGCGGCCGTCGCTCGCCGAGCGGCGCCGGGTGACCAGCCCGTTGCGTTCCAGACGGTCGATCCGCTTGGTCATCGCGCCGGTTGTCACCATGGTGTGCGCAGCCAGTTCGCCGGGCGCCCGCTCGTACGGGTCGCCGGCCCGCCGCAAGGCCGCCAGCACGTCGAACTCGCCCTCGCTCAGCCCGTACTGGTCGTAGACGAGGCACAGCCGCCGGGTCAGCAGGGCACCCAGCCGGTGCAGCCGGCCGATCACCGCCTGCGGGGTGACGTCCAGGTCCGGGCGCTCCCGAGCCCACTCGGCCTGGATCCGGGCGACATGGTCCAGGGGTGCTGCGCTGTTCTCCTCCACACAGGCCATACTAGCGCACTAGCTTCCAAGGAAGATATATTCGCTTCCGTGGAAGCTACTTTGCGCTGGTCGGTGATCACCGCGATCGCACCGGTGGCGTGGGGCACGACGTACTACGTCACCGGGGAGTTCTTGCCGACCGAACGACCGCTGTACGGTGCGGCGATACGGGCCCTGCCCGCCGGGCTGCTACTGCTCGCCGTGCGCCGGACGCTGCCGCGCGGCTCCTGGTGGTGGCGGTCCCTGGTGCTCGGCGTGCTGAACATGGGAGGGTTCTTCGCCCTCGTCTACGTGGCCGCGCAGCGCCTGCCGACCAGCGTGGCCTCGACCGTCATGGCCGCCGCCCCGCTGGTGATGACGGTGCTGGCCTGGCCCCTGGTCCGCGAGCCGCCGCGGGCACGCCATCTGGCGGCGGCGGTGGCGGGCTCGGCCGGCGTGTGCATCATGCTGCTGACCGCGAGTGCGTCGATCGATCCCGTCGGCATCCTCGCATCGGCGAGCGCCATGGCGATGTCCTCGTGCGGCTACCTCCTCGCCAAACGCTGGAGCGACGGCACCGACACCCTGGCCACGACGGCATGGCAGCTCGTGGCCGGCGGCCTGATCCTGCTCCCGGCGGCCGCGGCCGTCGAGGGCCGGCCACCGGCGCTCGACGCTCCGGCACTGCTCGGTTTCGGCTACGTCGCCCTCGTCGCCACAGCGCTGGCCTTCGCCGCCTGGTTCGCCGGCCTGCGCCGGCTGCCGGCGGCGACCGTGGGCCTGGTCGGCCTGCTCAACCCGGTCACCGGCGTGCTGCTGGGCACCGCGGTCGCGGGCGAGACGCTGACCGGACGCCAACTAGCGGGGTTGGCACTGACCTTGGCGAGTGTGGCCCTCGCCCGTCCCACCACACGCCGAGCCGAGCGAGAGCGGACAGTCGACGCACCGCGGGTCGCCTCTGCCTGCCCTCCAGGATCAAGGGCTTCAGCCGGTCGGCGCGTGGTGTTTCGCCGTTGCATGCGCTGGCGACCGCGGTAGTGGGCGCGAGCAGTTCGCCTGCCCGCAGGCCGGGGAGGCACTGCGGCCGGCGGCGGCGGCGCGAGCGATCTCGTCCGGCGAGGCGGCACCCACGCAGGTGGCCTCTACGGAAGCCACCCACCGGCCGGCACTTTCGAGATCGCCTCATGGACAGGCCCGCGTGTCGGGCCGGTCTGCTCCTCGAACACTGGATGACCGCAGAGCCCGTTCGACCATGGACCGGCCCCGGCATCGGTGCACTTGACCGTCGGCACCGGCCCTCACGGCCGCCGCTCCCCCGCGGGAGACCCCCATCGGCGGCCCCGACGCCTTCGTTGAGTACGTCTCCCGGCTCCTCGTGGACCTCGGCCGGCAGGTGGGCGGTCTCGTAGGTCCGGGAGCGCGACTTGGGGTCACGAACGGGGTGCTTTGGTTCCGCGTAGGTGAATTTCCATTCACCTGATACGGTGAATTAGAATTCACCGCATCGTGCCGAGTCGCCGGAGAGCGCGTAAATGACGGAACCCGCCCCGATACCCGGCCTGCGGGGTCGGTTCACCATCCCGTCACTGGCCTTCGGCGGGATCCTGATGGCGGTCATGCAGACCGTCGTCGTACCGCTCCTTCCGGACCTGCCGAGGCTTACCGGCGCCTCGGCGGGAACGGTGTCCTGGACGGTGACCGCGACACTGCTCGCCGGCGCCGTACTCACTCCCGTGCTCGGCCGGGCCGGCGACATGTACGGCAAGAAGCGGGTGCTCATCTCGGCGCTGACGCTGATGACGGTCGGGTCGGTGATGTGCGCGCTCTCCTCCGATATCACCGTGATCATCACGGCCCGTGCGCTGCAGGGTGCGGCGGCCGCCGTGGTACCGCTGTCGATCAGCATCCTGCGCGACGAACTGCCGCCGGAACGCCGCGGATCGGCCGTCGCGATGATGAGCTCCACCGTCGGGATCGGTGCCGCCCTCGGCCTGCCGCTGGCTGCCCTGGTGATCCAGTACGCCGACTGGCATGCGATGTTCTGGCTGACCAGCGCCCTGGGCGCGCTGGGGGTCGCAGCCATCGCCTGGGCGGTACGGGAGTCGCCGGTCCGCGAGCCGGGCCGCTTCGACGTCGTCGGCACCCTGGGGCTCGCCGCTGGTCTGGTGTGCCTGCTGCTGGGCGTCTCCCAGGGCGGACAGTGGGGCTGGACCAGCGGCCGCATCCTCCTCCTCTTCCTCGCCGCCGTGGTGGTCCTGGCCCTGTGGTCGTGGCATCAGTTGCGCGCGAAGGCACCACTGGTGGATCTGCGACTCGCAGCACGGCCGCGGGTCGGCCTGCCGCATGTGACCGCCCTGCTCACCGGCTTCGCGTTCTACGCCAACACCCTCGTGACGGCCCAACTGGTGCAGGCGCCGAAGGCCACCGGCTACGGGCTCGAACTGTCCATCGTCGCCACCGGCCTGTGCCTGCTGCCCGGCGGCATCACCATGCTCCTGTTCTCGCCTGTCTCCGCCCGGATCTCCGAGGCCCGCGGGCCGCGCGTCACCCTGGCGCTGGGCGCCGCCGTCATCGCCTGCGGCTATGCGGTGCGCATCGCCGACAGCCGCGATCTGTGGATGATCATCGCGGGTGCGACGGTGGTCTCGACCGGCACCACCCTGGCCTACTCGGCGCTCCCCACCCTGATCCTGCGCGCCGTCCCGGCGGAGCAGACAGCCTCCGCCAATGGCGTCAACGTTCTGATGCGCACGATCGGCCAGGCCACGTCCAGCGCCGCCGTCGCGGCCATCCTGGTACACCACACCAGTGAAGTCGGCGGTGCCGAGGTCGCCACGCTGAACGGTTACCTGCTGACATTCACCATGGCCGGCGCAATCGCCCTCGTAGCATGCGCCGCAGCCCTGGTCATCCCCCGCGACGCGGCGGCGGCCAAGGTGCCGCGCCAGGCACGCCGCAGGGTCCCCGCCGTCGCCCCGGAGAGGACCGAGAAGGGAGCGTAAGGGCATGAGCACCCCCGCACCCGCCCCCCGGCGGGACGCCGAGACGAGCAAGCTGGCCATCCTCCGCGCGGCCCGGTACCTGCTGGCCCGGCGCCCGCACGCCGACATCACCCTGAAGGACGTTGCCGAACGCGCAGGGGTGAGCCCACCGCTGATCGTGAAGTACTTCGGCAACAAGAACGCCCTGTTCGCCGGAGTCATGTCCTTCGAAACCGACGCCGGTGCTCTGCTGGACGCCCCCCTCGGCGAGCTGGGTGCCCACATGGTCCGGCACATCCTCGAAGGCCAGCGCGAACGGGGTGTCGACCCGCTCCTGCGGATCGCTTTCGCTCCGCTGCACGGCCAGGACGGCGATGTCCTGCGGGTGAACTTCCGTACCCAGGTGGTGGATCATCTCGCCCTCCGCCTGGCCGGTCCCGACGCCGGGTTGCGTGCCGAGCTGGCCGTGGCCCAACTGGTGGGCCTGGGCGTGATGTACGGGATCGCGCGCGGCCCCGAGGTGCGCGCGGGGGCGATCGAGGACGTGGTGCGGCGCTACGCCCCGACGGTACAGGTGCTGCTGACACCATGACGCCGTCCGACGGGCAGCATTCGAGCCGCGCCTGCACAGCCTTGCCTCGCGCCCGTCGCCGATCCCTCCCAATCGCACGCGCGCCCGGAGGTGATCTTGTTTCGGTCCTGGGCCCGCTCGATCAGGCCGAAGGCACCGTAGGGGTCACCCGCGGCGTGGCGGAAGCTGGCCCAGAACGCGAGCGCCCTCGCGTTCATGGTGGCCACTCCGCCGGTCGCCGAGGCCCGCAGGGAGGCGGTGAAGCGCTTCTCGGCACCGGCCAGGCGTCCGCTGTCGTAGGCGTACCGGCCGAGGCGGCGAGGCCGATGGGAAGGTTGAGCCGGAACGCCCAGCGGCAGCCGGCGTGGTCGGCCAGCAGGCCGCCGATGCCCGGACCGCCCACCATGCCGAGCACCACATCCGGATGAGTCCCTCCGTCCGGGAGCGCTGAGCGAGTTCGCGGATCAGGCGGTGGCGAGCCAGACGTGCCAGGAACCGTCACCGCCGATCTCCTTGACGATGCGCGGCAGGGCGGTGCCGACTACGGTTCCGTCCGGCATGGCCGGGAAGGCGCAGCCCGGCAGGGCAAACGTGATGCCGTCCGGCGCCGGGGCACGAGCGCGTCCTACGTGTCATTTGTGGTCACGGGCCTCCCCCGGGATCGTGAACGCGCCGTTGAGGAAGAGGTCCACCACTTCTTCAGTGGTCAGCGGATCCGGGGCGCCGGGGCGGCCGGCAGACATGAGCAGCATCTGGAACGCGTCCGCGAGCCGTTCCGGGGCCAATCGCAGGGAGTCCTGGTCGGGGCCGAACAGGGCGGCCAGGGCTGTGCCGGGATCCGGGGAACGGCCGTCCTTGGCGGGATTGGCAGGTGCAGGGATTTCCGGTCCCCCGGCCGACGCGAGGATGCCGGTAACGGCGAGGATGCGCGTCATGTAGCCGCGCATCACCTCGGCCGCCTCGGTGAGCCGGGCCGCCAGTGGCTGGTCGAGTGCGATCGATTCCAGGTGGACGAGGGTGCCGTCGGGCCGTACCGCCTCGGTTATGCAGGCCGCGAGCAGGGCGTCTTTGTCGGCGAAGGCCCGGAGGATCGTGCCCTCTCCAATGCCTGCGGCGCGCGCGATCTTCGCCGTGGACACGGAGGCGCCGTACTCGATGACGAGGGGAAGGGCCGCGGCGACGATCATCGCGCGGGCCTGGTCGGGGGCCGCATCGCGCCCGGAGGGAGCGGGGGAGGTCTCTGCCATACCTCCCAACTGTACGAAGTGGGTACTCGCTCCTTCAATCATGGTTCCGGGCGGCGGACCGTGGGTCATTCGTCGGCGCCGCCGTCCTCGTCGAGACCGCTGGCCCCGGGTCGCACAGCGGGCACTGGCCGTCGTCGATCCGGCCGCGGTCGAGGGCTCCGTACACCAGGTGAGACGAGCCCCGCAGCGGCAGGTCGCCGCGGGGCTCGTCGTTGCCGTGGATGACAGCCCGGTTGGGTTAGGGGTGGGTGAGGGCGTCCAGTAGGACGGGGAGGGAGCGGTGGAGTTCTCGTTTCCAGTATTGGGGTGAGTGCGTGCCCTTGTAGAAGTGCGTCGTCACGTCTGCACCCCTCTTCTGCAACTGCCGTGTCACTGCCTTCGACTCGCGGTACATCAGCGTTTCCGTAGGGGAGACGACGTCTTCGGCGAAGGGGTCGTCGGGGTCTTCGAGGCCGGGTATGTGTTCGTCCTCGAAGCCCGGGGGGTCGAGGATGCCCGCGGTGCCGTCGCCGCTGGAGAGGTAGGCGGGGACGTTGCGGAGGCGGTCGGCCAGGTAGTACGGGTCGTGGCGCTTCCAGTTCGTGGCGTGTGTCTCCGGGTCGCCCCAGATGTCCTTCCAGTCCGCGTCCAGGAGTCCGGCCCTGTTCAGGTAGCCGACCGCGGCCTCGATCGCGTGGGTGTGTTGCAGGGGGTGTACGAAGCCGCTGTAGCTGGCGGCCGCGTCGAACGTCCCCGGGTTGCGGCCCGCGTACGACAGGGCGCCGAAGCCGCCCTGGGACTCGCCGGCGACGGCGCGCTTGCGGCCGGCGCCGAAGTCGCGTTCGAGGATCGGGAGGACCTCCTTGAGGTGGAAGCTCTCGACGGCGGGCGGGCCGCCGTCGCCGTCGTTGTGCCAGTCGGTGTAGAAGCCGAACATCGGCATCTGCGGCATCACGACGAGGACGTCCCGCAGCTCCGCTGTCTCCTGCACCGCGTAGCTCTCCTCGTCGGTCCAGGTCTTGTAGTCGCCGTCGCCGCCGGCCAGGAGGTAGAGCACCGGCCACTTCCTGCCGGACTCGCCCTTGTCCCAGCCGTCCGGGGTCAGCAGCCGCACCTGGGCCTCGCCGTCCATGGCGGGTGAGTCAACGGTCAGGTCGACGATGCGGGGGCCGACGCGCTTCTCGTTGACGACGCGGGCGTCCCGCCCGGTCGCGGCGGGTTCTGCGGTCGCCTGGGACGCGGCCGTCGCGAGCAGGAGGCCCGCGGTGGCGACGGCGTGGGTTCGGATCGTGCGCATGGCGTCTCCCATGGGTGTGCGGGGTACGGAATGTCAGGCGTCGCGGGTGCGTAGCACCGCTGCGGCGGCTGCCGGCACGGCGGTCGTGTAGGCGACGACGAGCCACAGGGACGGCCAGGCGCCGAGACTGCCGACCGCCTCCGCGGACGCGTCGGAGGTCTGCATGAGCTTCTCCAGTGCGGCCGTCGGCGAGACGCCGGCGATCCAGCGCTGGGCGGCGCCGAAGACCGGGCCGAAGAGGGACGGCAGGAGCAGTACGCCGATGACGGTGGTGACCGCGCCGGCGGAGTGCCGTACGAGCGTGCCGACGGCGAGGCCGAGCACCCCGGCCGCGGCGAAGGAGCCGGCGATCCCGAACAGCGCGGGCAGCGGCTCGCCCTGGGCGTACGCCCCGTCGTCGAGCATGGCGTCGCCGACGAGGTACGCGACGGTGCAGGAGAGCAGCGACGTCGCGTACAGCACGGTCGCGACCAGCCCCGCCTTGGCGGCCAGCACGATGCCGCGCCGGGGGTTGGCGGCGAGGGTGGTGCGGATGGTGCGGATGGTGCCGCTGCTGTACTCGCCGGTCGTCACCAGCGCGCCGAGCACGGCGGCGAGCATCTGCGCGACCACGGCCCCGGTGAGGCTCCCGCCGAGCACCGTGTCGTCCGGCTGCAGGCTGCCCGTCGCGGCGACGAACACCGCGCCGGCCACGGGCAGGGCGGCCGTCGCCGCCATCGTCCATATCGTCGACCGGACGCTGCGGAACTTGATCGACTCGTACCCCACGGCTTGCCGGAAGCCGGCCTTCGCTCCTGGAGTCGTCGTCATCGGAGCGGCACCTCCTTCTCCGGCGCTGCCGGCACCGCCACGTACTCCGCCGCCGACTGCGACAGCGCCGTGTAGACCTCCTCCAGGGAGGCGTGCGCGGGGGCGAGTTCGTGGAGTGCGACGCCGTGGTCGCGCGCCAGGCCGCCGATGGCCGCGGCGTCCGGGCCCTGGACGCGCCAGCCGCCTCGGGCGTCGAGGCGGACGGCGGCGCCGCCGCGTTCCAGCAATTCGCGCAGCCTCTCCGGTTCCGGGGTGCGGACGAGCGTGTACGCCTGCGAGCGGGCCTCGATGAACGCGCGCACCGAGGTGTCGGCGAGGAGTTTCCCGCGGCCGATGACGATGAGGTGGTCGGCGGTCAGCTCCATATCGCTCATCACGTGGCTGGAGAGGAAGACGGTGCGGCCCTCGGCGGCCAGCGAACGCATCAGGTCGCGGATCCAGCGGATGCCCTCGGTGTCGAGGCCGTTCACAGGCTCGTCGAGGATCAGCACCCGGGGGTCGCCCAGCAGCGCGGCGGCGATGCCGAGTCGCTGGCCCATGCCGAGCGAGAATCTCCTGGCCCGCTTGCGGGCGGTCGCGGCCGGCAGCCCGACGAGGTCGAGGACCTCGGCCGCGCGCCGGTACGGGAGGCCGTTGCTCGCCGCGAGGCCGGCGAGGTGCTGGTACGCGGACCGGCCCCCGTGCACGCCCCTGGCGTCCAGCAGCGAACCGACCTCGGTCAGCGGGGCGCGCAGGTCCCGGTACGGCTTGCCGGCCACGGTCGCCGAGCCCGCGGTGGGGGTGTCCAGGCCGAGGACCATCCGCATGGTGGTGGACTTGCCGGCGCCGTTGGGACCGAGGAAGCCGGTCACCCGGCCCGGTCGGACGGTGAAGGACAGCCGGTCGACGGCGGCCTTGTCGCCGTATCGCTTGGTGAGTTCTCTTGCCTCGATCATGCCTGCGACGTTACGAAGCAGCACGGAACGGGACATCCGCCACCGGGAGTCGGGTGCTACCACGGTGGGAGTACGCATGCGGACGAGCTACCGCCCGCCCGGCCTGACCAGCCCCGTTTCGTACGCGAGCACCACGAGTTGGGCCCGGTCCCGGGCACCCAGCTTGGTCATCGCGTGGCTGACGTGCGTCTTCGCCGTGAGCGGGCTCATGATCAGCTCGCGGCCGATGCCCTCGTTGCTGAGGCCGGCCGCGACCAGCGCCATCACCTCGCGCTCGCGTTCCGTGAGCACTCCCAGCCGCTCGGCGCCGGCGGCCTCGGGCGCCTTCAGCCGCGCGAACTCCTCGATCACCCCGCGGGTCACAGCGGGTGCCAGCAGCCCCTGGCCCGCGGCGACGTCCCGGATGGCGGCGCGCAGCCCGTCCGGCTCGATGTCCTTGAGCAAGAACCCGGCCGCGCCGTGGCGCAACGCCTCGAAGACGTACGAGTCCACCCGGTAGCTGGTCAGCATCACCACCCGGACCCGGTCCAGGGAACGGTCGGCGGCGATCCGGCGCGTGGCCTCGATGCCGTCGATGCCCGGCATGCGGATGTCCATCAGCACCACGTCGGGCCTCGTCGTGCGCACCGCTTCGACCGCCTGCACCCCGTCCGCGGCCTCGGCGACGGCCACGAGATCGTCGGTGAGGTCCAGCAGCGCGCGGAAGCCGCCGCGTACAACGGCCTGGTCGTCGGCCAGCACCACCCGGATCGTCATGGCGTCGTCCTCTCCGCCGCGTTCGCCGCCGACTGCTCCACCGGCAGCCAGGCCCGAACCGCGAAGCCGCCTTCCGGCTCCGGCCCGTACTCGATCGTGCCCCCCACCGCCACCGCCCGCTCGCGCATCCCCACCAGCCCGAAGCCCTCCCCCGGTTCGGCACCCGGCCCGCGCCCGTCGTCCACCACCTCCACCGCCAGCCGACCGCCCGCCCGCCGCACCGAGACGGCGGCCCGTGCGGCACCGGCGTGCTTGATCACGTTGGTGAGCGCCTCCTGCACGATGCGGTACGCGGCCAACCCCACCAGCGGCGGCACACCCGCCTCCGTACCCTCCCGGCGCAACACCACCTCCACACCGCTCCCCGCAAACCGCCCCACCAGCTCCGGCAGCTCACCGAGCTCCGGTGCAGGCCCCACCGGCTCCACGTCCGAGTCCCGCAGCACGGTGACGGTCGCCCGCAGCTCCCGCACCGCCTCCCGGCCCGAGTCGCGCACCTGCCGCATCGCCTGCCGGGCCAGCTCCGGCCGGGCGTCCAGCGTGTCGAGGGCCACCCCTGCCTGCACGGTCATCGCGGTGACCGTGTGCGCCACGACGTCGTGCAGCTCGCGCGCAATACGTACGCGCTCGCCGTGCACCCGGCGGGCGGCCTCCCGCTCCCGGTCGGCCTCGGCCCGTTCTGCGCGGTCGGCGTACTCCGCGAGCAACTGCCGCCGGGTACGGACCACGACGCCGAGCAGCAACGGCACCAGCGGCCACACCATCTCCAGCACCGGAGCACCCTGCGGGTTCGCCTCCTCCCGGCCCACCTGCAACGCCACCGCCCCGGAGAGGCCCGCGGCGAGGAGCGCCGTGACCAGCGTCCGCCATCGCCCGCCGGTGACAGCGACCGTGTACAGCGACACGATCACCGGCAGGTTCAGCAACTCCCCGAGATGCCCGTGCAGCGCCCACCCGGCGCACGCCGCACCGGTCACCGCGGCCACCGGCACCGGCCACCGCCGCCGCCAGACCAAGGCCAGCAGGGACACGCCGAGCAGCAGCCAGGTCAGCCAGTCCGACTGCCGCGAATCCGGATGGTTCGCCGCGATGTCCGACGTGGCGAACGCCCCGACCCCGGCCACCACGAGCAGATCCACCACGAGGGGCGGGAGCGCGCGCACCCGCTCGCGGAGGCGGTCGAAGGCGGTGGCCGGAATCATGATCAGCACCATAGGTGCGGAAATGTGACGGTGCATACGCCCACGGGAGTAGGGGGCGCGGGTTCGCTTCACGGGCGGCTCGGGGGTCGGGTCGCCGCAGCCCGAAGCGGGCGGCGAGGCGATGTGTGTCCCGCAGGAGCCCGATGCCCGCGGTACGGGTCCGGGTGATGGAGCAGGCTGTCCGGGACGGCACCATCGCCCTGGATCCGGCGCGGGTCGTGGGCTGGCAATCGGAATACCGGAAGGCGGAGGACGAACTCGACGACCCGCGCGCCCTGGCCCTCTCCGACTGGGCCGCCCTCGCCGCGCTGGCAAGCGCGCCGGCCGAAGCGTCGTTCCAGCAGTTTGCCGGGTGGGGCGATGTGGTGCTCTTCGGCGCATGCACCGCCGCCCGGATCGGCGAGGTCTCCGGTGTCCGCGTGAGGGACATCGACCCGGTCAACTGGATCTGGACCGTTCGCCGCCAAACCACTCCTGCCCCGGGCGGACTGATCGACAAGAGCACCAAAGGAAAGGCGGCCCGACGCGTCCCGCTGATCGAGGAAGTGCGCCCCGTGGTGGCCCAGCGCCTCCTGACCGCCGGCCCCGACCCCGATGCCCGGCTGTTCACCCGACCCCGCGGCGGCCGGATCGCCACCGCCGTGCTGCGGGACGCCACCCACTGGGACGACGTGGTCACCAAGCTCGGCTACGCGCACCTCCGCCGGCACGGCCTCCGCCACACCGACCTCACGTGGATGGCCGACGGCGGCGTTCCCCTGCACGTATTGCGGATCATCGCCGGGCACGGCTCACTTCCGATCACCCAGCCGTACCTGCGTCCCGATCTTCACGCCCTGACGCGGGCGGGACAGTCGCTCAGTGCCCGTCTGTCGGGTGCGCCCGCCGCCTCGGAGGAAGCTCTCACGCCAACACTTCTAGCGTTGCAGGAGTCATACAATCAGAAGTGATCTTGGTCCCCAAGGAAACGCTCTGATCAGGGGTTTTCCCGATCCGTGGTCCCCACGTGGTCCCCGAATGCCTGACGCAACGTCAGTCTGATGACATGTCGGTAAATCGCAAAAGGCCCTCTGACCTGGGATTCCTCCCGCTCAAAGGGCCTCTTCAGCACCGTCGGGACGGCGGGATTTGAACCCACGACCCCTTGACCCCCAGTCAAGTGCGCTACCAAACTGCGCCACGTCCCGGTGCCCGGACGACCTGGGGTTTCGCCCCGGCCGATCGCGCACGAGAACCATACCGCATCCACCCCCGGGTCCTGCAAAGCCGATTGTCCCGGTGGCTCCGCGGGGTCAGAAGAGCCAGATCGCCGTGATCGCGGTGTTGTGGACGGTGTGGGCGACGATGCAGGGGACCAGCGAGCGGCGCCACAGGAGCAGGGCCGTGGTGACGGCTGCCAGGAAGGCGGCGAAGATCAGGTTGACGGGGCCGCCCAGTTCGTGGCCCGCGGTGAAGACGAGGGCGGAGAGGGCCGCGGCGGCGGTGAAGGTGGCGCGGCGGCGGAGGGGGGTCGGGATGGTCTCGCGGGCTCCCGGGGTGGCCAGGAAGGTCAGGAGGAGCAGGAGGGGGGCGCGGAAGAGGAGTTCCTCGTGGACGGGGGCCGAGAGGGCGCCGTCGAGGAGGTGGACGGTGGTGGAGGTGCCGGCTACGGCGGCGTGGCGGGGGTCCTCCGACGCGGGGGTGGCCGACAGGGCGGGGATGCGGACGAGGAGTTCGGCGGCCGCCAGGCACAGGGCGCCCGCGCCGACGCCGGCGGCCAGGCTGACCGTCGCCGTGCGGCGGGTGCCGGGGCGCAGGCCCAGAGCCGTGACGAGGCGGGCGGCGGCTGCTTTCAGGGACGTACGGGAGCCGGCGAGGAGCGCCGCGGCGAGGGTGAAGCCTGCGGCCAGGCCGAGGGCCGGGGCGATGTCGCGGGTGGTGAACTTCCACGCCTCGTAGCCCGGCAGCAGCGTGAGGCTGATGGGGATCAGCAGCGCGGTGCACGTCAGCGCCACCCACAGGAACGTCACCGACAGCACCCGCAGCACCCCGGGGTCGAGGTCGAGGCGGCGTATCAGCGCTGCTGTGCGGGTGGTCACGCGGCGGGCTCCAGCGGTTCTGCACCGTACGGGGGACGGCTCAACCGTAGGAACCGGGCCCGCGCGACGACCACGGTCTTAGGTCCCGAAGTGCTCCGCCCGCTGCTCCAGGCGTGCCACCCTGCCCTGCTCCCCCGCCGCCCAGCAGCCCAGGTCGGCGGAGCAGTCCACGGTGTCGTACGAACCGGAGTCGAAGCCGTGCCACGTGCGCCCGGCGTCGAAGGTGACGTCCGAGCCCGTCGGGCCCACGGCCAGGGCGACGCTGCGGCTGTGCGGCAGCCAGGTCACGCCCGAGCGGTACTGCGGCGGCGGCTTGCGGGCGTCCGTCCAGCTCGCGCCGCCGTCGCCGGTACGGGCCGCCGCGTCCGGCGACGGGTTGCCGGGCTGGAAGTCGCCGCCGACCGCGAGGCCGTGGCGGGCGTCGCGGAAGGCGAGGGCGAAGACGCCGCGCGCCGGGTCGCCGGCCGGGATGCCGGACTCGGCCTCCGTCCACGTACGGCCGCGGTCGGCGGAGTGCAGGACCCGCGCCGTCGCGCCGCCGCCGGTGGCGAACCAGGCGTCCGAGCGGCCCGCGCTCACCAGGCACTGCCCGCTGGCCGCGAACGCCGCGTCGCCCGGCTGCGCCGGCGGCATGCCCTCGTCGGGCAGCACCTTCCAGGACCTGCCACCGTCGGACGTCGACAGGATGCGGAACCGGCCGTCCACCGGGTCGCTGAGCGCGAGCCCGTCGCGGCCGCCGGCGAAGAAGGTGACGCAGTCGTAGAAGGCGCCGGGGTGGTCGTTGCGGAACGTCTCGGTCCAGGTCGCGCCGGCGTCGTCGGTGCGGTAGATGCGGGAGTCCTCGCCCGGCCCGATGGACAGCGCGACCGCGCTGCGCCGGCCCAGCGCCTCGATGTCGCGGAACTCCAGCGCCTCGGTGCCCGGCGGCGACACGTCCTGCCAGCTCCGCCCGCCGTCCGCCGTACGCAGCACCGTGCCGCCGGAGCCGGACGCCCACGCGGTGTCGCGGCTGACCGCCGACAGCCCGCGCAGCCGCGCCTTGCTGCCGGTGTCCTTCAGCTCCCAGCCGGGCAGGTGACGGGCTGCCGGCTTGCCGTCGGTGCCGGTGTCCGCGCCGGCGGCGGTGCCGGTGGCGTAGAGAGGTGCGGCGGCGAGTACCGCCACGCCCAGGCAGGTGGCGGCCTTGTGCCTCAGAGTTCCCCGCAGCGTCATGGCGGAGGAACGTAGCAGCCGCCGCACCGCTTGACGAGGGTGCCGCCGTGGCCGCGCGGGAGCGTCACCGGGGCGTCATCGTTCCCGTACGGACCTCGTGCCGCGCTCGCACGGGCCGGCCCTCACGCCTGCTCCGGCCACGCCTCCGGTGACGGGGACCGGCACGGTGCGGCGTCGAGGAGAAGGGTCACCGCGTCCGTCAGCGCGGCGCGCTCGCCCGCCGCCAGCCCCGCGGCCATCCCCGCGACCCGGCTCGTCACCTCGGTGTGCGCGCGGCCCGCCAGGTCCTCCCCCGCCGCGGTCAGCGCGATCCGGCAGGCGCGGCCGTCGTCGGCGTCCGGGGTACGGGCCACCAGGCCGCGCCGCTCGACGCGGTCCACCAGGCCGGTCAGCCCCGACTTGCCGAGGCGCAGCCAGCGGCTCAGCTCGCTCATCCCCACCGGGCCGCTGCTGAGCGCGCACAGCAACTGGACCTGCTGCGACGTGAGGCCGTGGCCGCGCCCGGCCTCGGCGAGGACGTGCTGGAGGGTGTGCGTCAGCCGTACCAGCGCGCTCGCCAGCGCGGCCGCGCCGGCGTCGACGGCCGGCGCCGCCGGCGCCGCCGGCGCCGCCGTCCGTCCCGTCCGTTCGCCCGTCATGACACCTCCCGGGGACACGCCCAGTTTGACACTAGTTCGCGGCACGAAATAATCTGGTTCGCAGCACGAACCAAATTCCCTCCGCTGAGGAAGCGCCATGCCCGACTACGGCCACGATCTCCGCTTCGGCATCAACCTCATCCCCTCCAGCCAGGACCCGGAGGCGACCGTCGCGCTGGCGCAGCTCTCCGAGCGCGCGGGCGCCGACCTGGTCACCTTCCAGGACCACCCCTACCAGCCGGCGTTCCTCGACACCTGGACGCTGCTCTCCTACGTCGCCGCCCGCACGGACTCCGTCACCCTGTCCGGCAACGTGCACCCGCTCCCCCTGCGCCCGCCGGCCCTGCTGGCGCGCAGCGCGGCGAGCCTGGACCTGCTGAGCGGCGGGCGGTTCGAGCTGGCGCTCGGCGCGGGCGGGTTCTGGGACGCCATCGCGGCGCTCGGCGGGCCGCGGCGCTCGCCGGGCGAGGCGGTCGAGGCGCTGGACGAGGGGATCCGGATCATCCGCGACACGTGGGACACCGACACCCGCGGCGGGATCCGCTTCGACGGGCAGCACTACCAGGTGCAGGGCGCCAAGCGGGGGCCGCGGCCGGCGCACGACATGCAGATCTGGCTCGGCGCGTACAAGCCGCGGATGCTGCGTCTCGTGGGCAGCGCGGCGGACGGGTGGCTGCCGTCGCTGCCGTACTTCGACTCCCCCGCCGCGCTCGCCGACGGCAACGCCGTGATCGACGAGGCGGCGGTGGCGGCGGGGCGGACGCCGGGCGACGTGCGGCGGCTGCTCAACCTCGGGCAGGAGCACCCGGCCGACCAGCTCGCGGAGTTCACGCTGACGTACGGCACGGGCACGTTCCTCATCATGACGAGCGAGCCGCGGGAGATCGAGCGCTTCCTCCGCGAGGTCGCGCCGGCTGTCCGCGAGCTGGTGGCCGAGTCCCGTGACCGCGGTGCCTGAGCCCGTGTCCGACGAGCGGGCGGGGGCCCGCGTGCCGGTGCAGCGCGGTGGCGGCGGACCGTACCGTACGGAGGATGGAGAGCATCGCTCCATTTCGAGAGCAGCGCTCTGGAACGAGAGCACCCGTCCCACCGTGCCCGAGGCGCGCACGCCCCGGCCGGGCGAGGACGTCTCCGCCGGCCACCACCTCGTCGAGGTCCACGACCACCTGCGCGACGAGCTGGCCCGGCTGCGCGAGCTTGTCGTCCAGGTGGCCGACGGCGCCCTCACCGCCTCCGCCGCCCGCTCCCACATAGCGGCGATGACCCTGCGGCAGAACAACTGGTCCCTCGGCGCGCACTGCGCCGCATACTGCCGCTTCGTCACGCTCCACCACACCACCGAGGACCGGCAGTTGTTCCCGGAGCTGCGCCGGTTCGACCCGCGGCTCGCGCCCGTGCTCGACCGTCTGTCGGAGGAGCACCTCGTCATCCACGACGTCCTGGAGCGCGTCGACCGCGCGCTGGTCGCCTTCGTCGCCGGCCCGGAGGGGGCGGCGGAGCTGCGCGGCGCGGTCGACCTGCTCGCGGAGGCGCTGCTGTCGCACCTGTCGTACGAGGAGGACGAGCTGGTGGCGCCGCTGGGCCGGTTCATGGGCGGCGGCTGACCCGGGCACGGCGCCCCCGCCGGCAGACCCGGCAGAGGCCCCCCGCGGCGTCCGCCCCCCGGCGGCCGTCGCGGGGCGGATGTCAGCGGGGTGGGTGACGATGGGGGCATGCTGTTCGCCGACCTCGCCCGTACCTCGCGGGAGATCGCCGCCACCCGGGCCCGCTCGGAGAAGACCGCGCTGCTCGCCGCGCTGTTCCGCGAGGCCGAGCCAGCCGACGCGCCCCTCGTGGTCACGTATCTGGCGGGCCGGCTGCCGCAGCGCAGGACGGGCGTGGGCTGGCGCGCGCTCAAGGACGCGCCCGCCGCCGCCCGGCAGCCGCGGCTGACCGTGCGCGAGGTGCACGACGCGTTCGACGCCATCGCCGCCGTCTCCGGCAAGGGCGCCCAGGCCGAGCGGCGCCGGCTGGTGCACGAGCTGCTGGGCGCCGCCACGACGGAGGAGCAGCGCTTCCTCGCCGGGCTGATCGGCGGCGAGCTGCGGCAGGGCGCGCTGGACGCGCTCGCGGTCGAGGGCCTGGCGGCCGCGGTGGACGCCGATCCGGCGCGGGTGCGGCGCGCGGTGATGCTCGCCGGTTCCGTGGGCACGGTCGCCGAGGCGGTGCTCGCCCGCGGCCCGGAGGCGCTGGCGGACTTCAAGCTGTCGGTCGGCAGCCCCGTACAGCCGATGCTCGCGCAGTCCGCGAAGGACGTGGACGAGGCGATCGACCGGCTCGGGCCGTGCGCCGTGGAGGAGAAGCTCGACGGCATCCGGGTGCAGGTGCACCGGGACGGCGACGACGTACGGATCTACACCCGCACGCTCGACGAGATCACCACCCGGCTCCCCGAGGTCGTCGCCGCCGCCCGCGAGCTGACCGCCGCGGACGCCGTGCTCGACGGCGAGGTGATCGCCCTCGGGGACGGCGGGGACCCGCGGCCGTTCCAGGAGGTCGCCGGCCGCGTCGGCTCCCGGGTCGACGTGGCGGGGGCGCAGCAGACGCTGCCGGTGTACCCGGTCTTCTTCGACCTCCTCGCCGTCGACGGCCGCGACCTGCTGACCGCGCCGATGCGCGAGCGCCACGCCGAGCTGGCCGCGATCACGCCGGAGCCGCGCCGGGTCCGCCGGGTCGAGGTGGCCGATCCCGAGGACGCGGCACAGCGGGCGGCGGCGCGGGAGTTCGCCGCGGCGACGCTGGACCGGGGCCACGAGGGCGTCGTCGTCAAGTCGCTGGACTCGGAGTACAGCGCGGGCCGCCGCGGCGCGGCCTGGCTGAAGGTCAAGCCGGTGCACACGCTGGACCTGGTGGTGCTCGGGGCGGAGTGGGGCCACGGGCGGCGTACGGGCACGCTGTCGAACCTGCACCTCGGCGCGCGGCGCGAGGACGGCTCGTTCGCGATGCTCGGCAAGACCTTCAAGGGGATGACGGACGCGCTGCTGGCGTGGCAGACGGAGCGGCTGCAGGAGCTGGCGGTGGCGCAGAAGGACTGGGGGGTGGTGGTGCTGCCGGAGCTGGTGGTGGAGGTCGCGTTCGACGGGGTGCAGCGCTCGCCGCGCTATCCGGAGGGGGTGACGCTGCGGTTCGCGCGGGTGGTGCGGTACCGGGACGACAAGACGGCGGCGGAGGCGGACACGGTGGCGTCGGTCCTGGAGATGCTGCGCTGAGAGCGCCCGGCTCAGCGGCCCTTCCGTGCCGTGCGGGCCCGGGGGTCGCGGGCCGTCGCCGCCACGGGACTTCGTGCGCTGCGGGCCCGGCGCCCCGCCGCGCCCCGCGTACGGCGCCCGCCTCGCGCCGAGCGGTGGCGCGAGGCGGGCCCTTCAGAGTCGGCAGGTGGGCGGGACCAGGGGCGGCGGCCCGCGCGACCGCCGACCCCGGCCCCGTACCGGAACCGGGAGATCCCGGCTCCGGCGTGCCCCGGCCACACGCGCCGGGCCGCAGCAGCACCGGCGCGAGTCCCCTGCCCGGGGCGGTTCGCGGTCAGTAGTGGATGCGTGCCCCTACTGCCCGGTGGTCGGAGTAGTCCATGTCCTGGTTGTCGCTGCCGGTCAGCTCCAGGTCGGCCGCGTCGCCCTCGTCGAAGGTCGGCACGACCGGGTGGCTGGTGCGCGGCGGCGCGCCGCTGGCGTTGCGGGCGAGGAGGAAGTCGATGCGGCGCGGCGTCGTCGTGTGCAGCGTCCACTTGTCGGCCAGGCAGTCCGGGATGGAGCCGCCCGCGTCGGCGCAGCCGGCGTAGACGGCGTCGCGGAAGCGGTAGGCGCCGCCGATGTCGCCGTTGGTGGCCTTGTACCAGGTGGTCCAGTTGTCCTGGCCGTTGGTGGTGCTGGCGGAGTGGTTGGCGTCGCCGCCGGCGACGAAGAGGTCGGCGACGCCGTAGCCGTCCTCGGTCAGCTCGTTGCTCAGCTCCGCGGCGTTGGAGACGTTGCAGTAGGTGCCGCCGTACGACTGCTGCGGCCAGTGGAAGGAGGCGGCGGTCACCGTCTTGCCGGAGCGCTTGTCGAGGAGCAGGGCCTTGACGCCCTTGGTCCGCGGCTGGTCGTTGTTCTCGCAGTTCGTCGAGCCGAGAGGGGTCTCGCGCTGCGCCTGCCACCGGTTGTCCGGGGAGGCGGACGTCTTCAGCGAGAGCCGGTCGGTGCGCCAGATGATGCCGTTGGTCTGCTGCTTCTTCCCCGCGCAGCCGTTGTCGCGCGACGCGGGGGCGTCCTCGGCGAGGACGCCGGCGTAGCTCTCGCCGAAGTGCTCCTCCATCCGCGTCAGCAGCAGGTCGAGCTGCTCGCGGTTGCTGATCTGCTGGACGAGGTAGATGTCCGGCCGGTACTCCTGGAGCCGCATGTAGTACATGAGGTCGTGCCAGTCGCCGGGGCAGGACTCCGTCGTGGTCGGCAGGTTCTCCACGTTGGCGTCGTAGACCTGGAGGAACGACGGGTCGTTGTTCGGCACCGCCTCGGCGGCCGCCACCGTGCCCGTAGCCGCGGTGTCCGCGGGCCCCGAGGCGGGCGCCGGCGACGCCAGGACGAAGGGCGCCGCCAGCGCTGCGGCGCCCAGAAGCGTTCGGTACTGCCACGAGTTCATCTGCTGTCCCCCTGTGTTCCGGTCGGTCACGGCAGGATCGCCCGGCGCGCAGGGCCCGGGCCGGGGATTGCACCAGAACGCAAACAAGCGGGACGACCCGGCACGCGCCGGGCGGCCGGCTGCGGGTTGCCATCGGGTGTTCCCCACCGGTAAAGATCCACGTGGTCACCGCCTCGCCCGGACCGGTCACACCTTCGGTATGCGTCTCGCCCTCGTCTCCGAGTCCTTCCCGCCCGACGTCAACGGCGTCGCCCACTGCGCTCTGCAGACCGCCCGGCACCTGGTGCGCCGGGGCCACGACCCGCTCGTGATCGCGCCGGAGGCACCCGCCGCCGCCGACGCGCCGTCGTGGGGTACGGACCTGGACGTCCCCTGCCCTGTCGTACGCATCCCCTCCGTCCCCCTGCCCGGCTACCGCCAGGTCCGCGTCGCCCTCCCCACCCGGCGCCTCGCCCCCGTGCTCGCCGAGCACGGCACCGAACTCGTCCATCTTGCCGCCCCCTTCGTCCTCGGCGCCCGCGGCATGTCCGCCGCCGTCCGGCTCGGCCTCCCCACCGTCGCCGTGTACCAGACCGACCTGGCCACGTACGCCCGCACCTATCTCGGTGCCGGCACCGCACTGACCTGGCGCCGGCTGCGCGCCGTGCACCGCCGGGCGGACCGCACCCTCGCCCCGTCCCTCGCCGCGGCCTCGGACCTCGCCGAGCACGGCATCCCGCGGGTACGCCTCTGGGCCCGCGGCGTCGACGCCCAGCGCTTCCGGCCCGGCCACCGCGACGAGGCCCTGCGCCGCGCGCTCGCCCCGAACGGCGAACTGCTCGCCGGGTACGTGGGCCGGCTGGCGCCGGAGAAGCACGTCGCCCTGCTGCGCGAGGTGTGCGCGGAGCCCGGGATACGGGTCGTCGTCACCGGTGACGGACCCAGCGAGGGCGCCCTGCGCGCCGCGCTGCCGGGCGCGCACTTCACCGGCCGGCTCACCGGAGCCGAACTGGCGCGGCTGTTCGCCTCGCTCGACGTCTTCGTGCACACGGGACCGTACGAGACCTTCTGCCAGACGGTGCAGGAGGCGATGGCCAGCGGCGTCCCGGTCGTCGCCCCGGCGTGCGGCGGCCCGCTGGACCTGGTGGCACACGAACGTACGGGCCTGCTGGTGCCCCCGCACGACGCGGAGGCGGTACGGGCCGCCGTGAACCGGCTCCGCGACCCGGCGCTGCGGGCCCGCTACGGCGCCGCCGCCCGCTCGGCGGTGGAGCGGCGGAGCTGGGAGCGCATCGGCGACGAACTCCTGGAGCACTACAGCGAGGTGCTGACGGAGACCGCCGCCGCACAAGCCACCCCGGCGAGGCGCCCGGCATCGCGCCCGGCACCCCCGCGGCCCGCCACGGCCCCTGCGGTCTCCGCCCCGGCCGCCGGGCGGCGCTACGTACCGCTCCGGCACCGGCACCGCGAGCCGGACCCCGCGGCCCCGGACGCAACCGGCACCGGGCGGCGGCCCCTGCGCCTCCGGCGCAACCGCCCCGCGGCACCGGAGCCCGCGCCCGGCGCCCTCCTCGCCCCCCGCGGCGACGACGAGCCCCGCACCCCGCACGGTGACACCCCCGCCGGCCCGGGCGGCACCCCGTGAGCCGGCCCCTGCGCATCGTGCGCCTGGCCAACTTCGTCACCCCCGTCTCCGGCGGCCTCCGCACCGCCCTGCGCGAACTCGGCGCCGGCTACGGGGCCGCGGGCCACGAACCCGTCCTCGTCGTCCCGGGCCCGCGGTACGCCGACACCCGCGAGGAGCAGGGCCGCGTCATCACCCTGCCCGGGCCGCGCGTCCCCGGCGCCGGCGGCTACCGGGTGCTCGCCGACCGGCGCCGCGTCGAGCGGCTGCTCGCCCGGCTCGCCCCGGACCGGCTGGAGGTCTCCGACCGCACCACCCTTCGCTGGACCGGCGCCTGGGCGCGCCGGGCCCGGGTGCCCGCCGTGATGGTGTCGCACGAGAGCGTGGACGGCCTGCTCGCCGCCTGGGGCGCCCCCGGCGGCCCGGCCCGCCGGGCCGCCGACCTGCTCAACGTCCGTACCGCGTACGCCTACCGCCGGGTCGTGTGCACGACGGACTGGGCGGCGCGGGAGTTCGAGCGGGTCGGGGCGCGGAACATCGTCCGGGCCCCGCTCGGCGTCGATCTGGAGCACTGCCACCCGGACCGGTACAGCGCCCGGCTGCGGGCGCGGTACGCGCCGGAGCCGGGCACCGTGCTGCTGATGCTGTGCTCGCGGCTGCACCCGGAGAAGCGGCCGGGTCGCGCCCTGGACGCGCTCGCGGTGCTGCGCGGGCGGGGCGTGCCCGCGCGGCTGGTGGTGGCGGGCGAAGGGCCGCTGCTGCGCGGGCTGCGGCAGCGGGCGCGCGCGGAGCGGCTGCCGGTGACGTTCCTGGGCCAGGTCTCGGACGCCCCCGAACTGGCCGGGCTGCAGGCCACCGCCGACGTGGTGCTGGCCCCGGGTCCCCCGGAGACCTTCGGGCTTTCCGCGCTGGAGGCGCTGGCCGCGGGCACCCCGGTGGTGGTCAGCGCCCGCTCCGCGCTGCCGGCCCTGGTCGGCACGGCGGGGGCGGTCGCGGAGGACACCGGCCGGTCGTACGCGGACGGGGTGCAGCGGCTGCTCGCCCGCCCGGAGGGCGAACGGCGCGGGGCGGCGCGGCGGCGCGCTGAGGGCTACACGTGGTCGGCGGCGACCGAAGCGTTCCTCGCCGCGCACGACGCCCCGTCTCCGCTACGCACCGGATCCCCCGCTCCGCTCGCCACTGTTCGTACGGGCAGCGTGCCGGCTCCGCCGACCGCCGACCGCCGGGCGGACGCCGGTGGCGCGCCCCGTACGCCGGTCGCGCGCGACGTCCGCCCGGCGGTCGCCCCCGCCGCCCTCACCACCCGCGAATCCTGCGCCGCCGCGAGCGACCCCCAGCATCCGGCAGCGGCAACCGAGGCCGCCCGCGCGGCCTTCGACGTCCCCGTGCCCCTCGATGATCTC
Source organism: Streptomyces sp. NPDC004134 (assembly GCF_042874195.1). NCBI lineage: Bacteria > Bacillati > Actinomycetota > Actinomycetes > Kitasatosporales > Streptomycetaceae > Streptomyces > Streptomyces sp. NPDC004134. The sequence continues at coordinate 179,440 of NZ_JBIAMS010000003.1, read as the reverse complement.
CGGCCCCTCGCCGGCTGACCCCACCCGCGGCCGGCGAGAGACCGGCAACAGCCCCCGCGGGCCTTCCGTCAGCGCGATCACGTCGACGTCTTCCTGTACTACTCACCAGTCACCCGTCCCGCCCGCCCCACGGGACGTAAGCTGCCACTTCTTGGACACGTGATACGGGGCAGAACATGCAACTGGGGGACAACGGGGCGGAAGGGCCCGGGCGGATACTCGCCGGGCGCTACCGGGTGGTGACGCAGCTCGGACGCGGTGGCATGGGCACCGTGTGGCGGGCCGTCGACGAGCGGCTGGGGCGCGAGGTCGCGGTGAAGGAACTGCGCGCGTTCAGCGATTCGGACGCGCGCGACCTCGCCGAGATGAGGCTGCGCACGGAGCGGGAGGCGCGCGCCGCCGCGCGGGTGCGGCATCCGGGCGTCGTCGCCGTGCACGACGTGACGGAGCACGACGGCCGGCCGGTCATCGTGATGGAGCTGGTCGACGGCCCGTCGCTGGACGACGTGCTGCGCGAGCGCGGCGGCGTCACGCCGGCCGAGGCGGCGCAGATCGGGCTGAAGGTGGTCGACGCGCTCGGCGCCGCGCACCGCGCGGGGGTGCTGCACCGGGATGTGAAGCCGGGCAACATCCTGCTGGAGCGCGGCGGCCGGGTCGTGCTCAGCGACTTCGGCATCGCGGCCATGGAGGAGCCGGCCGACGGCAACAGCACGCATCTGACGCGCAGCGGCGAACTGGTCGGCTCGCTGGACTACCTGGCGCCGGAGCGGGCGCGCGGCGAGCAGCCGGGGCCGCCCTCCGACCTGTGGTCGCTGGGCGCCACGCTGTACGCGGCGGTGGAGGGCATCTCGCCGTTCCGCCGTACGTCGACGTGGTCGACGATCACCGCGATCATCGTGGACCCGCTGCCGGAACCGCGCCGGGCCGGGCCGCTCGCGCCCGTGCTGCAGGCGCTGATGGCCAAGGACCCGGGCGAGCGCGCCGACGTCGACCGGGCGCGGGCACTGCTGGAGCCGGTCGCCGGGACGGCGGGGCCGCCGGCCGCGCAGGGGCCGGACACGGTGCGGCTGGGCCGGGTGCCGGCCGCGCCGCCGCCGGGCGCGTACGGGCCGCCGGCCGGGCTCGCGGCCCCCGGACCCGCCGCCCCGCAGGGGCAGTTCGGCCCGCCGCAGCTCGGGCCGCCGGGGACGGAGTCCCGTACCGCCGAGCAGACGGCGCCGCAGCGGCGGCGCCGCGGACGCCGCTGGGTGCCGGTCGCCGCGGCCGCGGCGGCGGTGCTGCTCGCCGGCGGCGGCGTGACGTACGCGCTCGCCGGGGGCGACGACGGCGAGCCGGCCGCGAGCGGGGAGAAGGAGGAGCCCGCCGCGGAGGTCGTCCCGCCGTCGCCCGGATCGGGCGGCGGGGACAAGAAGCAGGACGGCAAGGGCGGGAAGGACGAGAAGGGCGAGAAAGAAGGCAAGGACGACGAGGGCGGGGACGAAGCGGACGGGCCGGCCGCGGACGGCGACGGCTCCCCCGCCGAGGAGGCCGGCGCCACGGACGGCGGCGGTGGTGGTACGGACGACGGTGGCGCCGGCGGCGCCGGCGACGGCTCCGGCTCGGGCGGCGGCGGCAGCACCGGGGACGGCGGCAGCGGCGGGAGCGGTGGCGGCGACGCCGGCGGCGGGAGCACGTCGGGCGGCGGCGGCAGCACCGGCGGCGGCTCGGCCCCCGACCCGTCCTGCACGCCCATCGGCGGCGGGAAGTACAACTGCGAGGTGTGGCAGCCCGCCACGTCGTACGACGTGGCACACCGCCCGGTCGGCACGCTCTACGCCGGCACGAACTACTTCTTCTGCCAGGAGAAGAAGTCCTACCGCGAGACGTCCGGCGAGTGGACGAACGTCTGGTGGGGCAAGACGGACGACGACAAGGGCAACGCCGGCGTCTGGGTCAGCGTCGTCTACATCAAGGGCGGTGCGAACGACGCCCCCGTCCCAGGGCTGCCGGTGTGCTGAGATGATCGTGGGGTGACCGACCTGAACGCCGCCGCCGTACGGGACCAGCTCCGCCTCGACGGCACGTACGCCTCGTGGACCGACGCCCTGGCCGCCGCCCACCCTGCGCCACCGCCCGCCGGTGTGCCGCGGGGCGCGGAACTGACCGCGCTGCTGCGCGCGGTCGGCGTCCCCGAGCGCGAGGACGCCGAGCTGACCGCCGCGCTGGCGGAGGTGACCGCCGCGGGATCGCCGTACGCGTGGCTGCTGGACCGCGCCGTCGCCGCGCGGGCCGCCGCGCTGGGGTCGGTCGGCGACGACCGGGGCGATCCCGGCAGCGGCCCCGCGCTGCCCGCGGCACTGGGCGCGGCGGGGCGCTGGTTCCACGCCGCGGTGTTCCTCGCCGCGCTGCCGGAGGTGCGGGCGTACCACGCGCGCCACGGCGTACCGGACGACGTGTCCTGGGCGACCCTCGCCGACCTCGGCAACAAGGTGGGCGTCCACCGGCGGGTGTACGGCGTGGGCGGTATGGACAAGCAGTGGTGGATGGTGCTGCCGTACGGCGGCATCCTTTACCGGCTCGGGCGGCTGCAGTTCAACCTCGACCGCGACCCGGTCGCCGGCCACGGCCTGGACGTGCACATCCCGGAGGGCGGCCCGCTGGACCCGCAGGCGTGCGAGGAGTCGTACGCGCGGGCCGCGGAGTTCTTCCCGCGCCGCTTCGGTGCGTTCCTCTACGGCGCGAAGGACAGCGCGGCCCGCGGTGACCTGCGAATGAACTGCAGGTCGTGGCTGCTGGATCCGCAGCTCGCGGAGTATCTGCCGGCCGGAAGCAACATCGTGCGCTTCCAGCGCCGGTTCACCCTCGATCCGCGGGACCCGGCCGACGTGCCGGAGCCGGACGAGAACGGGCTCGCGGCGTCCGACCGCGGAATCGTCGAGTTCGTGTTCCGGCGGATGGTGCGTACGCCCGCGGACGTCAGGGCGCTGCCGGCGCGTACGACGCTGGAGCGGGCGGTCGTGTCGCACATCGCCGGGGGCGGGCACTGGGACACGCCGCGCGGGTCGTTCATGCTCCCGGTCCCCGGCTGAGGGACACCCGCGGCTCAGAACGCCCCGTGCCGCCCCTCCCCCGCGGCGAAGCGCCCGGCCCCGGCGACCGCCTCGCCGAGCGCGGCGCTGCCGTGTCGCAGCTCCGCCGCAATGGCCTCCGCCTCCGGCAGGCCGTGCTGCTCCAGCACCGAGGCACGGTCGGCGCGCAGGCAGGTCTGCGGGAACCGGGCGATCTCCGCGGCCAGTTCCTCGGCCGCGGCACGCGCCCGGCCGGGCGGCACGAGCCGGTTGGCGAGTCCCATCTCGTACGCCTCGGGGGCCGGGACCGGGCGGCCGGTGAGGATGAGGTCGAGGGCGCGGCCGGTGCCGATGAGCCGCGGCAGCCGTACGGTGCCGCCGTCGATCAGCGGCACGCCCCAGCGGCGGCAGAAGACCCCGAACACCGCGTCCTCCTCCGCGACCCGCAGGTCGCACCAGAGCGCCAGCTCCAGCCCGCCGGCGACCGCGTGCCCGCTGACTGCGGCGATGACGGGCTTGGTCAGGCGCATCCGGGTGGGGCCCATGGGCCCGTCGCCGTCGGGCGCGACGCGGTTGCCCTCGGGGGTGCCGATGGCCTTGAGGTCCGCGCCCGCGCAGAAGGTGCCGCCCTCGCCCCACAGCACGGCGGCGCGGGCGCCGGGGTCGGCGTCGAAGTCCCGGAAGGCGGCGGCGAGTTCGGCGGCGGTGGGGCCGTCGACCGCGTTGCGGACGCCGGGCCGGGCGAGGACGACGGTGGTGACGGGGCCGGTGCGCTCGATGCGTACGTGTCCGCTCATGACCGGACGTTACCAGCGCGTAGGGCCGCGGGAGTACGGGCCGGGGCGCCGCCGCCCGGCCCGGTCCGTACGGTACGGACCGGGCGCGGCGCTCAGGCCGGCCGGCCCGCGACGAGGTCGAGCGGCCCGCCGCCGTCCTCCAGCGCGCCGAGACCTGCCCGCGCGATGGCGGCGCCGCGCGGCGGCAGCAGGTCGTCGAACTCGTCGGGCGACGCCAGCCGCCAGTCGACGATCTCGGTGCCGTCGACCCGCACGCCGGCCAGGTCGGCGGAGTCCAGCACCCCGCCGTCGTACACGTAGACGACGAGCGCGGGCGCGGGCCTGCGCGAGGCGAAGTCGACGGCGAGCAGCCGGCCGAGCGGCCGGTCGAGCCCGGTCTCCTCGCGCAGCTCCCGCCGCGCCGCGGGGCGCGGGGTCTCGCCGAGGTCGCTGTCGACGCCGCCGCCCGGCAGTTGCCAGCGGCCGTCGTCGCGGTAGCCGGCGCGGACCAGCAGCAGCCGGCCCGCGCTGTCGCGCACCAGTGCGCCGGCGCCGACGAGCACGCGCGGGCGCACGGCGAGGTACGAGGACGGGTCCAGCGCGGCGGCATGCTCCAGTTCCGCGCGGCGGCCGGCGGAGACGGCGGCGCACGAGCCGGGCTGGGGTTCGCCGCCGACGAGGTGGGCGACGGCGCCGGTGTCCCAGGCGTCGAGCGCGGCGCGCAGCCGGCGGGCGGCGAGGGCGGGCAGGGCGGCGAGGGCGGCGTCGCGGTCCAGCCAGGTCGTGGTGAGTCCGGCGGGGTCCCCGTCACCGGCGGCGCCGAGGGCGGCCGCCGCGGCGGCCGGCGGCGCGGCCGCGTAGAGGTGGACGAGCCCGGCGCGGCCGCCGGCAGGGGGGACGGAGTCCACGGCGAGGAGCCGCCCGGCGGGCAGGTCGGCACCGAGGGCGTCGCGCAGCGCGCGGGTCAGCGCCTCCTCCGGGGTCTGCAGGCCGGAGACGGCGACGCCGGGCAGCACGGGCTCGGCGTCGGCGGCCGGCTCGGCGGGCAGCAGCACGAGGACGCGCCCCGCGCGGTCCTGCACCACCGCGGTCGCGGTCACCGCGGGCCCGTGGGCGGCCTCGGCGTGCGGGGGCGGGCTGTCCGGCTGGGCGGCGGTGCCGGCGGTCGTGAGCATGTGACGGCTCCTCGGTTCGGGGGGGCGGCTGGTGGACGGCCGGCGGTCGTCGGATGGCCGGGCGTCAGCCGGGGTTGGCCGCGTGCGTCAGGGTCTCCCAGGCGACGAACAGGTCGTCCGTGCCCGCGGGCCGCTGCCGCGCGAGCAGCTTCGCGGTCTGCGGCAGGTCGACGCCGAGCCGGTCGTGGTAGTGGTGGTACGCCACCTCCAGGTCGGGGCCCATGGTGCGCTCCACCCGGCCGCCGCACAGCGACGCGGGCGGGCGCTCGCCGAGCTGGTAGCGGGCGTGCAGCTCCAGCGCGGCGGTGATCCGCGGCTGCACCTCGGCGTAGAGGTCCGTGCCCTGGTGCCAGGCGGTCTCGGCGATGTGCGCGGTGGCGGCGAGGGCGTAGCCGACGTGCATCAGGTTGCGGCACGCCTCCTGGGCCAGGCCCTGGGGGTAGGTGCGCTGGCCGAACCAGTAGGTGGTGATCTCCCTGGCCGTGTCCGTCTTGCCGCCGGGCGGGGGCTTGGGCCGGGGGCCGTCGGCGCGGACGTAGAAGTACGCGGGCACGCGGGCGCGGAAGCGGCGCAGGGCCGCGTCGTAGGCGGGGCGGTCGTCGAGGAAGACGGCGATGCCGGTGGCGGCGTCGGTCATCGCCAGGTCCCAGTTGCCGTTGTAGTCGGGGACGGCGCCGGTGACCTCGGGGAGGTAGACCTCGCGCAGCAGCCGGCCGAAGCGGCGTGCGGCCGCGCGCGGCCAGCCGTCGTAGGTGGCGCGGACCAGCTCGGCGGCGCGGGCCCAGGAGGAGCCGGCCCAGGCGGCCTGGAGCGGGGCGTTGCCCTCGGTGTGGTCGGTGAGCCCGGCGGACCAGGCGTCCATGATCTGCACGGCCTTCTCGGCGTGCGCGCGGTCCCGGGTGACGGCCCAGATCAGCGCGTGGGTGTACGCGGCGATGGCGTCCTCGCGCTCGTCCGTGCAGCCGACGCCGGGGTTGGTGTCCGGCGGGCACTCGACGACCGGCACCGGGTGCGGGACGTAGGAGAGGCGGCCGTAGCGGCTGCGGCGCATCGCGCGGAAGGCGCGGAAGGGCCTGTCGCCGTCGTTCACCCGGGAGCGTACGGCGCGCAGTTGGGGGCCGCTGACCAGCACCCCGGGGTGGCGGAAGGGGGCCGTCGCGCGGTGCGGCCCGCGGGGCAGCGTCTCGGCGGGGCCGCCGGCCGCGACGACGGTGAGCAGCGCGAGGAGCAGGACCGCAAGGCGGCGGGGGAATCGACTGGGTGCCATGGCACACCTCCACCGTCAGACTCGAACGCCCGCTGCCCGTACGCATCCAGAGTGGGGCCGAACGGGGGCGGCCGGGGCACCCCGTTCGGCGGCACCGCCCCGTGCGGCCTCAGCGCAGGTAGTTGTAGACCGTCGCCCGCGACACCCCGAGCAGCTCGGTGACCAGCCGGACCGCGCTCCTGACCTCCAGCAGCCCGCGGGCGCGCAGGTCGCGGACCAGCTCGCGGCGGTCCGCGGAGGCCAGCGCCCGCGGCGTCTGGCCGCGGGCGGCGGCGAACTCCTCGACGGCCGCGCGCAGTTCGTCCGCGGTACGCGCCCGCAGGGTCTCGGTCAGCGGCAGCCCGGGGTCCTCCACGGCGGTGAGGGCCTGGAGCGTACGGGCCGTGCGGTCGAGGACGGAGACGTCGAGGTTGAGGCAGAGGGCCGCGACGTATGCGCCGGCGGAGTTCCGGATGCCGATCGACGTGCTCTTCGCGGGCCGGCCGTCGGGAAAGCGGTTGGGATAGTTCTGGATGACCTCGGGGTAGTCCGGGTCCTCGATGCGGGCGAGGCCCAGCTCGGTGGCGGGGTCGCCGGGGCTGCGGCCGGAGAGCGGGTTCTCGATGGTACGGACCGCGTGCCGCGGGTCGCGCAGGTCGTGCAGGACGACCTCGCAGACGCCGGGGAACATCCGCCCCAGGGCGGTGACGATCTTCTCGGCCTCGCGCAGCAGCAGTTCGTCCTCGGCGCTCACGCCCCGCCCCCGAACACGCCGGCCAGCACCGGGGCCGCCTTCAGCCCGGTGCCGGTGAGCAGCACGGCCGTCGTCTCGCCCGGCCGGATGGCGCCGCGGGCGCGGAAGACGTCGACGGCCGCGGCGGCGGTGGCGCTGGTCGGCTCGGCGTAGAGGCCGAGGGCGGCGAGGCGGACGACGGCGGCGCGGATGCCGTCCTCGCCGATCGCCGCCATGTCCCCGCCGGAGCGGCGCACGGCGCGCAGCACCTCCGGCAGCCGGACGGGCTCGCGGATCGCGGTGCCCTCGGCGATCGTCGGGGCGAAGCCGGCGGGTACGGGCCCGTCGGCGCCGGCGGCGAAGCTCGCGTGGATGGGGGCGCAGTTGGCGGGCTGGGCGGCGAGGATGCGGGGGCGGCGGTCGATGTGGCCGGCGGCGAGGAGTTCGCCGAAGCCGGCGTCGAGGCCGAGGACGGTGCTGCCGGCGCCGGCGACGGTGACGACGCAGTCGGGGGCGGCGAAGCCGAGGTCCTCCCAGAGTTCGTAGGCGAGGGTCTTGGTGCCCTGGAGGAAGAGCGGGTGCCAGTTGTGCCCCGCGTACGGGACGGTCGCGGCCCTGCGAACGGCCTCGGCGGCGGTGGCGTCCCGGCCGCCGGGGACCAGCTCGACCTCGGCGCCGTACGCGCGGGCCTGCAGCACCTTCGCCGGGGAGGTGCCCTCGGGGGCGAGGATCCGGGCGCGGATGCCGGCGGCGGCGCAGTAGGCGGCGACGGAGGCGCCGCCGTTGCCCGAGCTGTCCTCGATGACCTCGTCGACGCCGAGCCCGGCGAGCGCGGAGATCATCACGGTGCTGCCGCGGTCCTTGAAGCTGCCGGTGGGGCCGAACCACTCCGGCTTGAAGAACACCTCCCCCTCGCCCCAGCGGCGGGCGAGCAGCGGGGTGCGGCCCTCGCCGAGGGAGACGGGCGCCTCGATGCCGAAGGGCAGGGCGGCGCGGTAGCGCCACAGGGAGCGCTCGGCGGTGTCGATGTCGTCCCTGCCGATCCCGGGCACGCCGCCGGCCTGGAGGGGGGTGCCGTCGTCCGCGCGCCAGCGGAGGGCGTCGAAGGGGTACGTACGGCCGGATCGCTCGTCCACCAGATGAGTCATAGTGTCCAACTCTAGACGATCCGTCCATGTCGTCCGCGCAGACGTTCCCGAACGTCCCCCTACGCCCCGGTGACGGCGGCCGCCGCGGTCACCACAATGGGCCGGGTCCGTGACGCCCACCCGGCCGGGAGGCCCCAATGCGGTTGCGCCGCCCCACCGTTCCCCTCGCCCTCGCCGCGATCCTCGCCACCGCGGGGGCCGCCGCGCCGCCGACGGCCGCCGGGACCGACGCGCCCGCGCCGCCGAAGTCCGCGGTGGCGACGGGCTACGGCGGCGCCGTCGCCAGCGTCGACGCCGACGCCACCGCGGCCGGCATCGAAGTCCTGCGCGACGGCGGCAACGCGGTCGACGCCGCCGTCGCCACCGCCGCCGCGCTCGGGGTCACCGAGCCGTACTCGGGCGGCATCGGGGGCGGCGGCTACTTCGTGTACTACGACGCGAGGAGCGGCCGGGTCGCCACCCTCGACGGCCGCGAGAAGGCGCCCCGCAGCGCCGACGAGAAGCTCTTCATGGAGAACGGCGCGGCCATCCCGTTCGACCAGGCGGTGACCAGCGGCCTGTCCGTCGGCGTGCCCGGCACGCCCGCGACCTGGGAGCAGGCGCTGCGCCAGTGGGGCACGGCCTCGCTCGGCGAGGCGCTGGCGCCGGCGACGCGGCTGGCCGAGGAGGGCTTCACCGTCGACGAGACGTTCCGCTCGCAGACCGCGGCCAACGAGGCGCGCTTCCGCGACTTCCCCGCCACCCGGGAGCTGTTCCTGCCCGGCGGCGCACCGCCGGCGGTGGGCAGCACCCTGCGCAACCCCGACCTGGCCGCCACCTACGGGCAGTTGGCCGACGAGGGCGCCGGGGCGATGTACCGCGGGGACCTGGCCGCGGACGTGTCGGACACCGTGCGCCGGCCGCCGGTCGACCCGGACGCCGACCGCGTCGTACGCGCGGGCGACCTGCGCCCCGCGGACCTGCGCGCGTACCGGGTGGCGCGGCAGCAGCCGACGCACGTCGCGTACCGCGGGCTCGACGTCTACGGGATGGCGCCGTCGTCGTCCGGCGGCACCACCGTCGGCGAGGCGCTGAACATCCTGGAGGGCACCGACCTCGGCGGGCTGTCCGAGGCCCAGTACCTGCACCGCTTCCTGGAGGCGTCCCGCGTCTCCTTCGCCGACCGCGGCCGGTGGGTGGGCGACCCGCGCTTCTCCCGGGTGCCGACGCGGGAGTTGCTCTCCCAGCCGTACGCGGACTCCCGCGCCTGCCTCATCTCCCCCGACGCCGTGCTCACCAGCCCGCTCGCCCCGGGCGACCCGCGCCGCCCGGACGCCTCCTGCGCGGCGAAGGGCGCGCCGGAGGACACGTCGTACGAGGGCCCGAGCACCACGCATCTGACGACCGCCGACAAGTGGGGCAACGTCGTCGCGTACACGATGACGATCGAGCAGACGGGCGGCAGCGGCATCACCGTGCCCGGCCGCGGCTTCCTGCTCAACAACGAACTGACGGACTTCTCCTTCACCCCGGCCGTGCCGGGCGTGCCGGACCCGAACCTGCCGGGTCCCGGCAAGCGGCCCCGGTCCTCGATGGCGCCGACGATCGTCCTCGACGGCGGCGAGCCGCTGCTCGCGACCGGCTCGCCGGGCGGTTCCACGATCATCACCACCGTGCTCCAGGTGCTGACCGGACGGCTCGACCGCGGGCTGACGCTGCCGGAGGCCATCGCGGCGCCGCGCGCCAGCCAGCGCAACACCGCCTCGACGTCGGCGGAGCCGGGGTTCCTCGGCCTGCCGGCGCGCGGTGAACTGGCGGAGCTGGGGCACCGGTTCGCCGACGGCGGCGAGATCGGCGCGGCGACCGGCGTCGAGCGGCTGCCCGACGGGCGCTGGGTCGCGGCGGCGGAGCCGGAGCGCCGCGGCGGCGGCGCGGCGGCGGTGGTACGCCCGGCCGGGCGGGACTGACCCGGCCGCAGCGGTTCACGACCGGGACGGGGTGCGCGGCGCCCCGTCCCGGTCGTCGTGTGTGTACGGGCCATGCCCCGCCCCTTGACGGGCAGTTGGTACGTACCTAAGGTCACGGGCTGTCACGGTGTTCATGTGAACACTCAACGTTCATATACGCGAACGGATGGACCCCACCATGCAGGGCACCCCCACACCCGCACACCATCGCTGCAGACCGCGCGCCGCGCTGTTCGCCACCCTCGTGGCCGCCGTCACCGCCCTGGTCGCCTCGCTCCTCGGCGGGCCGGGCACCGAGCGCGCCGACGCCGCGCCCGCGACCTTCACCCACCCGGGAGTCACCGTCTCCCGGGGCCAGTTGGACTTCACCCGGGCGAAGGTCGACGCCGGCGCCCAGCCCTGGAAGGGCGCCTACGACCAGATGATGGGCAGCAGGTACGCGAGCCTCAGCCGTACGCCCAAGCCCCGCGCGGTCGTCGAGTGCGGCTCGTACTCGAACCCCAACTACGGCTGCACGGACGAGCGCGAGGACGCGATCGCCGCGTACACCACCGCGCTCGCCTGGTACTTCACCCGCGACGAGCGCTACGCGCGCAAGTCCATCGAGCTGATGGACGCCTGGTCCGCCACCCTCAGGGACCACACCAACAGCAACGCGCCGCTGCAGACCGGCTGGGCCGGCTCCTCCTGGCCGAAGGCCGCGGAGATCATCAAGTACACGTACGGCGGCGGCTGGCCGAACGAGGCGCGCTTCGCGACGATGCTCCGCAACGTCTATCTGCCGGAGATCATCGGCGGCTCCACCTCCAACGGCAACTGGGAGCTGACGATGATGGAGGCGGCCGTGGGCATCGCCGTCTTCCTGGAGGACAAGGGCGCGTACGACCGGGCGATGCAGACCTTCCGCACCCGCGTGCCCGCGTTCATCTACCTGGAGTCCGACGGCGCGCTGCCCAGGACCGTGCCGAAGCAGAACCTCGACACCCGGCAGAAGATCATCAACTACTGGCAGGGGCAGTCCACCTTCGTCACCGGGCTGACGCAGGAGACCTGCCGCGACTTCACCCACACCGGATACGGTCTGGCCTCGATCTCGCACGTGGCCGAGACCTCCCGGATCCAGGGCGAGGACCTGTACCGGACCGACGTCGGCGAGCGGCTGCGGCACGCGCTCGGCTTCCAGTCGCGCTACGAGCTGGGCGAGGCGCCGCCCGGCTGGCTCTGCGGCGGCAGCGTCGATCGCGGCCTCGGCCCGGTCACCGAGATCGGCTACAACGCCCTGCACCACCGCATGGGCATCGCCATGACCAACACCGGCCGCTACACCGAGCAGAGCCGGCCGGCCGGGTCGAACAACATCTTCGTGGCCTGGCAGACCCTGACCCACGCCGAGAACCCGGCCTGACACACCACCGGCCCGCACGCGGGGGGCGCGTACGGGCCGGGGCGGGGGGGGACGGCCACGGCGGGCGGCGGCATGACGGTGCCGCCGCCGGCCGCGGCCCGGAAGACCGCGGACCCGACGGGGGGACGGATCCGCGGCCGGCTCAGGAGCCGCGTCAGCCGATCCGCGTCAGCCGATGCGGTGCGAGCGGAAGAACCACGCCTGCTGCTCCAGGTCCTGCGTGGCGGTGATGAGCAGGTCCTGCGTGATGAGGTCGGTGTCGTCGGTGTCAGCCACCCGCTGCCGCATGCGCGCGGAAGCCTTCTCCAGCATGTCGGTGACGTCGTCGATGACCTTCTGGTCCGAAATCTTCCCCGGCCCGATGTCGGGCAGCGGGCTGCCGGCGGCGATGGTCTTCGCCCGGCCGTCCGGGCTCACGCCCAGGGCCGCGGCCCGCTCGGCGAGGGTGTCGGCGTGCCCGCGGGCCATCTTCACCATCTTGTCGAGCTGGAGGTGCAGCTCGCGGAAGAGGGGACCGGTCAGGTTCCAGTGGGCCTGCTTGCCCTGGAGGGAGAGATCCAGCAGATCGACCAGCGCGCCCTGCAGCGCCTCGCCGGTGACGTCCAGGGCCTTCTTGTCGAGGATCGTGGTCATGTGTGGGCGCCTCCTTGCTCGTGCTTGTGGATCCCATCCTACATTAGACTTTGTCTAATCTCTTGTCGGGCTAGGCCATTCGGGGACGGGGCGCCGCGGGCGGGGCCGGGGAGCGGCCGGGGCGGCTGCCGCGTACGAGGTCACGGAGGCGGCGGCGTACGCCCTCTTGTCCAACCGCATGGGCACTTCTATCGTTCGCTCAGGTCTCGGCACACGGAAAGTGACTCAGTCATGTCAGAGCGCACAGGGCGCGGCAGGCACCGCCGCTACCGCCCCGGCCCGGTGTCGCGGGCCTCCCTCACCGTCACCGCGAGCGGCGCGGGGCTCGCGCTGCCGCTGGTCGCCGGCGCTGCCACGCCGGCCGCGGGCGCGCCCGCGGACGCGCTGCACAGCCCGGCCAGGGACCGGGCGCAGGAGGGCCTGAAGGCGCCGTCCGACGGCGCGTTATCCGACCGCGCCGATACGGAGACGGCGGCGGACGGCAGCGCCGCCGCACCGCAGGGCGGGCGGGCCGGCACGGTCGGCAACAAGCCCGGCCACCACGAGGTCGCCGCCGGGGAGACCCTCTCCGGCATCGCCGACCAGCACCGCGTGCGCGGCGGTTGGCCCGCGCTGTACGAGCGCAACCGCGGCGTCGTCGGCGCCGACCCCGACCTCATCCTCCCCGGCCAGCGCCTCGCCCTCCGCGGTGGCGCCGCGGCCCCGCCGAAGCCCCGCGCGGACTCCCCCGCGGCCGGGACGAAGAAGTCCGGGGACGACGGCGCGAAGGCGGCCGGGTCGCAGAAGACCCCGGACAAGGCGAAGGCCGGCGGCAAGGGGAAGGCCGACAAGGCCAAGCCCAAGGCGAAGGCCAGGCCGGCGAAGACCAAGCCGGACCGGACGAAGCCGGAGGCGAAGAAGCGGGCCCCCGCGCCCCAGGCCGAGGCCAAGCCCAAGGCCAGGCCGAAGCCGAAACCCGAGGCCAAGCCCGCCGCCGACTACACCTCCCCGCTCGCCGGCGCCGCCATCGGCACCCCGTACGGCGCGAGCGGCAGCAGTTGGTCCAGCGGCTACCACACCGGGGTCGACTTCCCGGTCTCCGTCGGCACCGGGGTGCGCTCCGTCGCCGACGGCGAGGTGGTCAGCGCCGGCTGGGCGGGCGCGTACGGGTACGAGGTGGTCATCCGGCACCGCGACGGGCGCTACAGCCAGTACGCGCACCTCTCCGCGGTCACCGTGAGCGCCGGCCGGCCGGTCAACGCCGGGCAGCGCATCGGCCGCTCCGGATCGACGGGGAACTCCACCGGACCGCATCTGCACTTCGAGGTCCGCACCGGCCCCGGCTACGGGTCCGACGTCGACCCGTTGCGCTATCTGCGCGGGCACGGGGTGCGCATCTAGCCCACACGCGCACCGCGCTGACCTGGGGCTTGACGATTCGTCACGAGACTTCACGTACGAAGGCTTGACCCTGCCGCGCTCCGGGTGCTTAAACGTATCATCATGCCGAAGAAGACGCGTCCCACGGTCCGCGACGTCGCCGCCCTCGCGGGGGTGTCCGTCGCGACGGTGAGCTACGTGGTCAACGGGCGGGACAACCGGATCGGGGCCGACACCCGCGAACGGGTGCTGGCGGCCGTACGGGATCTCGGCTACGTGCCGAACAGCTCCGCGCGCGGGCTGCGCAAGCGCCGCACCGAGCGGGTCTGCCTGGTGATCGGCTCGCTGGGCAGCCCCGTACAGGAGCAACTGGTACGGGATCTGCACGCGGCCGCGGAGGCCGACGGCTACGGCGTCCTCACCCTCATCGTCGACTCCCCCGCGCACGCCGCGCACGCCGCCCGGCTGCTCCGCCAGGGCCTGGCGGACGGCGCCGTCTTCTTCGACTCGGCGCGCCACTTCGGCGACTTCGGCGAGCTGGCCCGCGGCCGGCTGGCGATGGTCGTGGTCGACAACTCCGTGGCGCCGGACGGCTTCGACGTCGTGCGCACCCCGGAGTACGAGGCGTGCGGCGAGGCGCTGGACCACCTGCTGGCCGCAGGCCGCCGGCGGGTCGCCTTCCTCGGCCACCGGCACGACCTGGAGCTGGGCGACCGCTCCGCGCGGCTGACCGCGTACCGGGACGCGCTGCGGCGGCACGGCCTGCGGCCGGACGGCCGGCTCGTCGGCGCCGGCGCCGACAGCCGCGTCGAGGGCTACCGCGCCACCGCCGCGCTCATGGCCCTGCCCGAGCCGCCGGACGCCCTGTTCGTGGCCTCCGACCGGGCGGCGATCAGCGCGATATGGGCGGTCCGCGACACGGGCCGCACGGTGCCCGCGGACGTGGCGGTCCTCGGCGTCGGGAACCTGGAGGAGGGCTCGGTGATCCGCCCCGCGCTGAGCACCGTGGGACAGCGGCAGATCGACTTCAGCCGCGTCGCCGGGCTGCTGTTCGAACGGCTGGCGGCGGCGGAGCCGCCGGCGGCCCGCGAGATCGTCCTGCCCTGGGCCTTCATACCCAGGGAGTCGACGTGAACGAGCGCGCGTCCGACGGGCGCATGACCAACCGAATGCACGGCGAGAGGAGCACCCGCATGTCAGCAAGGCCAGCCATCAACGGTCAGTGGATGACCCGGCGCAGGATGCTGGGCGTCGCCGGCGGTGCCGCCGCGGCACTCCCCCTGGCCGCCTGCGGCTCGGGCGCGCCCGAGGCCGAGTCGGGCGGCGGCGGGGGCGGCGGCACGTTCCTCGCGTACTGGAACAACGCGCACGAGTACGAGGCGTACAAGGACGTCGTCGCGCAGTTCGAGAAGGACCACGGGGTCACCGTGGAGCTGCAGAAGTTCCAGTGGGAGGACCTGCGCACCAAGCTCGTCTCGGACTTCCAGTCCGGCAACGTGCCGGACGTGGTGGAGGAGCCGGGCAGTTGGGTGCAGGAGTTCGCGCTCAGCAAGGACGCGCTGTCGCTGCGGAAGTACCTCGACAAGGACGGCGCGAAGATCGGGTTCCCGGACGACTGGCTGGACGTCGCCGTCTCCGACAACACCCACGAGGGCCAGGTGTACGGCATCCAGATGCACTACACCTGCACGCTGCTGTTCTACAACCGCAAGATGCTCGACGACGCGGGCATCGAACCGCCCGCCACCTGGGACGACTTCCTCGCCGCCGCACGCGGGCTGACCACCGGCGACGTCAACGGCACGGTGCTCAACGACGGGCTCAGCTACTCCTACCCGTGGATGCTCCAGAACGGCGTGCACGAGTACGACGCGGACAGCGGCGAGCTGCTGCAGCCGCGCGCCGCCGCGATGGAGGCGATGCAGTTCCAGCGGGACCTCGTACACGAGCACAAGGTCTCCCCCAAGCCGACGACCTCCCTGGACGTGACGCGGGCCGCGAAGTTCTTCGCCGCCGAGCGCACCGCCATGATCCTGACAGGACCCTGGGACATCCCGATCATCAAGCAGTCCAACCCGGACCTCGAGTACGGGATCGCGCCCGCGCTGACGGGCAAGCGGCAGTCGACGATCGCGGGCGGCACCACGCTGTTCATCCCCGCGCAGGCCAAACGCCCCGACCTGTCCTGGGACTTCATCAAGCGGATCACCGCGCTCAAGACCGAGACCGCGGCGACCGAGGAATCCAGCATGCTGATGCCGCGCAAGTCGTGGGCGAAGGAGCCGGTCGTCCAGGAGAACCCGGACGTCAAGCCGTTCACGGAGGGGCTGCCGTACGCCGAGGAGTTCCGCACCCGCGTCTACACCACCGGCAAGGCGGGCGAGCTGGAGGACATCTACAAGACGCTCTACGAGAGCATGCTGATCGAGGGGGCCGGCGCGGAAGAGGCGTTCGCCGCCTACGACGACGCGGCCAAGAACATCCTCAAGGGCTAAGCACACATGGCAACGCCGGCCGAACTCCCCCAGCGCCCGGAGCCCATGGAGCTCCCGAAGCGCACGAAGCGCACCAAGCGCTCCCCGATCGCCCGGCGCCAGGCGCGTACCGCGTACGTGTTCCTGGCGCCGGCGCTCGTCTTCTTCGCGATCTTCTTCTACTACCCGATCGCCGACATCCTCAACACCAGCATGCTGACGGGCCAGCGGACCGACGAGTTCGCCGGGCTCGACAACTACACCAACGCCTTCGAGGACCCGCAGGCACGCAACGCCTTCAAGGTCACGCTTCAGTTCGCCGTGGCCACCACCGTCGGCGCCATCGTGCTGGGCATGGGCCTCGCGGTGCTCATCAACCAGAAGCTGCGCGGCAGCCTGGCGTTCAAGCTCGCGCTGCTGGTGCCGTACCTGACGTCGATCGCCGTGGTCGGCCTGATGTGGCGCAACATCCTCGACCCCGAACTCGGCATCCTCAACCGGATACTGTCCGACCTCGGCCTGCCGACCCAGGAGTGGCTGAACACCCACCCGGTGGCCACCATCGTCGCGGTGACGCTGTGGATGACCACGGGATACACGATGATCCTCTTCCTGGCCGGGCTCCAGGGCATCCCGGACGTGTACTACGAGGCCGCCAAGGTCGACGGCGCCAACGGCTGGCAGCGCTTCCGGCGGATCACGGTGCCGCTGCTCACCCCGACCACGCTGTTCGTCTCCGTGATGGCCGTGATCACCGGGCTGCAGGCGTTCGGGCAGGCGTACATCATCACCCGCGGCGGCCCGGGAGAAGCCTCCGACCTCTTCGTCTTCCACGTCTTCGAGCTGGCGTTCCGCGCCCGCAACTTCGGCTACGCGTCCGCGCTCTCGGTGCTCCTGCTGCTCGTCATCGTGGCCTTCACGCTGGTGCAGTTGCGCATCGGCCGGGACCGGGAGGTGCAGCACTGATGACCGCCAGGACGTACAAGACGATCGCCTACGTGCTGCTCACCGTCGCCAGCCTGATCACCGTCGTGCCGCTGCTGTACACCGTCTCGCTGTCGCTGCAGACCGAGAAGGAGATGCTGTCGGCGGAGTCGGTCCTCTGGCCGGAGACGCCGCAGTGGGGCAACTACTCCACGCTGTTCGAGGAGGCGCCGTTCGGCAGCTTCATCCTCAACAGCCTGGTGGTCGCGGGCGCGATCGCGCTCTCCCACCTGATCTTCGACCCGCTGGTGGGCTACGTGTTCGCCAAGTTCGACTTCCCGTTCAAGAACACGCTGTTCGTCGCGATCCTCGCCACGCTGATGATCCCGCTCTTCGTCCGCATGATCCCGCTGTACGTGATGATGTCGGACCTCGGCTGGCTGGACAGCTACCAGGGGCTCATCGTGCCGTTCCTGATGGACGGCTTCGGCATCTTCCTCATGCGGCAGTTCATCCAGCCGATCCCCGACGACCTCATCCACGCGGCCCGGGTGGACGGGGCGAACGAGTTCACCATCTACTGGCGCATCATCCTGCCGCAGTGCAAGCCGGCGCTGGCGGTGCTGGGCCTGTTCACGTTCGTCTTCCAGTGGAACGAGTTCCTCTGGCCGCTGGTCGTGACGACCTCGGAACGGATGCGGACGATCCCGGTGGGGCTGACCCAGTTCAGCCAGGAGCAGTTCCAGCTCTGGCACCTCACCGCCGCGGGGTCGGTCATCATGTTCGTACCGACAGCGCTGCTGCTGATCTTCAGCCAGCGCTACTTCGTCCGCGGAATCGCCCTGACCGGCCTGAAGTGACCCCCCACCCGACCATGCGGAAAGGACCCCGATGCCCGACCGGCGTCCCCATGTCATCGTCGTCTTCACCGACCAGCAGCGCTGGGACACGACGGGCGCGGGCGGCAACCCGCTCGACCTGACGCCCGCGTTCGACCGGATGGCCCGCTCGGGCACGTACGCGTCGGCGGCGATCACCCCGCAGCCCGTCTGCGCGCCCGCCCGGGCGGCGCTGCAGACGGGCCGGTGGCCCACCGACACCGGCTGCTACCGCAACGGGATCCCGCTGCCGCGCGACGCCCGTACGCTCGCGCACCACTTCGGCGACGCCGGCTACACCACCGGGTACATCGGCAAGTGGCACCTGGCCGGCGAGGACCCGGTGCCGCCGGAGGACCGCGGCGGATACCAGCACTGGCTGGCCTCCAACGTGCTGGAGTTCACCTCGGACGCGTACCGCACGGTGATGTACGACGAGGACGGCGACCCGGTGCGGCTGCCCGGCTACCGCTCCGACGCGCTGTTCGACGCGGCGATCCGGTTCGCCGCCGACCACCACGAGGAGCCGTTCTTCCTCTTCCTCTCCCTCATCGAGCCGCACCACCAGAACGAGGTCGACGACTACCCCGCCCCCGACGGCTACGAGGAGCGCTACACCGGCCGCTGGCTGCCGCCGGACCTGGCCGCGCTGTCCGCGGAAGGCGGCACCGCGCACCGGCACATCGCAGGCTACTGCGGCCAGATCCGGCGCGTCGACGAGGGCCTGGGCCGGCTGCTGGACGCCCTGCGCAGCATGGACCTGCTCGACGACACGATCGTGGCGTTCACCTCCGATCACGGCAGCCACTTCCGTACCCGCAACTTCGAGTACAAGCGCTCCTGCCACGACGGTTCGATCCGGGTGCCGCTGGCCCTGCGCGGTCCCGGCTTCGCCGGCGGCCGGGTGCTCGACGCTCCGGTCAGCACCCTGGACCTGCCGCCGACCCTCCTGGACGCCGCGGGGCTCGACGTCCCGGAGGAGATGGACGGGCGCTCCTTCCTGCCGCTGGTCCGCGACCCGGATGCCGACTGGCCGGAGGACGTCTTCGTCCAGGTCAGCGAGTCCGAGTGCGGACGGGCGCTGCGCACCTCACGGTGGAAGTACTACGTCGTCGACCCGGCGGCCGACGGCTGGCGTACCCGCTCCGGCAGCAGGTACGTCGAGACGGCGCTGTACGACCTGGCCCACGACCCGTACGAGCTCGACAACCTTGTCGGGCTCGCCTCGCACCGCGCGCTCGCCGACGGGCTGCGCGCGCGGCTGCTGGCGCGGATCACCGCGGCGGGCGAACCGGAGCCGGTGATCGAGGCGGCTCCGGAGCGGCGCGCGATGCAGCGCCGGGTCGATCCCACCGTGCACGGATTCAAGCTGGACGGCGTGCGCTTCGGGCACCAGCGCAAGCATCCCTGAACCCCGGTGGGGCGAGCCCATGGCGGCCGCTCAGGCGGCCGCCATGGGCGGGCAGATGCAGCGGACGCGACCGCAGCGCGGGCACACCGGCACAAGCGCGGTGACCTGCTGCTGCGGGGGTTGGTGACTGGTCATCTCGGATCCTCCGCCCGGCTGTGAGAACGTGATCTCCTACTCGTTAGACGCAGCGGGGAGCGATCAGGTTTATGGACAGTGGCGCCTGGGACGAACGCTATGCCGCGAAAGAGCTCGTTTGGGGCGGTGATCCGAACCGCTGGGTGGCCCGCGAGGTGGCGGAGATCACGCCCGCGCGGGCCCTGGACCTGGCCGCGGGCGAGGGGCGCAACGCGCTGTGGCTCGCGGCCCGCGGCTGGCGGGTGACGGCGGTCGACTTCTCGGGCGTCGCACTGGACCGGGGCCGCGAGCGGGCGGCGGAGCTGCCGCGGGAGGCCGCGGAGCGGATCCGGTGGGTACGGGCCGACCTGCTGGAGTACGCGCCGGAAGAGGGCGCGTACGAGCTGGTCGTGGTGGCGTATCTGCACCTGCCTGGCGCCCAGCGGCGCCGGGTGCTGCGGCGGGCCGCCGCCGCGCTCGCCGCGGACGGCGAGCTGCTGGTCGTCGGGCACGACTCGGCGAACCTCACCGAGGGCACCGGCGGGCCGCAGGATCCTGCGGTGCTGTTCACGGCGCAGGACGTGCTGGCGGACCTGGCGGACGACCCGGTGGAGACCGTGCGCGCCGAGCGGGTGCGCCGCCCCGTGGCGCAGGAGACGGGGCCGCCGAAGGAGGCGATCGACGCCCTGGCCCGGCTGCGCCGGACCCCCTGAGACCGCCGCCGGGCCCGCCGGCCCCCGTGTGACCAGCCCTTGTTGACTTGAACCATTCTTCAAGTTGCACGGTGGGACGCATGACGACAACGACCGCCGTACGACCGCGACCGCACGCCGGATACGACGATCTGCCGCGCCTCATGGGCCTGATGACCGGCGACGAGAAGCACGGCCCCGCCGCCACGTCCACCCTCGACGCGCTGTGGGTCCTCTACGACCGCGTCCTGCGGGTGACCCCCGAGACCGCCGAGGCGCCGGACCGCGACCGGTTCCTGCTCTCCAAGGGCCACGGCCCGATGGCGTACTACGCCGTACTCGCCGCCAAGGGCTTCCTGCCCGCCGACTGGCTGCCGGGGTTCGGCGGGTACGACTCGCCCCTCGGCCACCACCCTGACCGCACCCTGCTGCCCGGCGTCGAGATCGGCAGCGGCTCGCTGGGCCACGGCCTGCCGCTGGCCGTCGGCACCGCGCTCGGGCTGCGCGCCCGGGGGCTGTACGGCCGGCCGGGCCGGGACCCGCGGGTGTGGGTGCTCGTCGGCGACGCCGAGCTGGACGAGGGCAGCAACCACGAAGCCCTCGCCTACGCCGGCGCCACCGGCCTGGACTCCCTGCACACCCTCGTCGTCGACAACTCCTCCGCCAGCCATGCCCTGCCCGGCGGCATCGCCGCCCGCTTCGAGGCCGCCGGCTGGTCCACCGCCACCGTCGACGGCCGCGACCACGAGGCGCTGTACGCCGCCTTCACCGCCCCGCACCCCGGGCGGGCGCACGCCGTCATCGCCCGCGTCGAGCCCGCGTACAACTGACCGCCCCCGCACCACTCCCGCGCCACCCCCGCCTGGAAAGGACGCCCGACCATGGACACGATGCGCGAGCGCTTCGCCTCCGTCACCTCCCGGCTGCTGGACGAGGACCCCCGGCTGGCCGTCGTGCTCGCCGAGATCGGCACCGACGGCTTCGCGGAAGCGGCCCGGCGGCACCCGGACCGCGTGCTCAACGTCGGCATCCGCGAGCAACTGCTCGTCGGCGTCGGCGGCGGGCTCGCCCTGGCCGGGATGCGCCCGGTGCTGCACACCTTCGCCAGCTTCCTCGTGGAGCGCCCCTTCGAGCAGGTCAAGCTGGACCTCGGCCACCAGGACGCGGGCGCGGTGCTGGTCAGCGCCTACGGTTCGTACGACTGGCCGGCCGGCGGCTACACCCACATGTCGCCCGGCGACATCGCGCTGCTGGACACCCTCGACGGCTGGACGGTGCACGTGCCGGGCCATCCGGACGAGGCCGCGACGCTGCTGCGGCACGCGGTCGCCGCGGGCGACGACAAGGTGTACGTACGGCTGTCGCAGCAGGCGAACGCGACGGGCCGGCCGGTCGACGGCGCGGGGTTCCTGACCGTGCGCGAGGGCCGCGCGGGCGTGGTCGTGGCGGTCGGCCCGCTGCTGGACGACGTGCTGGCCGCGACCGAGGGCCTGGACGTGACCGTGCTGTACGCCACGACCGTCCGCCCCTTCGACTCGGCCGCGCTGCGCGCCGCGGTGGGCCCGGGACCCGCGGACGTCGTCCTGGTCGAGCCCTACCTCGCCGGCACCTCCACCGCGTACGCGAACGACGCGCTGGCGGACGTGCCGCACCGGGTGCTGGGCCTCGGCACCGCCAGGGGCGAGCTGCGGCGCTACGGCACGGTCCCGGAACACCTGCGGGCGCACGGGCTGGACCCCGCCTCGCTGCGCGAGCGGATCGCGGCCTTCACGGGAGCCGGAGCCGGCACCCGGGCCGCGGCCTGACCGCGGACCTCGCGGGTCAGGACTCGCCGGCCAGCTCCGGGTGCTCCGCGAGCAGCCGGGGCGGGGCGGCCTGGCGCCAGGAGTCGGCGACGATGATCTGCAGCTCGTCGAGGTCCTCCAGGGCCGCGATCCGCACCCGTACCCAGGCGAACGGCGCCTCGTGGTCGGCGACCCAGAACTTCTCCGGCTCCGCGAGCGCCAGTTCGTCGCGCTCCACCTTGGGGCAGCGCACCGCGAACGACGTCTCGTCCTCCGGCAGGGTGAGGAACATCTTGCCCTTCACCCGGAAGGTGGGCATGCCCCACGCCAGCTTCTCCGCGGTCTGCGGCAGCGCCAGGGCGGTCTTGCGTACGTCCTCGGCGGTGAGGGTCATCGGTGCTCCCCCGTCGGTCACACGTGCTTGTCGAGCCAGTCGAGCAGGTCCGCCTGGACCCCGGCGCGGTTCGTCTCGTTGAGGATCTCATGGCGCGCCCCGGGGTACGCGCGCCAGGTCGGCTCCCGCAGCCCCGCGTAGCGGAAGTCCTCCAGCAGCTCGGCGACGTGCGTAAGGCCCTGGTTGCACGGATCCCGGTCGCCCACGGCGATGTGCACGGGCAGGTCGACGGGGATCCGGGCCACGTTGTACGGGTCGTTGATCTTCCGGGTGCCGAGCACCCAGCCCAGCGACAGCGCGACGTCGAACGGGAAGCCGCAGCGCTCGTCGGCGACGTAGGCGTCGACCTCTGCGGTGTCCCGGGAGAGCCATTCGAAGCCGGTGCGGTGCTCGTACGGGTCGTTGAACGACGCGAAGATCTCCGGCACGAAGTCCGAGAGGGCGCCGCGCCCGCGCTCGGCCGCCTCCCCCGCCAGCCGGCGTACCGCGGTCTCCGTCTCCACGCCCGGCAGGCTGCGCAGGATGCCGGTGAGCACGAGCCCCGCCAGGCCCTCGCCGTGCTCCTGGGCGTAGTCGCGGGCGAGCATCGAGCCCATGCTGTGGCCGAGGAGGACGAACGGCAGCCCGGGGTGGTCCGCGCGCAGCCGGTCGCCGACGGCGGTGAGGTCGTCGACGACGGCGCGCCAGGGGTCCGCGTCGCCGGTGCCGGTGACGCCGTAGCCGCCGGTGGCGGCGGCGGTGGCGCCGTGGCCGCGGTGGTCGGAGGCGGCGACGGCGTAGCCGTGGGCGGCGAGGAAGCGGGCGAACCGGTCGTAGCGCAGACCGTGCTCCGCGGCGCCGTGCACGATCTGCACCAGCGCCCGCGGCCGGCCGCCCTCGGGCAGCCAGGTGTACGCGGCGACGGGGGTGCCGTCGGCGGCCTGGAGGGGGTCGGAGTGCATGCGGCTCGCCTTCCTCGCGATCGGTCGGGTCCGGTGCGGGACTTCCGGGGTCCAGCCTCTCTCGCCGGGGCGTCGCACACCAGATCAGCCGTCGAAGGAGATCACGACGTGGTCCTCCACGGGCTCGTAGCCGAGGCGCCGGTACAGCGCGTTGCTGGTGGGGTTGGCGAGGTCGGTGAAGAGGAGCACGTCGAGGGCGCCGGTGGCCGGTGCCGCGCGGCTGACGGCGGCGGTGACGGCGGCCGCGTAGCCGCGGCGGCGCAGCGGCGGCGGGGTGTAGACGGGCGCGACGCGGGCCATGCCGGCGACGGTCCGGGTGAGGCCGGCGTACGACACGGGCCGGCCGCCGTCCTCCCAGAGCGTCGCGCCGCCGTAGGCGAGCCGGTCGGCGACGGCGCGGGCCGGGTCGCCCGCGCCGCCGCCGGACTCGGCGGCGAACTCCCGGGTCCACGCGACCAGCAGGTCCCGGTCCTCCTCGGTGGCGGGCCTGGCCCGCCCGGGCGGCGCCGGGTCCGGGGGCACCAGTTCCCCCAGCCGGTACAGCCGGTGCCGCTCCTCCACGGTGCCCGCCGCGCCGGTACGCGCCGTCCAGGCGCCGGCGAACGCCTCGGCCGCCGCCTGCCCGGCGTTCACACCGGACACCGGCAGCGGCCCGGCGGCCAGCAGCTCCGCCAGTTCCACGGCGGCGGCATCCGGCATCCGGGACAGCAGGAGCGGATACGGCGGGGTGGCCACATACGCCCCGGCCACCCGGCCGTCCGGCGCCCGCCACCACCCGAACTCGGGCGTCCCGCCGCCGTACCGGTCGAGGCCGGCGGCGTCGAGCGAGGCGGTCACCGTCAGCAGGACGGTGTGCGCGGCGGGCTCCGCCCGCAGGCAGGGCCCCGCGGCGGCGGTGAAGGCATCGAGGTCGTGCGTCGTGATCCAGCTCATGCCCCACCCTGCACCGCCCCCGCACACGAAAGCACCCGCATTTCCGTGCCACGCCCCGGCGTTGGCGGCACCGGCGCGGCCGTCCCGCGCGCTGCGGGCGCCGGCTCAGGGCTGCGGGACGGACGGCTGCTCGACCTCCTGGATGCCGGGGCGGCCGGCCGTCACGTGGACCCGGGCGCGGGTGGTGACCGGGGCGCCGGGGGTGGAGACGTACGGGACGACGCGGTAGTCGGTGCGCCAGCTCTCCCGGGTCACCTCGCAGACGCCGTAGCCGCGCTGGACGTTGTGGAACTTCATGTGCGGGTTCTCCTGCAGCCAGACGCGGCCCCACTCGTCCTGGTCGGAGCCGTTGCCGCCGGAGGAGACGGAGGTGCCGAGGAACTCGACGCCGACGGTGGCAGAGGCGGGGTCGTCGAAGTCGTGCTTGAGGTCGGCGGCGACGCTGCGGTGGGCGTCGCCGGTGACGACGACGAAGTTGCCGATGCCGCGCTTCTCCACGCCGTCGAAGAGGCGCTGCCGCGCGGCGGCGTAGCCGTCCCAGGTGTCCATGCCGAACGCCTGCTCGATGCCCTCGGCCGAGTCGCCCTGCATGGTCATGATCTGGTTGGCCATCACGTCCCAGGTGGTACGGGACCGGGTGAGCCCGTCCAGCAGCCACGCCTCCTGCTCGGCGCCGAGCATGGTGCGCGCCGGGTCCAGCCGCTCGTCGCAGTCGAACTGCCGCCCGTCGCCGCACGCCTGGTTGTCGCGGAACTGGCGGGTGTCGACGACGTGGAACTGGGCGAGGGTGCCGTAGGACAGCCGGCGGTAGAGCTGCATGTGCGGTCCTGCGGGCAGGGAGGAGCGGCGCAGCGGCAGGTTCTCGTAGTACGCCTGGAAGGCGGCGGCGCGCCGGGCCGCGAACCCGGCGCCGCCGACGTCGTCGCCGTCGAGGCCGTCGGCCCAGTTGTTGTCGACCTCGTGGTCGTCGAGCACCACGATCCACGGGTGGGCGGCGTGCTCCGCCTGGAGGCCGGGGTCCAGCTTGTACTGGCCGTAGCGCACCCGGTAGTCGGCGAGCGAGTGGATCTCGCGGGCGGGCAGGTGGCCGCGGCCGACGGTGCCCTGGCCGCCGCCCTCGTAGATGTAGTCGCCGAGGTGGACGACGACGTCGACGTCCTCCCCCGCGAGGTGGCGGAGTGCGGTGAAGTGGCCGTCGGGGTAGTTCTGGCAACTGACGAAGGCGAAGGCCATCGAGGCGATGGCGGCGTCCGCTGCCGGGGCGGTCCTGGTGCGCCCGGTGGCGCTGAGGTGCCGTCCTGACCGGAAGCGGTACCAGTACTCCCGGTCCGGCGCGAGCCCCCGGACCTCGGCGTGCACGGAGTGCCCCAGCTCGGGTACGGCCCACTCCACCCCGGCGCGCCGGACCCGCCGGAACTGCGGGTCCTCGGCGACCTGCCAGCTCACGGGCACCTTGTAGCCGGGCATCCCGCCGCTGCCGTCCGCGGCCAGCGGCTCAGGCGCCAGACGGGTCCAGAGCACGGCGCCGTCGGGCGCCGGGTCGCCGGAGGCGATGCCGAGGGCGAACGGGTCGTCGCGGAAGCGGGGTTCGGCCCGGGCGGGAGCGGCGGACAGGGCGGCGACGGGCAGCGCGGCGGCCAGGGAGAACCCTGACCCGAGCGCGAGGAAACGGCGGCGGCTGAAACCCGGGGTGCTGGTGAAACGAGACAAGGGGCCTCCCAGTGAGCGGTGCCTGAGTCCTGAGCGACGCGTGGGGGGCCGCCCCAACATAGGGGCGCACGGGCCCGGTTGGGCACCTGTTGCGGCTATCCCGGCAAACGGCGATCGGGCTCGGGCACGCCCTGTCCGATATTGCTCGGCGCATTCCGTCGTAGGTATAGCCAAAGAAGATGCGAACAGGTTGCCGGAGGCAGGCACGCGGGCAGGTTCGGCAGGTCACTGTCGAATCCCGGTCCCGAGGAGACAGAACATGACGCTCAAGAGGAACAGGAGTGGCGTAACTTCCCACAAAACAACTCCAGTGGAGGTCACTTTTCCGCCGATCTGGTGTCCGATTCCGGCTCGTCTGCACCCTGAGGCGGCCGGTCTGGACGAGCACATCATCGCCTGGGCACGCCACGCCGACCTGATCCGCGACGGCTCCGCCGTCACCCACTTCCACCGCGCCGGCTTCGGCCGGTTCGCCGCCGCCGTCTACCCCCGCGCCGACCGTCTCGAACTGGTCGCCGAATGGCAGGTCTACAACTGGATCGTCGACGACCACCTCGACGAGGGCCACGTGGCCCGCACCCCCGCCCAGCGGCTGCACACGGCCGCGGAGCTGGGCGCCCAGCTCGACCCCGACCTCGACGCGCCGGCGCCCACCGGGCCCCTCGCCGCCGCGCTCGCCGAGCTGTGGGAGCGTACGGCCAAGCCCTTCACCCGCGCCTGGCGCGAGCGGTTCGCCGCGCACTATCGCGACTTCCTGTGGTACACGATCCTGCCGCACGCGGAACCCGCCCGGATCGCCGGCCAGTCGCTCGCCGACTTCGCGCGGCGCCGGCGGCTCAACTCCGGCTGCGAGATGAGCTTCGACCTGATCGAGCCTGCGAACTCCACCGAGATCCCGGCCGCCGTCGCCGCCAGCGACGCCTACCGGGCGGTCCGGGACGCCGCCAACGACGTCATCTCCTGGACCAACGACATCTACTCGGTGCACAAGGAGACCGCCCGCGGCGACCACGACCACCTGGCCGCCGTGCTGTGGCGCCTCGAAGGCGGCACCTGGCAGGCGGCGCTCGACCGGGCCGCCGTCATGGTCGGCCAGCGCACCGAGGACTTCAGGTCCGCCTGCCAGGACGTACGCGGCATGAAGCCGCTCTTCGGCCTCGACCCCCACGAGTGGGCGGTGGTCGAGGACTCGCTCACCGGCCTCGGCTCATGGATCGCGGGCAGCCTCGAATGGCACGGCTGGTCGCCGCGCTACCGGGAAGTGGCCACCACGAGGGTCGGCAGCGCACCCGCGTACATAGAGCCGCACCTCGGTTAGGGCCCTGGCCCTGACGGCGGCTCAGTTCCCGCGCCACCACGCGACCAGCGTCCGCCACAGCGACGGCCGCCGCCGCCGGCCCGGCTCCGTACCCGCACCCGCCGGAAGGCCGTCGGGGCGGGCCCGGGGCCCGGGGGCGGCGGCCTGGGCCACCGGCTCCCGGTCGGTCGCGCTCGCGACCGCCGCCGGTACGGGCTCCTGAGCGACCGGCGCCGGCGCCCCGGCGGTCGGCGCCGCGGGACCCGGCACGGGAGCGGCGGGCACCTGATCCCGCCGGAACTCGCCCGTGGCGGGGCCCGGCGGGGTGAAGGTCACCGGCAGCTCGACCAGTTCGCGGGAGAGCAGCGACGTGCGGTGCTTCAGCTCCTTCTCCTCGACCGCCAGGCTCAGGTCCGGCAGCCGTGACAGCAGCGTGTCGATCCCGGTGTCGGCGATGGCCCGGCCGATGTCCTGGCCCGGGCACTCGTGCGGCCCGCCGCTGAACGCCAGGTGCGAGCGGTTCCCGTGCACCGGCACGTCGAGGTCCGGGCGGATCTCCGGGTCGAGGTTGCCCGCGGCCAGGCTCAGGATCAGCAGGTCCCCCGCCTTGATCTGCTGCCCGGCCAGCTCCGTGTCGCCGGTGGCGTACCGCCCGTAGACGGCGGTGAACGGCGGCTCGTCCCACAGCACCTGCTCCAGCGCGTCCGGCAGCGTCATGTGGCCGCCGGCCAGGTTGCCGCGGAAGCGGCTGTCGGTGAGGACCATGCGCAGGGTGTTCGCGATCAGGTTCGCGGTGGTGGAGTACGCGGCGATCAGCACCAGCCGCAGATGCTCGACCAGTTCGTCGTCGCGGAGGCCGGAATCGTGGGCCACCAGCCAGGAGGCGAAGTCGTGCCCGGGCGCCGCCTGCTTGCGCGCCACCAGGTCGCGCAGCGTCTGCACGATGTAGTCGTTGCTCGCGATCGCCGTCTCGGAGCCCTTGACCATGTCACGGGCGGCCTCGACCAGTTGCGGGCCGTACGACTCGGCCATGCCGAGCGCCTTCGTCATCACCAGCATCGGCAGGTGCTCGGCGAACTGGCCCACCAGGTCCGCCCGGCCGGTGGCGGCGAACTCGTCGACGAGCTGCCCGGAGAAGCGGGTGACGTGGCGGCGGATGCCGTGCCGGTCGAAGCGCTTCATGCTGTCGGTGACCGCGGAGCGCAGCCGCCGGTGCTCGGAGCCGTCGACGAAGGAGCACATCGGCACCCAGGTCACCAGCGGCAGCAGCGGGTTGTCCGGGCCGACCTGGCCGTCCCGCAGGAAGCGCCAGTTGCGCGAGTCGCGGGAGAAGCGGGTCGGGTTGCGGGTGACGTCCAGCAGCTCGCGGTAGCCGAGGACCAGCCAGGCGGGCAGGTCGCCGTGGACGAGGACGGGCGCGACGGCGCCGTGCTCGGCGCGCAGCTTCTCGTACAGCCCGTACGGGTTCGACGCGGCCTCGGTGCCGTGCATCCGGGCCGGGCCGCCGGCGCCGCCGGCGTGCGCGGGGCAGCCGGGCGGGGGCGCCGCGGCCTGGCCGGCGCTCTGCTCCTGCGGGTCTGCTGCCGGTACGGGGTCGGATTCCGTCGTCACGACGCCTCCGTGGTCAGGGCGATGGAGTGCAGGAAGCGCACCAGGGACTTCAGGACGCTGCGGGAGGACTCCTGATCGCGGGCGTCGCAGGTGATGAGCGGTACGTGCGCGGGCAGGTCGAGCGCCGCGCGTATCTCGTCGAGGGAGTGGGACGGGGCGTCCGGGAAGCGGTTGACCGCGACGAGGAACGGCACGGCGCCCTCCTCCAGCCGGCCCAGCACGTCGAAGCAGGCTTCGAGCCGACGGGTGTCGACCAGGACCACGGCCCCGAGCGCACCTTCGAAGAGCCCCTGCCACAGGAACCAGAAGCGCTGCTGGCCGGGCGCGCCGAACAGGTAGAGCACCAGCCGCTCGTTGAGGCTGATCCGGCCGAAGTCCATGGCGACGGTCGTCTCGCTCTTGTCCGGAACGCCGACGAGGTGGTCCACACCCTCGCCGGCCCGGGTCATCGTCTCCTCGGTCGTCATCGGGTCGATCTCGCTGACCGCACCGACCATGGTCGTCTTCCCGACGCCGAACCCGCCCACCACCACGACCTTGACCGACGTCGTCGCCGAGTCGGGCAGGAGGTCCTCGCTGCGCGGACCCACGACGGCGTCAAAGCTGTTCGAGTCCATCCATTACTTCCTCGAGGAGTCGCAGGTCTGCCACGGGCGGGACGGTGGAGCGGGTCTCGACCGCGCCCTCCGCCATCAGGTCCGCGACGAGCACCGCCACCGCGCTGAAGGGCAGGCGCAGATAGGCGGTCAGCTCGGCGACGGAAAGCGGCGCGCGGCACAGCCGGACGATGGCCGCGCGCTCGGGCTGCATCCCGGGCGCCGGCTGCGTCCGGGAGATGACGAGCGTGACCAGGTCGAGTGCGCCCTGGGCGGCGGTGCCGCTGCGCCCGCCGGTGATGACGTAAAGCCGTTCGGGACCGTCGTCGTGCCACTCGTGGTCCGCTTCCTTCATATGGCCTGTCCGTCGCTCCGCGGTGGGCTTGTCAGATGGGCCCCGATGCGTGCGACGAGATCGCGCATGCGCTGGCCCATGAGGCCCGCGTCCACTCCTTCGTCGGCCGCGACCGCCAGATAGGCTCCGGCACCCGCGGCCATGAGATAGAAGAATCCGCCGCTGACCTCGATGACCAGCATCCGCATCTTGCCGTTGCTGTTCGGGAAGACGCCGGCGATCGACTTCGCCAGGCTCTGCAGCCCGGCGCAGGCGGCCGCGAGCCGGTCGGCCGTGTCCGGCTCGGTGCCGTGCTGGGCCATCCGCAGCCCGTCGGAGGACAGGACCACGACGTGCCGGGTCTCGGGGACGCTCTCGGCCAGATCCCGGAGCATCCAGTCCATGTCCGCTCGCTGCGCCACGTCAGTCCTCCTCGCCCGATGATGGATTCGACGGTTCCGGTGCTCCGTCGCCGTGCCGGAGGCGGGCCGAGCGTTCCGGGCGTATGGACCCGGCCGTCTCGTCCCCGCCGCGGGCGCTGCCGCCCGGCTCCTGCGGCTCCGCGGCCGCGCCCGCGTCGCCGGCCTGCGGCTCGCCGTCGAGTCCGCGGGTGAAGTCGCCGAGCCACAGGCCCGGTTCGACGCCGCGGCTCTCCGCGGCGCCGTTCTCGGTCCCGGCCGGGTACGCGGTGGCCGTACGCCGTCCGGACGCCTGCCCCCCGGCCGCCGGGGCGGCGGGCGGCACGACCGGGGTACGGCGGCGGCGCTGCGGCAGGCTGCCGGCGACCGGCTCCGCGTGCGCGGGCGGCGAGGGCTGCGGGCCCGCCTGCCGCACCCGGTCCCTGCTGCGCCTGAGTCCCGCGCGGGCGTCGGCGCTGCCCTCGATCCCCGCCGGCGGCGGGGTGGCGTTGCGCAGCGGCCGCGGTCCCGAGGTGGCGCCGATGCCGTGGGCGGTGCCGGTGGCGGGGGTGGTGGTGAGCAGGACCTGCGGCACCACGAGCACCGCGCGGACGCCGCCGTACGCGGACGGGCGCAGCGAGACGCGGAAGTCGTACGTCTGCGCCAGCCGGCCGACGACCGCGAGCCCGAGCCGCGGGGTCTCGCCGAGGTCGTTGAGGTCGATGCCGGCCTGGGCCTCGGCGAGCATGTGCTCCGCGCGCTCGCGCGCCTCTTCGCTGAGGCCCACGCCACCGTCCTCGATGGCGACGCCCGACTGCACCTCGGTGGCCGAGAGATGGACCTTGGCGTGCGGCGGCGAGTAGCGGGTGGCGTTGTCGAGGAGTTCGGCGACGGCGTGGATCAGCGGCTCGACGGCGGAGCCGACGACGGCGACCTCGGCCACGGGGTGCAGTTCGACGCGCTGGTAGTCGATGATCCGGGACATGCCGCCGCGCAGCACGCTGTAGAGCGCGATGGCCTTGCCCCACTGGCGTCCGGGGCGGTCGCCGCCGAGCACGGCGATGCTGTCGGCGAGCCGGCCGACCAGGGCGGTGCCGTGGTCGAGCTTGAGCAGGTCGGCGAAGAACTCGTGCCGCCGGCCGTGCCGGTCCTCCATCTCCCGCAGGCTGCGCGCCTGCTGGTGGATGATGGCCTGCACCCGGCGGGCGATGTTGACGAAGCCGCGCTCGGCGGAGACGCGCAGGTCCTCGGCGTTCTGCACCGCCTCGACGACGGAGCGCAGCGCGGCCGCGTGGGCGGCGCGCACCTGCGGGGTCAGGGACTTCTCCGCCTCTATGCCGGCGAGCACGTCCTCGGCGTACTCGCCCCGCTGCAGCCGCGCGACGGCCTGCGGCAGCAGGCCCGCCAGCCGGATCATCTCGGCTTCCTGGGCGGCGAGCCGGCGCTCCCACGCGGCCTCGTGGTCCGCCAGTGCCGCGGACGGCGCGCCTGCGGCCCGCCCGCGGCGCTCGGCCTCGGCGGCGGCGAACGCGACCACGAGGGCGGCGGCCGCGCCGCACACGGCGACGGGCGTACGCGCGTCGGCGGAGACGAGCAGCAGGGCGATGGCCGTGCTCACGACCACGACGGCGGTGGGTATCAGCCACCAGCGGACGGTTCCCGTCCGCCGGCCGCCGGTGGCGGGTCCCGCTGGATCCATGAGCATCCTCAGGGTCGAACGACTGTGTGACGCCGAGCGATCACGCTGAGCATCGCAAGCAGCTTAGTGCGCTCCGCTTGCCGCTGGCATAGGTTCTCAGCATGTCCAACCAACGCCTACCTCACGTTAGTTGACGATCACTCAGCGAACGGGTCGCGACCGTTTTTCAGCCAGTACCGAGCAGTTCGAGCACATCGGCATCCGTTAGCTGCTCGAACTCGTCGTACCAGAGTCCGACCGCACCGAAGTCCGCCGGCGCGTAGAGGCACGTCACGTCGTCCGCCTCGCCCCGTACGGCCCGGAGCCCGCCGGGCGACGCCACGGGCACCGCGAGGGTGAGCCGCGCCGGCCCCGCCGCCCGGGCCGCGCGCAGCGCCGCGCGGGCGGTCGCGCCGGTGGCGAGCCCGTCGTCCACGACGACGGCCCAGCGGCCGGCGAGCGCGGGTGCGGGCCGCCCGCCGCGGTAGAGCGACTCGCGGCGGCGCAGCTCGGCGCCCTCCCGCCTGGCGGTCGCCGCGAGGTCACGCTCCGTGAGCCCGGACCCGGCGAGTGCGGCGGGGTCGTAGAGCGGCGGGGCGTCGCCCGCCACCGCGCCGAGGCCGTACTCGGGGTGGTGCGGATGGCCGATCTTGCGGACGAGGAGCACGTCGAGGGGGGCGCCGAGGGCGCGGGCGACCTCGTACGCGACGGGCACGCCGCCGCGCGGCAGCGCGAGCACCACGGCGCCGCGCGGGGCGCCGGCGGCGGGCGCGGCGCCGGCCTCGGGCCGGCCGTCCCGCAGCCGCCGGGCGAGCGCGCGGCCGGCCTCGCTACGGTCGTGGAAGCGCATGGTCCCGCTCTGTCGGGGTCCCCCCGGTCACGTCACATTGTGCGACGGCCCGGGGCATCACGCACCTCGCGCGTACGCTCCGGGGGTAAGGACCCCCGCCCGTCAGCGGCGGCGCAGGTGCACCACCGTGGCGTCGAGGTCGCCGTGCAGCCCGGTGTGCAGCCCCCGGTGCGCGAGCACCCCGCCCCGCAGCAGCTCCCCCGGATCGCCGCCGGCCAGCACTTCGTACTCCGCGGCCGGGTCCACCGCGGCGAGGCGCAGCGGCGGCGGCGACTCGTTGTAGCGCTGCGCCTGCAGCCAGGCCAGGACGACCACCTCGTCGGCCCGCTCCGGGTCGTCGCCGAGGACGTACTGCACCGCGCTCAGGCCCTCCTGCGGCTCCCGCAGCCGGTAGAGCCGGCCGAG
This sequence comes from Streptomyces sp. NPDC004134, assembly GCF_042874195.1. Taxonomy (NCBI): domain Bacteria; kingdom Bacillati; phylum Actinomycetota; class Actinomycetes; order Kitasatosporales; family Streptomycetaceae; genus Streptomyces; species Streptomyces sp. NPDC004134. The sequence goes on along the minus strand of NZ_JBIAMS010000003.1, from coordinate 146,548 downwards.
CTGCACGGCGGGGCGGATCCGCTTGTACAGCTCCACCCAGCGCCCGGCCTCGGCCAGCTCCTCGCCGCTCCAGCGGGCGAGGTCGCCGCCGACGCCGAGTACGCCCGCCATGGCGCTGACGAAGCGGTAGCGCAAGCTGCTGACGCGGTCCTGCATCTGCTCGTTGGGGCTGTCGGTGACCCAGGCGGCCGTGACCCGGGCGGGGTGGATCTGGCCGATGCCGTGCTGGATGGGCAGCCGGTCGAGCGGGTCGGTGTTGTCGGAGGTCCACACCTGGTCCGTACGGGACAGGATGCCGAGGTCGATCCGGCCGCCGCCGCCCGAGCAGGACTCGAAGGCGACGTGCGGATGCGCGGCGCGCAGCCGGTCGAGCAGGTCGTACAGCCCCTGCACGTGCGCCACCGAGGGGTCGGTGTGCGCGCCCGGCTCGGTGAGGGAGCGGTTGAAGTCCCACTTGACGTAGTCGATGGGCGCGGAGCGCAGCAGCTCGTCGAGCTGCTCCCACAGATACGTCCTGACCTCGGGGCGGCCGAGGTCCAGCACGAGCTGGTGGCGGAACTCGGTGCGCCGGCGGCCCGGCCGGTGGTGCACCCAGTCGGGGTGGGCGCGGTAGAGGTCGCTGTCGGGGTTGACCATCTCCGGCTCGACCCAGATGCCGAAGTGCATGCCGAGGGCGTGGACTTCGTCGGCGAGCGGCTTCAGCCCCTCGGGGAAGCGGTCGGGGTTGGGCGTCCAGTCGCCGAGGCCGGCCTTCGCGTGCGTACGGGCGCCGAACCAGCCGTCGTCGACGACGAACAGCTCCACGCCCATCGCCGCGGCCCGCCGGGCCAGCTCGCGCTGGTGCTCCAGCTCGACGTCGAACTTGGTCGCCTCCCACGAGTTGTAGAGGACGGGCCGGGGGATGTGCGCGTCCGGTACGACGTGCGCGAGCTGCCAGGCATGCCAGGCGCGGGAGGCGGCCCCGAAGCCGCCGTCCGTGTAGAGGCCGGCGAAGACGGGCGCGGTGTACGACTCCCCGGGCGCGAGCCGGACCAGTCCCGAGTCGTCGTGCCCGGCGCCGCCGACGGCCTGCACCACGCCGTCGTCGAGCTGCTGCACGGCGATGCGCCAGGACCCCGACCAGGCCAGCGCGCAGCCGTAGACCTCGCCGTGCTCCTCGCCCGCGGTGCCGTCGTCCAGGGCGATCCAGGGCAGGTGGCGGTGCGAGGTGTGGCCGCGGCGGCTGCCGATGACGGTCTCGCCGGGGGTCAGCTCCGCGCGGGCGAGTAGGCTCTCGGCGGCCCAGCGGCCGTGCAGGTGGGAGAGGCGGCGGCGGTCGGCGCGGGGCAGGGTCCACGCCGCGGAGTCGAGCCGCAGCAGCTCCAGCGCGGGGTCGCCCGCGCCGCCCTCGTGGACGGCGGTGGCCCAGCGCTCCAGCACGTCGGCGCCGGCGCGCATGCGGTAGTGCAGGGTGACGGCGAGGCGGTGCACGGAGTCGTGGAACGTGAGCCGCAGCACGTCGCCCCCGGTCTCGGCGCCGCGGAACTCCCACTCGGTGCCGCGGCCGCCGGCGCCGTCCGCGGCGCGTACGGCGAGCGCGGGCCGCACGAAGCGGGGGCCGCCCCCGACGGGGTACTCCTCGCGGCCGTCGAGGCGCGATTCGAAGGAGCGGAAGCGCGGCGCGGGTTCCGCGGCCAGCGCCTCGGCGTCGGCGAGGGTGAGCCGCGGTCCCCAGTGGAGGTGCAGCAACTCGTCGCGCCGGTTCAGCCGCAGTGCGTAGCTGCTGTGCGGGCCCGACAGCAGCCAGATCCGACCGTTCCCACCGACCTCGACCATCTCATCTCCCATAACTCAACAGAGATACACAACATCGCAGCCGGGGGGATCCTTGTCCAGCGTGTGTTTGTCGTACTGTCGAAGTGCCGCGCCCTCCCGACGTTACGGAGCCCCGATGACGCAGACGACCGAGCCGGAGCTGACCGGTGTCCGCAACTTCCGCGACGTCGGCGGGCTGCCCACCACGGGCGGCGGCCGCACCCGGCCCGGCCGGCTCTTCCGCAGCGGGCACCTGGCCCACGCCACCGCCGAGGACACCGCCTTCCTCGGCTCGCTCGGCCTGCGCACGGTCTACGACTTCCGCAACGCCGCCGACATCCGCCTCGACGGCCCCGACGTCGACCTGCCGGGCGTACGGAACGTCAACGTGCCGCTCAACGACCCCGCGGAGGGCAAGGAGTTCTGGAAGCTGGTCCGCGACGGCGACATACCGACCCTGCGCTCGCTGCTCGGCGACGGGCAGGCGGCGGCGCGCATGGAGGACTCGTACCGGGACATGATCCTCAACCGCAACGCGGAGCACTCCCGGGTCCTGCACTCGCTGGCCGACGACGGCACCCCCGCGCTGCTGCACTGCGCGGCGGGCAAGGACCGGGCCGGGCTGACGATCGCGCTCGCGCTGCTGGCCGTGGGCGTCGAGCGGGAGGCGATCGAGGCGGACTACCTGGAGTCCAACGCCCAGCACCGCCGCTACCGGGTCCAGCGCGGCGAGGGCGCGCAGGGCGGCACGTCGCCCGAGGTGATGGAGCTGCTGAGCCCGCTGTTCGACGCCCGGGCGAGCTACCTGGGGGCGGCCTTCGCCACCATCGCCGAGCGCTGGGGCACCGTCGACCGCTACCTCCACGAGGCCCTCGGCCTCGGCCACACCACCCGCGACCGCCTGCGCGCCAACCTGCTCACCGCCTGACCCGGCGGCGCGCCCGGCCGCCACCCGGCCGGTCAGCGGCCGGAGACCGCCTGCTTGGCCAGGGTGCGGCCGAACTCCCAGATCAGCCCGCCGCCCGCGTGGGCCTCGTCCATCACCGACGTGAACGCGTCCAGGAACCGCTCCACCTCCGCCTCCCCGATCACCAGCGGCGGCAGCAGCTTGATGACCTCCTGCCGGTCGCCGGAGACCTGGGTGAGGATGCGGTGGCGCTGCAGCAGCGGCACGACGATCAATTGCGCGAACAGCCCCTTGCGGGCGGCCTGGAGCAGCGTCCAGCGCCCGCGCAGCTTCAGCGACGCCGGCTTGCCGAACTCGATGCCGACCATCAGCCCGCGCCCGCGCACGTCGTGCAGCAGCTCGTACCTGTCGATCAGTCCGGCGAGCCTGGTGCGCAGCAGGTCGCCGGTGTGCCGGGCGTTCTCGACGAGCCGCTCGTCCTCCAGCACGTGCAGGGTGGCGAGCCCGGCGGCCATCGCGGGTGCGTTGGTGCCGAAGCTCGCCGAGTGCACCAGCACGCGGTCCATGGACGAGTAGACCTTCTTGAAGATCCACTCCCGGCCCAGGGTGGCGCCCACGGGCACGTACCCGCCGGACAGCGCCTTGGCCAGGCAGACGAGGTCCGGCTCGACGCCCTCCTCGTGGTCGTACGCGAAGAACTCCCCGGTACGTCCCATACCCGTCTGCACCTCGTCCGCGACGAGCAGCCCGCCGTGCTTGTGCAGCAACTCCCGCGCCGCGCGCAGATACCCGGGCGGCGGCGCGTGCACGCCCTTGCCCTGGATCGGCTCGACCACGAGCGCCGCGACGTCCCCGGCGCGCAGCTCCCGCGCCAGCGCGTCCAGGTCGCCCAGCGGGACGGAGGTGTCCGGCAGCAGGGGCGCGAAGCCGTCGCGGAACGCCTCGACGCCGTTGACGGACAGCGAGCCGGTGGTCAGCCCGTGGAACGCCTGGTCGCAGTAGAGGACGCGCGGCTTGCCGGTCGCGTAGCGCGCGAACTTCAGCGCGGTCTCGACCGCTTCCGTGCCGCTGTTGGAGAAGAACACCCGGTCCAGGTGCGGCGCGTAGCCCAGCAGCTTCTCCGCCAGCAGGCCGGGCAGCGGCTGGCAGTCGAAGCGGGTGAGGTCGGCGAGGTCGAGGTCGAGCACGTCGTGCAGGGTCTTGCGGATCACCGGGTGGTTGCGGCCGAGGCCCATGACGCCGAAGCCGGCGAGGAGGTCGAGGTAGTCCCGGTCCTCCTCGTCGTAGAAGTACGCGCCCTGACCGCGCACGTACGTCTTGTCGAAGCCCAGCGTGTGCAGCATCCGCGGCAGTTGGTGGTTGAGGTACCGGGCGTGCAGGTCGTAGCGCTCTCCCCCGCGCTCGGCCAGCAGCGCCCCGATGTCGAAGCTCATCGGGTGCTTTCTTCCCTCTCCCTGGTACGGGCCGGCTCCCCGGCCCTGGCGGCGGGCACCCCGCCCACGGCGGCGGCGATCAGGGCCGGGGTCAGCCCGGCCGCGGCCAGGACCTCGGCCCGCGTGCCGTGCGGCAGGAACTCCCCCGGCAGGCCGAACGTGCGCAAGGGTACGTCGACTTCGGCGTCCCGCAGCGCCCGCCCGACGGCGGCGCCCACGCCCGAGGCGACGCAGTTGTCCTCCACCACGGCGACGGTGGAGAACCGGCCGGCCAGCGGCGGCAGGTGCCCGTCGACGGGCTTGACCCAGCGCGGGTCCACGACCGTGCAGCCCAGCCCCCGGGCGGCGAGCAGGTCCGCGGTCTCCAGGCAGACGGACGCCATGGCGCCGACGCCGACGAGGAGCACGTCCTCGCACTCGTCCCGGCGCAGCACGTCCATGCCCCCGATGCGCGCGAGCGCGGGTATCGGCTCGGACACCGTGCCCCGGGGGAAGCGCACGACGGTGGGCGCGTCGCCGACGGCGACGGCCTCGCCCAACTGCGCGCGCAGTTGGTCCGCGTCGCGCGGCGCGGCGATCCGCAGCCCCGGTACGACTTGGAGGATCGACATGTCCCACATGCCGTGGTGCGAGGCGCCGTCGGGACCGGTCACACCGGCCCGGTCGAGCACGAACGTCACCCCGCAGCGGTGCAGCGCGACGTCCATCAGCACCTGGTCGAACGCCCGGTTGAGGAACGTGGCGTAGACTGCGACGACGGGGTGCAGCCCGCCGGTCGCCAGGCCCGCGGCGGACACCGCGGCGTGCTGCTCGGCGATGCCGACGTCCCACACCCGCTCCGGGTACGCCGCGGCGAACGCGGCGAGCCCGGTGGGGTGGAGCATGGCGGCCGTGATCGCCACCACGTCCTCGCGTTCGGCGCCGATGCGTACCAGCTCGTCGGAGAAGACCGAGGTCCACGACGGCGCGCCGGGCGGGGCGACCGGCTCGCAGGTGAACGGGTCCATGACGCCGACCGTGTGGAAGTGGTCGGCCTCGTCGTCCAGCGCGGGCTGGTAGCCGCGGCCCTTCTCGGTCAGGCAGTGCACGAGGACCGGGCCGTGGAACCGCTTGGCGCGGCGCAGCGCGGACTCGACGGCGGCGATGTCGTGGCCGTCGACGGGGCCGACGTACTTCAGCCCCAGATCCTCGAACATGCCCTGTGGCGCGAAGGTGTCCTTGAAGCCCTTCTTCGCGCCGTGCAGCGAGTCGTACAGCGGCCTGCCCACCACCGGTGTGCGGTCGAGGAGTTCCTTGCCCCAGGACAGGAAGCGCTCGTAGCCGTCGGTGGTGCGCAGGGTCGCGAGGTGGTCTGCGAGACCGCCGATGGTCGGCGAGTAGGAGCGCTCGTTGTCGTTGACGACGATGACCAGCGGCCGGTCGCGGGCGGCGGCGATGTTGTTCAGCGCCTCCCAGGCCATGCCGCCCGTCAGCGCGCCGTCGCCGACGACCGCGACGACGTGGTCGCTCCCGCCGCGCAGCTCGTTGGCCTTGGCCAGGCCGTCGGCCCAGCCGAGGACGGTGGAGGCGTGGCTGTTCTCGATCACGTCGTGGCCGGACTCGGCCCGCGACGGATAGCCGGACAGGCCGCCCTTGCCGCGCAGCCCGGTGAAGTCCTGGCGGCCGGTGAGCAGTTTGTGCACGTACGACTGGTGGCCGGTGTCCCACAGGATGCGGTCCGCCGGCGAGTCGAAGACCCGGTGCAGCGCGAGCGTCAGCTCGACGACACCGAGGTTCGGCCCGAGGTGGCCGCCGGTGCGGGCGACGGCGTGGACGAGGAACTCGCGGATCTCCGCCGCCAGTTCGTCCAGCCGCTCCGGCGGCAGCGCCTTCAGGTCCCGGGGGCCGCCGATGCTCTCCAGGAGCGGCATCTCATTCCCCTCCCGTTCGCGCTCCCTTTCGGGTGCGGTTGCCGCCGACGGTCTCCCGCGCGGCGCGCAGCGACTCCTTGAGCGAGGCGGTGGTGGCGAGGATGGAGGTGGGCTCGTACCCGCAGTGGGCCATGCAGTTGGCGCACCGGTCGTCCCGGCCGCGGCCGTACTTGTCCCAGTCGGTGTCCTCGACCAGCTCCCGGTACGTCGGCACGTACCCGTCGCTCATCAGGTAGCAGGGGCGCTGCCAGCCGAAGAGCGAGTAGTTGGGGATGGCCCAGGCCGTGCACGGGAAGTCGACCTTGCCCTCCAGGAAGTCGAGGAACAGCGGGCTGTGGTTGAGCCGCCAGCGCTTGCGGTTGCCGTCGGCGAACGCCTTCCTGAACAGCTCGCGGGTCTGCTCGACGCCGAGGAAGTGCTCCTGGTCGGGCGCCTTCTCGTAGGCGTACGCGGGCGAGATCATCATCTCGTCCACCTGGAGGTCGTCGTTGAGGTAGTCGAGGACCTCGACGACGGTCTGCGGGGTGTCGGTGTTGAAGAACGTGGAGTTCGTCGTGACCCGGAACCCGCGCCGCTTCGCCTCCTTCATCGCCGCCACGGCCTCGTCGAAGACGCCTTCCTTGGCGACCGACTCGTCGTGCCGCTCGCGCAGCCCGTCGATGTGCACGGCGAAGGCGAAGTAGGGCGAGGGCTCGAACTTGTCGAGCTTCTTGCGCAGCAGCATGGCGTTGGTGCACAGGAAGACGAACTTCTTGCGGGCCACGAGCTGCCGTACGATCTCGTCGATCTGCGGGTGCATCAGCGGCTCGCCGCCCGCGATCGAGACCATCGGCGCGCCCGACTCCAGCACGGCGCCGACCGCCTGGGCGACCGGCATGCGCTGCTTGAGCACGCCCGCGGGGTGCTGGATCTTCCCGCAGCCTTCGCACTTGAGGTTGCAGGCGAAGAGTGGTTCCAGCTCGACGATCAGCGGGAACTTCTCCCGTCGCTTGATCGTCCGCTGCGAGAAGAGATAACTGGCAACCTTGAGCGACTGGCGCAGTGGCATGGCCATCAGGTTCGCCTCCTGGGGATCATCACATGACGGTGCCATTCGAAAAATGCAGGAAGAACTGAGCTGAGCACGCGGTACGCGGCGATGCCACCGCGCAGCGTTCCGAAACGGACGAGTTCATGCTCGGGCGCGTCCACGACCACCCGGACGGCGGCCACCGGCCGGGTCCCGGAGGTCGCCGCGGCCGTGCGCAGCGTGGCGGCCGACTCCATGTCGACGGCCACCGCGCCGCGCTCGCGCAGCGCGGCGCGGCCGGCCGCGCCGCGTACGACGTGGTCGGTGCCGAGCAGCAGCCCGGTGTGCACCCGGGCGTCGAGGAGCGCGAGGGCGTCGAGCAGCGGCCCGTTGTCCGGGCAGCCGGTGGTCCCGGCGGCCTCGCCGTCGGGCCGTACGGCGTCGGCGACGACGACGTCGCCGGGGCGCATGTCGGGCAGCAGCCCGGCGCAGAAGCCGGAGGCGATCACCGGCGCCTCCCGGTACGGCTCCTCCGCGAGCCGGCGGGCCACGGCCCGCGCGGCCCGCTCGGGACCCATACCGGTGCGCAGCACGTCGACCGGACCCGCGTCGCCGGCCGCGCCCTCGGCGCGGCCGGTGCCCGCGGCCAGCGCCCGGCGCTCGATGCCGAGGGCGCAGACGACGAGCAGCGGCGCGGGTGCGTCGGGCATCAGACCTCCCGGCCGTCACCGGCGGCCGGCGTCAGGCCGGCTGTCGCGGACAGATAGCGGCCGAGCGCGGTGAGCGGGAAGACCATCCGGTACAGGTGGTAGTTGATGGAGAAGTCCCACGGGAAGCCGGTGCCGGTGAACTGCGGCTCGTCCCAGGACCCGTCGGGCAGTTGGGTACGGGCCAGCCAGGCCACGCCGCGCTCGACGGCCACGCTGTCGTGCTCGCCCGCGGCCAGCAGCGCGAGCAGCGCCCAGCCGGTCTGCGAGGCGGTGGAGTCGCCGCGGGCGATCCACTTCGGGTCCGGGTACGAGCGCAGGTCCTCGCCCCAGCCACCGTCCTCGTTCTGCACGCTCTCCAGCCACGAGACGGCCCGTCGGATCGCCGGATGCGACGTGGGCAGCCCGGCGGCGACCAGCGCGGGCACCGCGGAGCCCGTGCCGTACACGTAGTTGACGCCCCAGCGGCCGAACCAGCCGCCGGCCGCCTCCTGCTCGGCGAGCAGCCAGGCGACGCCGCGGCGGGCGTGCGGGTCGTCGCCGAGCTTCTCGCCGGCGAGCATCTCCACGACGTGCGCGGTGACGTCGGCCGACGGCGGGTCGATGACCTCGCCGAAGTCGCAGAACGGCAGCTTGTTGGGGAGCGCCGAGGTGTTGTCCGCGTCGAACGCGCCCCAGGCGCCGTTCTTCGACTGCATGCCCGCCAGCCAGCGCACGGCGCGCTCCACGGCGGCGTCGACGCGCGCCTGGTCGGGGTGGGCGACGCGGCGCAGGGCCAGGACGACCTCCGCGGTGTCGTCGGTGTCCGGGTAGTTGTCGTTGTGGAACTCGAACGCCCAGCCGCCGGGGGTGAGTCCCGGGCGGCGTACGGACCAGTCGCCGGTGGCCAGCACCTGTTCCGCGAGCATCCAGTCGGCGGCCTTGACGAGCTGGGGGTGGTCGGCGGGCACGCCCGCGTCGACGAGCGCGATGGTCGCCAGACAGGTGTCCCAGACCGGGGACTGGCACGCCTCGATCATCCGGACCGGGCCGTCGTCGCGCGTGTCTCCCGTGTCACTCGCGGCGCCGGTATCCGCCGCGGGCTTCTCCGCGGCGTCGGTCCAGACCGCGAAGCGGTCCAGGGACTCCAGCCCGGCCTTGAGCACCGGGTGGTCCAGGTCGTAGCCGAGCAGGTGCAGCGCCATCACCGAGTAGACGGCGGGCGGCTGGATCCCGCCCCAGCAGCCGTCGCTCTCCTGGCGCTCGATGATCCAGCGGGCGCAACTGCGCAGCGCCGCCTTGCGCAGCGGGCGCACGGCGACCTTGCGGTACACGTGCAGCGCCCGGTCCAGCCGCTGGAAGAGGCCGTCCCAGCTCGTCGCCGGCGCCTGCGGCCGGGCCGGGTTGGGCACGGCGGGGTCGGTGTGCAGCTCGTCGAGGGCGAACGGGCCGGGGTGCACCGGGCGCTTGGCGGAGACGACGGTCAGCGGCACCACCGTCTGCCGGGCCCAGCAGCCGAAGTCGTAGATGTTCAGCGGGAACCAGGACGGCAGGTAGATCAGCTCGGGCGGCAGCTCGGGCAGGTCCTCCCAGCGCCACCAGCCGAAGAGCGCCAGCCAGATGCGGGTGAAGACGCGGGTGGCGGCGATGCCGCCGTGCGCGCGCACCCAGTCGGCGGCCCGCGCCATGTGCTCCTCGTCGGGCGCGTCGCCGGCGAGCCGCAGCGCGACGTACGCCTCGACGGTCGCGGAGACGTCGCCAGGACCGCCGTAGAACGTCGCCCAGGCGCCCTCGGGGCCCTGCTCGCCGCGGATGAAGCGGGCGGCGGCGCGGGTGGTGTGCTCGTCCCGTACGCCGAGGAACTCGCGGAGCAGCAGATCCTCCGCGTCCATGGTGACGTTGGTCTCCAGGTCGCCCTTCCACCAGCCTTCGACGTCCTGCCGGCCGAGCAGGTTGGCGCTCGCCCGCTCCACGGCCTGCCTCGCGGCCAGTAAGGCAGCCGCCGCCCCTGCGGGGGCGGTGTCGGTTGCGTTGCCGCCATCGGCAGTGGCTTTCATGCACACCCCTTTCGAAGGGACGTCCGGACCCGGGGCCCGGGCGTCGGTGTCAGTGCCGGCGTACGACGACGAAGTCGGCGAGTGCGACGAACCGTTCACGGATGTCGTCGGGCATCTTCACCCCGTCGAGCGAGGCGAGAGCGCTCTCGTGCTGCCTCTGTGCCTCCTCCTGGGTCCACCGACGTCCCCCGGCTTCTTCGATCAACGCGGCCCGGGCAGCGAATTCTTCCTCGTCGAAGTCACTTTTTGCATCGGTATTTCGGTCGTCGGCACGTTTGGCGTCGGCGGCGAGCGTCTTCGCCAGTTCCGCGGAGGCCGGGCCGCCCGCGGCGAGCGCCGCGCACACCGGCAGGGACTTCTTGCGCTGGCGCAGATCGCTCCAGGTCTGCTTGCCGGTGACGGCGGGCTCGCCCCAGATCCCGAGCACGTCGTCGACGGCCTGGAAGGCCAGGCCCAGATGGAGGCCGAAACGCTCCAGACCGTCGGCCGCCTCGTCGCCCGCGCCGGCGAGCACGGCGCCGATGGAGCAGGCGCAGGCGAGCAGCGCGCCGGTCTTGTTGCCCTCCATCTCCAGGCACTCGGCGACGCTGACGCTCTCGCGGTGCTCGTACGAGATGTCCTGCGCCTGGCCGTCGATGAGCCTGCGGGTGGCGGTGTTCAGCCGGCGGGCGGCGCGCGCCGCCTCGGGCGTGTCGAGCTCCAGCAGCAGCTCGCAGGCGAGCGCGAAGAGGGCGTCGCCGACGAGGATGGCCTGCGCGGGGCCGTGCACCTTCCACACCGTGTCGCGGTGGCGCCGCTGCTCGTCGCCGTCCATCAGGTCGTCGTGCAGGAGGGAGAAGTTGTGCACCAGCTCCACGGCGACGGCGCCGGGGACGCCGGTCTCCGGGGAGGCGCCGGCGGCTTCGGCAGCGAGCAGCGAGAGGAGGGGGCGTACGGCCTTGCCGCTGTCTCCGTCGGTGGGGCTGCCCTGCGCGTCGATCCAGCCGAAGTGGTAGGCGGCGACGGTGTCCATCGGGGGTACGAGCCGGTCGACGACGGTACGCAGCACGGGGTTGGTGAGCTCCCGGGCATGGTCCAGCAGGGCCAGGACTTCGGCGGCGCCGGGGGTGGCCGCGGTGTCGGTGTCCGGTTCTGGACGGGGCACGTTCTCTCCTCCGATGACGGATCTCAAACTGCTTCCAGCAGGTTCCGCGGCACTTCTCGACCCAGGCCGCCGAGGGTCTCGCGGACCGCGGCGAGGCCGCTGAGAACGGCGCTCTCCATGGTCGCGGGCCAGCCGGTGGCGGTCCACGCGCCCGCGAGTGCGAGGCCGGGCGCGTGGGTCCGGGGACCCGGGCGCAGCCGGCCGACGCCCGGTGCCGGGGCGAAGGTCGCGGTGCGCTCGCGGGTGACGAAGAAGTCGCGTACCTCGGCGCCGCGGGCGTCGGGCAGCAGCTTCGCCAGCTCGGGGAGGTAACGCTCGCGCAGCTCGCCGACGGGCCGCTCGATGTCGTCCTGCGCGGCGGACTGGGAGACCGCCACGTACTGGCAGCCCCGGCCCCCGGGGGTGTCGGCGAGGCCGGAGGTGTCCGTGCGGTCGAAGATCCACTGCACGGGGGTGTTGATCGCGGCGACGAACGGGGAGTGCAGCACCCGCCGGTCGTACACGACATGGAGGTTGAGGATGGGCGCGGTGCCGATCTGCAGCAGCCGGTCCTTGTGGTCGAGCGCGCCGGCCGGCAGCAGCCCGTGCGCCTCGCGCTGCGGTACGGCGAGGACCACGGCGTCGGCGTCGAGCGTCGCGGGGGTGCCGCCGGCCCGTTCGGGTCCGGTGGCGACGTCGACCTGCCAGCCGCCGGCCGGGCCGCGGCGCAGTTCGGTGGCGCGGGTGCGCATCATGATGCGGGTGCCGGAGCGCTCCAGCCGGCGGCGGGCGAGCGTGTCGTGCAGTTCGCCGAGCGGTACCCGGGCCCAGCCGATGTCGGCGGCGCCGCGCTCGGTGAGCAGCCCGGTCCTGAAGACCATCGCGGCCAGCCCGAGGGAGACCTGCGGGGCGAAGGCGTTGAGGGTGGCGACGCCGACCATGTCCCACAGCGCCGCGACGGCGCGCGGCGACTGGCCGTGCTTGTGCAGCCAACTGGCGAAGTCCACGCCGTCCAGGGCGGGGTCGGCGGGGTCGAGCCGGCGCATCGCCAGCGCGGCGCGGCCCACGCTCGCGCGCTCCGCGAGCGACAGGTGCGGGTAGCGGGTGAGGCCGGCGGCGAGGTGCAGCGGCACGGGCAGGTCGGTGCGGCCGAGCGTGCCGGTGCGCGGGCCCGGTCCCTTGCGGGCGGGGGTGGCGGCGTCCAGCACGCGCACCTCCAGGCGCTCCTGCAGCGGCGCGAGCCCGGCGCCGCCGACCTGGTCGAGGAACCAGCGGTACGCGGTGCAGCAACGCAGGTAGACGTGCTGGCCGTTGTCGACGGACAGCTCGCCGCGGCGGAAGGAGAAGGCGAGCCCGCCCAGGCGCGGGCGGCCTTCGAGGAGCGTGACGTCGACGCCGCAGTCGGCGAGTCCCATCGCGGCGGTCATCCCGGCGAGCCCGCCGCCGACGACCACGGCCCGCGGCCGTCTGTCCGGGCCGGGATCAGCCATCACCGGCCACCTCCCCACCCGTGTCGACACCCACTATGTCTGGCCCGCCGCGCCGCGCCGCACACCTGGGCGGGCCGCGGCGCACACCCCTGCGCCCCGTGCGCCACAGCGCACGCCGAGGGCGCCTCCGGGCGCTCCCGACCCGTCTCGCGCGCCGTGTTTACGGGGCCTTCCCCGCGTACGTCCGGCAGGCCCGCCCAGGCGCCGGACGCGGGGCTCACCGGGACCTCCGGCTCGCCTGCCGGGCGTCGACCCCGGCCAGGCCGCGGACCGCGACGTACGCCTTCTCCCGGCCCGGCAGCGACACCCGTCCGCGCAGCACGGCCTCGGGGTCGGCGGCGATCCGCTCCAGCAGCCGGTGGTAGATCCCGGCCATCGCCGCGACGCAGGCGCCGCTGCGCCGGTCGAGCATGGGCAGCAGCCGGTAGCCGTCGGCGAAGAGCGCGCGGGCGCGGCGCACCTCGAACTGCACCAGACCGGGGAAGTCCGAGCCGGCCGGCGCGGTGTCGCCGTGGAAGCCCGCGGAGCAGCCGAACTTGGCGAGGTCGACCGCGGGCAGGTAGCTGCGGCCCTCGGCGGCGTCCTCGCGCAGGTCCCGCAGGATGTTCGTCAGTTGCAGCGCGAGCCCGAGCGTGTCGGCGTGGTCCGGGGCGCGCTCGGAGTGCCGGGTGCCGGGCACGGTGCCGAACACGCCGAGGGAGAGCCGCCCGATGGCGCCGGCCACGCAGCGGCAGTAGTCCTTCAGATCCTCCCAGGTCTCGTACTCCTGGCCGCGTACGTCGGCGAGGACGCCGTCGATCAGCTCGTCGAGGCCGCCGAGGGGGATCGGGAACCGGCGTGCGGCGTGGGCGAGGGCCACGGCGACGGGGTCGGTGTCGTCCTCGGCGACCTGGCCGGCCCGGATGCGGTCGAGCTGGGCGCGGGTGTCCTCCAGCCGGGCGCGCTTGGTCTCGGGTGGCAGCTCGCCGTCGCCGATGTCGTCCACGCGGCGCGAGAACGCGTACAGCGCGGACATCGCCAGCCGCTTGTCGTACGGCAGGAGTCTGATGCCGTACGCGAAGTTCCGGGCCTGATGGCCGGTGACGGCCTCGCAGTACCGGTACGCGGTGAGCACCTGTGCGGATGCGTAGGCCGCGCGCGACGGTGTCGTCACGGTGCGGTCACCCCTCTCGTCGCAGGGTCGACCCCACCTCGCGCAGCAGCCTGCGCCGGGTGGGCTTCGGGGGTCCGGGGAGCACGTCGTGGCCGGCCGCGGCGACGGCGGCGAGAGCCGCGCGCCCGCCGGCCACGAAGCCGGCGAGCAGCAGCCGCAGCCGGCCGCGCACGCTGGCGACGAGGGGCGCGCCCTCGTCGAGGAGCCGCGCCGCGCGCTCGGCCTCGTACCGGATCAGGGCGCGCACCGGCTCGCCGGCGCTGGGCCCGGCGAGGTCCGCCTCGGTGACGCCGAAGCGGCGCATGTCCTCCGCGGGGAGGTAGATGCGGTCCCGGCCGAGGTCCTCGGCGACGTCCTGGATGTGCTCGACGATCTGCAGAGCGGTGCAGATCGCGTCCGAGCGCCGGATGCGCTCGGGACTCTCGGTGCCGGTCACGGCGAGGACGAGCCGGCCGACCGGGTTGGCGGACAGCTCGCAGTAGCCCTCCAGCTCGGCGTACGTCTCGTAGCGCCGGACCTTCTGGTCCTGCCGGTTCGCCTGGAGCAGGCCGTGGAACGGCTGCGGGGACAGCCGGTGGCTGCGGACCGTGGGGCGCAGCCGGCGCAGCAGGGGGTGGCCGGGCGTGGCGCCGGGGGTGAAGACCCGCTCCAGGTCGGCCTCCAGCGCGTCGAGGAGCGCGAGGGTGTCGTCGGCCTCGTCCGGGCCGAGGCCGAGGGCGGCGGCGTCGGCGCCGCCGGGGGCGAGGTCGCCGTCCCCGATGTCGTCGACGAGCCGGGCGTAGCCGTAGAGCGCCATCAGGTCCGCGCGCCAGGCACGGGGCAGGAAGAACGGGGCCACGGGGAAGTTCTCGTCGGCGGCCTGGCCGAGTACGGCGCGCGACGGAGCGTCGTCCGCCGGAGTCACCGGCGACTGCCCTGGGCTGCCGCCCCCGGGGAGCAGACGGCGGGCGCGCCTTCGAGCTGGGGTTTCGTCTTCGCCATAGCCGTCACGCCTCCCGTTCTACACCGCGTACCCAGATGTGCCCATTCCGGACACGCCGCCGCCGGCGTCGTGACCCCGAGCAGGTCCGGGGCAACCCCCAAGCTCCCTTATCGCCCACATGCCGCCAAACAGCACCGGTCCAGCGTACGCCGTACAGGACGAAGACGCGGCATGCGGTGGTCACCTCAATCCGCGCGCGCCGGAAGAGGCGCGAAACGCCGTCGTGCGCAAGGGGTTTGCCGGGTCACACGGTGAGACCGTCCAAGATCATGGTGAGCGTGCGGGTGACGATCGCGTCCCGCTGCGGGGGCGGCACGTCACTCAGCGGCCCGTCGAGGAGCAGCATCGCAAGCCCGTGCACGGAGGACCAGGCGGCGAACTCCGCGCCGGTCCGTACGCCCGGTCGCATCACGCCGGCGGCGTCGAGGGCGTCCATGGCGCCGATGAGCAGCCGGAAGGAGCGGACGTCTCCCGGGTGGAGGTCACCGACACCGTCGCCGTGGGTCCACGGCTTCTGGTCGTGCTCGACCCGGCAGAAGGCCGCGCGGTACATGCCGGGTTCGGTGACGGCGAAGCGCACGTAGCCGAGGCCGAGCGCCATGAGCCGGCCCTTGGCGGCCTCGGCGGGATCACCGCCCGGCGGTCCCTCGGTCTCGGCGATCACCTTCTCCATCGAGTCCGCCAGCCGCCGCTGGCCCTCGTCCTTGACCGCCTGCAGCAGATCGGCCTGGTTGGCGAAGTGGCGGTACGCGGCCGTCGGTGACACGCCGACGCGCCGGGCCGCCTCGCGCAGCACGACCGCCTCGGGCCCGCCGCCGCGGGCCAGTTCAGAAGCCGCGTCGACCAGCGCGTTCCGCAGGTCGCCGTGGTGATAGCCGGCCTTCCCGCTCCTGACCTCGCTCATAGTCGCATCATGCCTCATGTTGACAGTATTAACATCACCTGCAAGGCTCAATGTTAACGTCATAAACATGGGAAGGGGAGCACCGTGCTGACACGCATTGCGGAGCTCGTACTGCGCAGGACCCGGCTCGTGCTCGCACTCGCCGTCGTCGCGGTCGTCGCCATGGCGGCACTCGGCTTCGGGGCCTTCGGCAAGCTCAGCGCCGGCGGCTTCAGCGATCCGGGGTCGCCGTCGAGCAAGGCGCAGGAGGTGATCGACGACAGATTCGGGGGCGATACGAACCTGGTCCTGCTCGTCTCCGCCGAGTCCGGGGGGCTCGGCGGGGACGCGGCCCGCGAACGCGGGCAAGAGGTGACCGAGGGGCTGCGGGCGGACTCCGCCGTCACCAGCGTCATGTCGTACTGGGACCGCGGCGGCGAGGGGCTGACGTCGCAGGACGGGAGCCAGGCGCTCGTCCTCGCGCATGTCGCCGGCGGCGACGAGAAGGAGGCCGACAACGCCCGGGCGCTGACCGACGAGTACGCCGGCACCCGCGACGGCGTCACGGTCAGGGCGGGCGGCGGAGCGGCGGTGAGCAACGACGTCTCCACCCAGGTCGCCGCCGACCTGGCGCTGGCCGAGGCGATCGCCGTACCCCTCACCCTCGTACTGCTGGTCCTCGCCTTCGGCAGCGTCATCGCGGCGCTGCTGCCGCTGGCGATCGGGCTGGTCGCCATCTTCGGCACCTTCGCCGAGCTGTGGGTGCTGGGCAGCCTGACCGACGTCTCGGTCTTCTCCGTCAACCTCACCATCGCGCTGGGGCTCGGCCTCGGCATCGACTACGGGCTGCTGCTGGTCAGCCGGTTCCGCGAGCAGTTGGCCGCGGGCGACGAGGTGCCTGCGGCCATCCGGCGTACGGTGGCGACCGCGGGCCGTACGATCGCGTTCTCCTCCGCGACGATCGTCGCCGCGCTCGCGGCGCTGCTGGTCTTCCCGCAGTACTTCCTGCGGTCCTTCGCCTACGCGGGCATCGGCGTCGTCGCCATCTCCGCGATCAGCGCGCTGGTGATCATCCCCGCCCTGCTCGCCGTCCTCGGCCACCGCGTCAACCGCGGCCGGGTCCCGGGCGCCCGGGCCATGCGGCGCACCGACGCGCCGCTGTGGGGGCGGATCGCCGGCACCGTCATGCGCCGCCCCGCACTCACCGCGCTGCCGGTCCTCGGCGTGCTGCTGCTGGCCGCCTCCCCGCTGCTGGGCGTCAGCTACGGCACCCCGGACGAGCGGGTGCTGCCGGAGAGCGCGCAGAGCCGCCAGGTGGCCACCACGCTGCGCGAGGACTTCGCCGTCGACGACAGCACCGCCGTCGACGTGGTGACCACCGGCGCCGTCGCCGGGCCCGACCTCACCGCGTACGCCACCGAGCTGTCCCGGCTGGACGGCGTCGCCCGGGTCGCCGCGAGCAACGGCACGTACGCCGACGGCGCGGCCGGTCCCGCGGGTCCCGCCGCCGAGGCGCTCGGCCGCCCGGACGCGCAGCGGCTGACCGTCTCCGTAGTCCCCGCGCCCAAGTCGGGCGCGGCGCAGCAACTGGTCGAGGACGTCCGCGCGGTGCCCGCGCCCGGCGGGGTGGAGACCCTGGTCGGCGGCACCGACGCGGAGCTGGTCGACGCCAAGGACAGCATCGGCAGCCGGCTGCCGCTGGCCGTGGGGATGGTCCTGATCACGACGTTCGTGCTGCTGTTCCTCTTCACCGGCAGCGTGGTGCAGCCGCTGCGGGCGGTCGCCCTCAACGCCGTCAGCCTGGCCGCGGCCATGGGCGTGATGGTGTGGATCTTCCAGGACGGCCATCTCAGCGGGCTGCTCGGCTTCACGCCGCAGCCGATGGACACGGCGATGACCGTACTGATGTTCTGCATCGCCTTCGGCCTGTCGATGGACTACGAGGTCTTCCTCACCAGCCGGATCAAGGAACTGCACGACGCGGGCGCCGACCCGGCCACCGCGGTGACCAGCGGACTGGCCCGCACCGGCCGGATCGTGACCATGGCCGCCGGGCTGCTGGCCGTCAGCTTCTTCGCCTTCGGCACCGGCGAGGTCAGCTTCATCCAGATGTTCGGCCTGGGCAGCGGGCTCGCCATCCTCATCGACGCGATCGCGGTCCGCGGCGTGCTGGTGCCGGCCGCGATGCGGCTGCTGGGCAAGCACGCCTGGTACGCCCCGCGCTGGCTGCGCCGGGTGCACCACCGGGTGGGCCTGAGCGAGGCCGGGCCAGGGCCCGCCGCGCCCGAGCGGGAGTCGGAGCGCGCCCCGGCCGGGGTGTGAGCGCCGAGTACGTACGGCAAGGGCCCCGCCGCGACACGCGGCGGGGCCCTTCTGCGCGTACGCGCGGCTACCGCTTGGAGAACTCCTGATACTCCTTCAGCACGTCGTCCGTCGGCCCGTCCATCACCAACTCGCCCTTCTCCAGCCACAGCACCCGGTCGCAGGTGTCGCGGATGGACTTGTTGGTGTGGCTGACCAGGAACACCGTCCCGGCCTCCTTGCGCAGCTCGCGCAGCCGGGCCTCGGAGCGCTTGCGGAACCGCAAGTCGCCGGTGGCCAGCGCCTCGTCGATCATCAGCACCTCGTGGTCCTTGGCCGCGGCGATGGAGAACCGCAGCCGCGCCGCCATGCCGGAGGAGTACGTCCGCATGGGCAGGGTGATGAAGTCGCCCTTCTCGTTTATGCCGGAGAAGTCGACGATGCTCTGGTACCGCTCGCGGATCTGCTCGCGGGTCATGCCCATCGCCAGCCCGCCGAGCATCACGTTCCGCTCGCCCGTGAGGTCGTTCATCAGCGCCGCGTTGACGCCGAGGAGCGAGGGCTGGCCATTGGTGTACACCTTGCCGCTGTGCGTGGGCAGCACGCCGGCGATGGCCTTCAGCAGCGTCGACTTGCCGGAGCCGTTGGAGCCGATCAGGCCGATGGCCTGGCCGCGGTACGCCGTGAAGCTCACGCCGCGCACCGCGTGCACCTCGCGCACCCGGTCGCCCTTGTCCCGGCGCAGGATGCGGTTCAGCGCGGCGGCGCCGCTGCCCTTGCCGCGGGAGCCGCCCTGCACCCGGTACACGATGTGCACGTCGTCCGCGATGACCGTCGGCACCCGCTGGTCGGCGGGCGTGTCGGTCTCGGCGCGGCTCGTCGGATGTTCAGCCACGGCCATATCGCTCCTCAGCCTTCCAGAAGAACACGAAACCGAAGGCGCCGATCACCACTGCCCAGCCCGCCGCCAGCAGCCAGACGTACGGCGGCAGGTAGGCCTTGGGGAAGTCCCCCATGAGGGCGTAGCGCATGAGGTCCATGTATACAGCGGCCGGGTTCATCGCGACGAGGTCGGTGGCCCACTGCGGCGCGTTGGCCCGCACCGTCATCATGTACTGCAGCGGGAACATCACGCCCGAGCCGTACATCCAGGCGCGCAGGATGAACGGCATGAGCTGCGCGAGGTCCGGCGTGTCGCTGCCCAGCCGGGCCACGACCATCGCCAGGCCGGTGTTGAAGACGTACTGGAGCGCCAGGATCGGCACGATCAGCAGCCACGTCCACGTCGGGTACCAGCCGAAGGCGACCAGGATGACGGCCAGCACCGTCATCGAGTAGAGCAGTTGCTGCAGTTGCTGCAGCGAGAACGAGATCGGCAGCGCGGCCCGCGGGAAGTGCAGCGCCCGCACCAGGCCCAGGTTCCCCGAGATCGACCGGACGCCCGACATCACGGACTGCTGGGTGAACGTCCACACGAACACCCCCGTGACCAGGAACGGGATGTAGACGTCGTTGCTCATGCCGGCGCGGCCGCCGAGCAGCACGCCGAAGATGAAGAAGAAGACCGTCGCGTTCAGCAGCGGGGTCAGCACCTGCCAGACCTGGCCCAGCTTCGCCCGGCTGTACTGCGCGGTGAGCTTGGCGCGCGAGAAGGTCAGGATGAAGTGGCGGCGCGCCCAGAGCTGCCGCACGTACTCGGGCAGTCCGGGTCGCGCGCCGCTCACCGTGAGGCCGTACTTGGCGGCCAACTCGGCCGGGGTCAGCCCGTCATCGGGATGGCGCTTGGGCGGAGCGCCCACTGCCGTTTCGCTCACAGTCGGTAACTTTCGTCCTCAGACACTCAACGGTACGAGCTTGTCAGATCACGGGCGGTCGTCCCAGCCGGGTCAGCCGCCACACCGTACGCCACTTCATGGGCTTGCGCGGCCCGCACGGCGCGCGCCAGCCCTCCCGGAAGCCTACGAGCCATGATTTCAGCACAGCCGGGGAGGGGCTGCGTGCCACGGTGAGCAGGAACCAGACACCCAGATAGACCGGGACGAGCGGCGCGGGCAGGTTCCGGCGGGCCAGCCAGACCCGGTTGCGGGCCACGTTGTGGTGGTACGTGGCATGCCTGCTGGGCGGCATCGTCGGGTGGTGCAGCACCATGTCGGCGCGGTAGTCGATGTGCCAGCCCGCATCCAGCGCCCGCCAGGCGAGGTCGGTCTCCTCGTGGGCGTAGAAGAAGTCGTCCGGCAGCCCGCCGACCTCCTGGAACACCTCCGTGCGCACGGCGTTGGCGCCGCCGAGGAAGGTGGTGACGCGCGAGGAGCGCATC
Organism: Streptomyces sp. NPDC004134; assembly: GCF_042874195.1. Classification (NCBI taxonomy): domain Bacteria; kingdom Bacillati; phylum Actinomycetota; class Actinomycetes; order Kitasatosporales; family Streptomycetaceae; genus Streptomyces; species Streptomyces sp. NPDC004134. The sequence continues at coordinate 126,503 of NZ_JBIAMS010000003.1, read as the reverse complement.
GGGTCGGAGGCGCGCAGCCGGGGCACGTGCCGGCGCTGGGTGACCCCGGTCTCGGGGTCGGCGATGCGGAAGCTCACGATGCCCAGGCGCGGGTCGGCGGCGAACGCCTCGCGCACCAGCCGGGCCGTGTCCTGTTGTGGCAGAAGACCGTCGTCGTCGAGAAAGAGCAATACGTCGACATCGCGGCCGCCCTCGCCGAACGCCTCGATGCCGACGTTGCGGCCGCCGGGGATGCCCAGGTTCTCGGGCAGCTCGACGACCCGTACGCCCTGCGGGATGTTCGGCACGGTCACGCCCTGGGCGACGACGACCACCTCGACCGGCGCGCCGTCCTGCTTGGCGACCGACTCCAGCAGCGCGCGAAGCTCCTCGGGGCGCTGGCCCATCGTGATCACGACCGCGCCGACCCTGACGTCCTCCGGACGCTTGGCCTCCGCTTGCCGGGGCTGGTGTTCATATGTCATTCGGCTCACCGCAACCTGCTGGAGGCCAGAATGCTGACCAGGTGAAGGAGGGTCTGCAGCATCGCTATCGCGGCGAGAACGGCGACACCGAGCCGGGAGAAGTAAAGGTCCCCCTTGATCAGGTCGAGGATCGCCAGCAGGAGGATGAGGAGTGACGCCTCGATCCCCAGGATCAGCCGGTGGAACTTCAGCGCCGACGCCGCCTTGCGGGCCACGGCGACACCCGAGGAGCGAGGCTCGGCCGCGGACTCCTTGACCGGCGGCAGTCCCTGCTGGTGGCGGGCGACGCCGACCAGGTCGGTCTCCGCCTTGATCAGCACGGCGCCCAGCGCGGCGAGCGTGCCGAGGAAGGCCCACAGCCAGTCGACGGAGCCCTCGCCCCACGGGTCGGCGGCGCGCAGGCCGAAGCCCACCAGCACCGCGGCGTCGCAGAGGTACGCGCCGACCCGGTCGAGGTACACGCCGCCGATGGAGAACTGCTGCTTCCAGCGGGCGACCTCCCCGTCGACGCAGTCGAGCAGCAGGTACAACTGGACCATCAGTACGCCGAGCAGGGCCCCGGCGATCCCGGGGACCAGCAGCGCCGGGGCGGCGAGCACGCCGGCGAGGGTCATGACGTACGTCAGTTGGTTGGGCGTGACCCGGGTGTTCACCAGGTGCCGGTCGACGCGCAGCGAGATCTCGCGCATGTACAGGCGGCCGGCCCAGTGCTCCCCGCTGCGCCGGTCCTTCACCCCCGGAGGGTGGACCACGGGCCGTAGCTCAGCTACCGATGGCTTTGGCATAGTCGGCGTAGGCGTCTCTGATCTCGTCGGTGGACAGGTCGAGGTGTTCGAGGATCGTGTACCGGCCGGGCCGGGTCTGCGGCGCGAACTCGATGGCCTTCACGAACTCGTCGTCCGCGAAGCCGATGTCGTCGGCCAGCACCGGCAGCCCGTGCCGGCGCAGGACCTGCGCCATCAGCAGCGCCGTCTCCCGGTCGCCGCGCAGGAACGTGGCGAAGGTCCCGCCGATGCCGCACTGCTCGCCGTGGAGCGCGCAGCGCTTGGGGTACAGCAGGTCGAAGGCGTGGCTGATCTCATGGCATGCGCCGGACGCCGGCCGGCTGTCGCCGGCGACGGACATCGCGATGCCGCAGAGCACCAGCGCCTCGGCGAGGATGACGAGGAAGTCGTCGTCGCCGATCCCGCCCGGATGGCGCAGCACCGAGTCGCCGGCGCTGCGGGCCATCGCGGCGGCGAGACCGTCGATGGGCTCGCCGGTCTCCCGGTGGGACAGCTCCCAGTCCGCGACGGCGGACAGCTTGCACGTCACGTCGCCGATGCCGGCGCGGACGAAGCGCGCCGGGGCCTCGCGGATGACGTCGAGGTCGATGACGATCGCGATGGGGTTCGGCACGCCGTACGAGCCGCGCCCGGCGTCGTTGTCGAGCGTCGAGACCGGCGAGCAGAGGCCGTCGTTGGCGAGGTTGGTGGCCACGGCGACCATCGGCAGGCCGACGCGCGCGGCGGCGTACTTCGCGGAGTCGATGACCTTGCCGCCGCCGAGGCCGACGACGGCGTCGTAGCGCCCGGTGCGCTTGATGGAGTCGGCCAGCCGCACCGCGCCGTCGATGGTGCCGTCGGCGTCGGCGAACCAGTCGGCGCCGGGCAGCGCCGGCGCGAAGCGGTCGCGCAGCGCCTGCCCGGAGCGCGGGCTGATGGCGAAGGCGAGCCGGCCCGACGGCGCGACACGCTGGTCGGAGAGAAGGTCAGCGAGGTCGTCCAGCGCCCCGGCCCGGATGTCGACCGTCAGCGGCGACGGGATCAGGCGGGTCAGTACCGGCACGCGATCTCCCTGCCCTTGGCGAGGTCCTCGTGGTTGTCGATCTCGACCCAGGCGACGTCGCCGATGGGCTCGACGTCGATCCGGAAGCCGCGGTTGACCAGCTCCTGGTAGCCGTCCTCGTAGTAGAGGTCGGGGTCGCGCTCGAAGGTGGTCTTCAGCGCGTCGGCCAGCTCGTCGGCCGCGTCGCCCTCGATGAGGGTGACGCCGATGTACTCGCCGGTGGCCTCGGCCGGGTCCATCAGCTTGGTGATCTTCCGGACGCCCTTCTCGTCGGCGACGACCTTCATCTCCTCGTCGGCGAGCTTCTTGACCGTGTCGAGGGCGAGGATGATCTTCTTGCCGCCGCCGCGGGCGGCGAGCAGCGTCTTCTCGACGGAGACCGGGTGGACCGTGTCCCCGTTGGCGAGGATCACGTCGTGCCGGACCGAATCCCGGCCGCACCAGAGGGAGTAGGCGTTGTTCCACTCCTCTGCCTTGTCGTTGTCGATCAGGGTGAGCTTCAGCCCGTACGTGCGCTCCAGTGCCTCCTTGCGCTCGTACACGGCCTCCTTGCGGTAGCCGACGATGATCGCCGCCTCCGTGAGCCCGATCTCGGCGAAGTTGCCGAGGGTGAGGTCGAGGACGGTGGTTTCGCCGTCCACGGGCACCAGGGCCTTCGGCAGGGTGTCGGTGTAGGGGCGCAGACGCCGTCCGGCGCCGGCCGCCAGCACGAGGCCGATCATGCGGGTTCTCCTGTTTCGTCGTGTACGGCGGGGGCTCCGGAGGAGACCCAGAAGCGGATGCTCTCGGTGAGCACCACCAGCGCCACGGCCACGGCGATGGCCGCGAGCGCGAACGTGAAGCGCGTGCCGGTCAGCAGGGCTGCCGCCAGCGTGACCGCCAGCGCCCGTCCCTCGTGCCCGCCGATCGCCCGCACCAGCAGGCGCGGGGGCGCACCCGTGCCGCCGCGGATGCGGTACACGGTGTCGTAGTGATGGTAGGCGACCGCGGCCACCAGTCCGAAAGCCGCAGGAAGCGCTCCGTTCACCTCGGAGCGGGCCGCGAGCGCGAGGACGAGGCCGTACTCGGCGGCCCGGAAGACCGGCGGCACGAGCCAGTCCAGCGGGCCCGCGAGCGGCCGGGCGACGGCGAGTGCGGAGGTCAGGACGTAGCCGACGGCACCTATGAGGGCCCACCAGGTGCCGAACGGGGTGAAGAGCGCCAGCGCCACGAGGAGCACACCGCCGGCGGCGGCGACGGCGGGCGCGGCGTACGACGGCAGGGAGCGCACGGGGGCGCGCAGGGAGCGGGCGGCGGCTTCGGCGAGCGGGCCGGTGTCGGTCAGCTCGTCCAGCGCCCTGAGCGCCTGCTCGGTGCGCGGGACGCGGCGCTTGAGGGAGCGCAGCACCCGGCCCGCGGTGGTGTAGGAGGCGGCGAGCCCCATGCCGATCAGCAGGACGACGAAGACGGTGCGCGGGGTGGTGACGGCGGTGAGCACGGCGATCAGCGCCCAGCGCTCGCCGATCGGCAGCACCACCATGCGGCGCAGCCACACCGTCCAGCCGAGCCGGTCGAGGCGTTCGGAGAGCGCCGCGGTGGGGCTGGTGTTGGCCGCCGCGACGGCGGTGCCGGCGATGGACTCGTTGAAGGCGAAGTCCACGACGTGCCGGCAGGTCTGCAGCACCATGGCACCCAGCGCGAGGGCCCACACGTCGTCGCCGTCGGCGTTGGCGGCGCCGATGGCGAGGCCCGCGAAGTAGGCGTACTCCTTGGCGCGGTCGAAGGTCGCGTCGAGCCAGGCGCCCATCGTGGAGTACTGCAGCGAGTAGCGGGCGAGCTGGCCGTCGGTGCAGTCCAGCACGAAGGAGAGCATGAGCAGCACGCCGGCGGCGACGAAGCCGCCGCGGGTACCGGTGGCCGCGCAGCCGGCCGCGAGCACGGCGGTGGCCAGGGAGGCGGTGGTGACCTGGTTCGGGGTGAGACCGCGGTCGGCGCACCAGCGGGCCAGGTAGCGCGAGTAGGGGCTGATGAAGAAGGTGGTGAAGAACCCGTCGCGGCTCTTGACCGCGGCGCGCAGCCGGGCCTTCTCCTCGTCCACGGCGGCGACCGCGTCCGTGGCCTTCGCCCGCGCGAGGGCGTCCTCCGGTACGGCCGCCACCAGCACGCCCAGCTCCGGCCGGGCCAGCGGCCCGTCGGCCTCCGCGAGCTGCGCGGCGGTCTGCTCGGCGACGCCGTCCAGGGTGTGGCTGCGCATCACCGCGCGGGAGAGCGCGGTACGGGCCGCGGGCGTACGCACCGCGACCACCCCGGGCACGGCCGCGCCCGGGAAGCGGGGGTCGGCGAGGGTGAGGCGCAGGCTGTGCCGGTGGCCGACGAAGCGGCTGTCGACGAGCGCGACCCCGCCCTCCTCGGGCAGCAGCGCGAGGACGGTGGCGGCGTCGGCCACGTCCGCGGCGGTACGCACGTCGTCGTAGCCCAGCGACCTCAGGTCGCTCTCCAGGGGGGACCCCGGGACGGGCGGGCCGATCAGGATTGCGGTCCGCAGACGAACTCACTCCTCGGGCAAGCGGGACGGCAGGCGGGACCGCCCCTCCCCCGTCCGGCCGGGCGGCTGTCGGCAGAGGTTAGCGGATCCGTGGAACCACGGGTTCACCGCCCGTTCGCCTCCACCGGGTGGCGATCATCATTTCGCAGCTCGCACCCCTGCTCCAAACCGGGGCGGTAGTGTTCCGGCATGACGTGGTTGATCACCGGCGGGGCCGGTTATATCGGCGCGCATGTCGTGCGGGCCATGACGGGTGCCGGGGAGCGGGTCGTCGTGCTGGACGACGTGTCCACCGGCAATCCGGCCCGGCTGCCCGCGGACGTACCGCTGGTGCGCGGTACGTTCCTGGACCGGCTGCTGCTCGACCGCACCATCGCCGAGTACGACGTCACGGGCGTGCTGCACCTGGCGGCGAAGAAGCAGGTCGGAGAGTCGGTGGAGCAGCCGCTCTCGTACTACCGGGAGAACGTGCACGGCCTCGGCGTGCTGCTGGAGGCCGTGGTGGCCGCGGGCGTCCGCCGCTTCGTCCTCTCCTCCTCGGCCGCCGTCTACGGCATGCCCGACGTCGACCTCGTCACCGAGGACACCCCCTGCGTGCCGATCAACCCGTACGGCGAGACCAAGCTCGCCGGCGAGTGGCTGCTGCGGGCCACCGGGCGCGCGCACGGGCTGGCCACCGCCTGCCTGCGCTACTTCAACGTCGCCGGGTCCGCCGCCCCCGAGCTGGCGGACACCGGGGTCTTCAACGTGGTCCCGATGTTCTTCGAGCGGCTGACCGCGCACCAGCCGATGCGGATCTTCGGCGACGACTACCCCACCCCCGACGGCACCTGCGTCCGCGACTACGTGCACGTCGTCGACCTCGCCGACGCCCACCTGGCGGCGGCCCGCCGCGTCGCCGCCCCGGCGGTCTCCGGCGACCTGACGGTGAACCTCGGCAGCGGCACCGGCGTGTCGGTGCGGGAGCTGGCCGACATCGTGGCCGAGGTCACGGGGCGGCGCGCACACGCCCCCGAGGTCCTCCCCCGCCGCCCCGGGGACCCGGCCCGGGTGGTCGCGTCGTACGACCTGGCGGCCAAGGAGCTGGGGTGGCTGCCGCGGCTGGACGTGCGCGCCATGGTCGAGTCCGCCTGGGCGGGCTGGCTGCACAGACATCCGGAGGCGCGGCGCGGCTGACCAGCCGAGACGCCCGCAGGAGCGTTTCCGCAGGTCAGACGATGAAAACCGACTTCATGTCAAGGTTTGGCGAATACCCCCTGCCCGTAGTTCACTGAGATCGTCGGGCAGGCACGAGGGCCTGTCCGCGACCGCCTGGGAACCGGAGGGCATGCGGCATGGGTGCAGGGCACGACCACTCCCACGGACCGTCCGGCGGCACGGCCTCCGCCGCGCACCGCGGCCGGCTGCGCATCGCCCTCGTCCTCACCCTTTCGGTGCTGGGGCTGCAGGTGGTCGGTGGGGTGATCACCGGCTCGCTGGCGCTCGTCGCGGACGCCGGGCACATGGCGACCGACGTGGTCGGGCTCTCCATGGCGCTGCTGGCGATCCACTTCGCGAACCGGCCGACGAGCGAGCGGCGCACCTTCGGCTTCGCGCGGGCCGAGATCCTGGCGGCACTGGCGAACTGTCTGCTGCTCTTCGGCGTCGGCGGCTACATCCTCTACCAGGCGGTCACGCGCTTCATGGACCCGCCGGAGATCGAGGGCGGGCTGACCTTCGCCTTCGGTGCCGCCGGCCTGGTGGTCAACCTGATCTCACTGGCCCTGCTGATGCGCGGCCGGCAGGAGAGCCTGAACGTGCGCGGCGCCTTCCTGGAGGTGCTGGCGGACGCGCTGGGCTCGGTCGCGGTGATCATCTCGGCGCTGGTGATCATCACCACCGGCTGGCAGTACGCGGACCCGGTGGCCTCGCTCGCCATCGGATCGATGATCATCCCGCGGACGTTCCGGCTGCTGCGCGAGGCGCTGGACGTGCTGCTGGAGGCGGCGCCGAAGGACGTGGACGTCTCCGAGGTGCGGACGCACATCCTGGCGCTGCCGGGCGTGGTGGAGCTGCACGATCTGCACGTGTGGACGATCACCTCGGGGATGCCGGTGATATCGGCCCACGTGGTCGTCAAGGAGAACGTGCTGCAGGCGGTGGGTCAGGAGAGGTTGCTGCACGATCTGCAGGGGTGCCTCGGCGATCACTTCGATGTCGCCCACTGCACATTCCAGATCGAGCCGGTCGGACACGCGAAGCACGAGGCAAATCTCTGTCATTGAGCCGTCACCGGTAAGGCAGACTGAATGAGGTGTCACACCGTCTCCGCCCGCCGCGGAGGCCGGGACACCCGTGCACGGACGCCGTAGATCGGACGCAAAGGATGGTCATGCCGGCCGCTACCACCGAAGAGATCATGCTGGAGCTCGTCGACGAGAACGGCATCACGATCGGCACCGCCGAGAAGATGTCCGCTCACCAGGCGCCGGGCAGACTGCACCGGGCGTTCTCCGTGTTCCTCTTCGACACCGCGGGCCGGATGCTGATCCAGCAGCGGGCGCTCGGCAAGTACCACTCCCCCGGTGTGTGGTCCAACACCTGCTGCGGCCACCCCTTCCCCGGCGAGTCGCCCCTCGCCGCCGCGGCCCGCCGCACCTTCGAGGAGCTGGGCGTCTCGCCCGCGCTGCTCGCCGAGGCCGGGACGGTCACGTACCACCACCCGGACCCCGCCTCGGGGCTGGTGGAGCACGAGTACAACCACCTCTTCGCCGGGCTGCTGCGGGCCGAGCCGCGGCCGGCCGCAGACGAGGTCGGCGCGGTCGCCTTCGTCACGCCGGACGAGCTGGCCAAGCGGCATGCCGAGAACCCGTTCTCGGCGTGGTTCATGACGGTGCTCGACGCGGCCAGGCCGGCCATCCGGGAGCTGACGGGGCCGTCCTCGGGCTGGTGACGCCGGCGAGCGGGAGGGAGGCCCAGATCACCTTCCCGCCGTCGACGGTGTGCTGCACGTCGCAGGCACCGCCCGCCTCGTTCGTGATCGCCTTGACCAGCAGCAGTCCCCGGCCGCCCGTCTCCTCTTCGTCCGCCTGGAGGGCCTTCGGGCGGTACGGGTGCTGGTCCCGGACGGCGACGCGGACCCAGCCGGCTCCGACCGACAGCTCGACGCCGATCTCCGGGGAGAGCACGCCCGCGTGCCGGACCGCGTTCGTCACCAGCTCCGAGACGATCAGCAGCACGCCCTGCAGCAGGTCGTCGCCGATGGGGACGCGCCGCCGGACCAGGAGGTCGCGTACGGCGTGCCGGGACTGGGGTACGGAGGAGTCGAGCGCCGGGGCGTCGAACTTCCAGGTCCCCTCGTACGCCGCCGGGACCACCTGGCCGGGCTCGGGTCTCAGACTGCCGCCGTCGCTCACCGCCGGCACCTGCTTTCGCCACCACTCACCCTCCGAGTGTTGGCAATCACCGGAGCTCAACCCCCCATCGAGCAGAACTTGACTGGCTTTCGTCACCTTCCGACCGGCTGCGCAATGACCGGCATGCGTCGGGATCGAAATAATCGGTTGCCGATTCCCGTTGAACCGTCGTACCTTCGCAGTGCCCTGCAGTCGACGATTGGAGAAGGTGTTGCTCGTCTGAGGTCTCCACGGCACCGTGCCCGCGGCATTTCCCGTGTGCGGCACGTGCGACCTCATGGCTCGAGCCACCTTCCTCTCCTGCAGGGCATCCAGCCCCGCTCCCGTTCCACCCGGCTCTCCCAGGTCGCCGTCCGGTGCCGACGCCGCCCCGTCGCACCCCTACGAGCTCACCGGGAGACGCCATGTCATTTCCCTCCACGCCGCGCGCCGCGGCCTCCGTCATCTGCGCCGGGCTGGCCTTCACCTGGCCCGACGGCACCACCGTCTTCGAGGACTTCGACCTCGCGGTCGGTCCCGGCCGCACCGGGCTGATCGGCCGCAACGGCACGGGCAAGTCCACGTTGCTGCGGCTGATGGCCGGGGAGCTGGCCCCCGCCGCCGGCACGGTCAAGGCCGCCGGGACGGTCGGCTACCTGCCGCAGAACCTCGTCCTGGACACCGCCGCGCGGGTCGACGAGGCGCTGGGCATCGACGGGGTGCGGCGTGCGCTGCACGCCATCGAGTCCGGTGACGTCGCCGAGGAGCACTTCACCGCCGTCGGCGACGACTGGGACGTCGAGGAGCGCGCCCGCGCCACCCTCGACCAGCTCGGCCTGGCGCACGTGGGCCTCGACCGCACCATCGGCGAGGTCTCCGGCGGCGAGTCGGTGCTGCTGCGGCTGGCCGCGCTGCTGATGCGGCGGCCGGACGTGCTGCTGCTGGACGAGCCGACGAACAACCTCGACCTGAAGGCCCGCCGCCGGCTGTACGCGGCCGTGGAGTCGTGGCCGGGCGTGATGGTGATCGTCAGCCACGACCGCGAGCTGCTCGACCGCGTCGACCAGGTCGCCGACCTGCGGGACGGCGAGGTCGCCTGGTACGGCGGCAACTTCACGGCGTACGAGGAGGCGCTGGCCGTCGAGCAGGAGGCCGCGGAGCGCACGGTGCGCTCGGCCGAGGCCGACCTGCGGCGGCAGAAGCGCGAGCTGGCCGACGCGCACGAGAAGCTGAGCAAGCGCAAGCGGTACGCCGACAAGCAGTTCGCGAACAAGCGCGAACCGAAGATCATCATGAACCTGCGCAAGCGGGAGGCCCAGGTCTCCGCGGGCAAGCACCGCATCATGCACGAGGAGCGGCTGCGGGACGCCAAGGAGCGGCTCGACGAGGCGGAGGCGGCGGTACGGGACGACGACGAGATCCGCGTCGACCTGTCGTACACCGCCGTGCCGGCGGGCCGGGACGTGCTCATGCTGCGCGAGCTGGAGCTGCGCTACGGCGCGCGGGTCCCGGCGCTCCAGGTGCGCGGCCCGGAGCGGATCGCGCTGACCGGGCGCAACGGCGCGGGCAAGTCCACGCTGCTGCGCACGATCGCCGGTCAGCTCGCGCCGGTGGCGGGCTCGGCCGCGGTGCACGTGCCGCTGCGCTATCTGCCGCAGCGGCTCGACGTACTGGACGACGCGCTGAGCATCGTCGAGAACGTGGCCCTGCTGGCACCCGCGGCGACCAACCAGGAGATCCGCTCCCGGCTGGCCCGCTTCCTGTTCCGGCAGGGCCGGGCGGACCAGATCGTCGGCACGCTGTCGGGCGGGGAGCGGTTCCGCGCCACGCTGGCGGCGCTGATGCTGGCGGATCCCGCGCCGCAGTTGCTGATGCTGGACGAGCCGACGAACAACCTGGACATGGCGAGCGTGCGGCAGTTGGTGAAGGCGCTGGAGTCGTACGAGGGCGCGCTCGTGGTCGCCAGCCACGACGTGCCGTTCCTGCGCGACATCGGGATCACGCGCTGGCTGGGGCTGGACGAGGAGTTGAGCGACATCGAGCCGCTGTAGGCGGGACGCACCCGGGACCCGGCCGCCGCCGGGCCCGGGTGCGCGGCCGGCCGTGAGAGGCTGCCGGTCATGAGCGAAGGCGAGCTGCGGTGCGGCGTCGACGGCGGCGTGGCGACGGTGGTCATCAGCAACCCGGCCAAGCGCAACGCGATGACGCCGGACATGTGGCGCGCACTGCCCGGGCTGCTCGCGGGGCTCGCGGCGGACCGGGCGGTGCGCGCGGTGGTGCTCACCGGCGCCGGCGGCACGTTCTGCGCGGGCGCCGACATCGGCTCGCTGCGCGCCGGCAGCGAGGGCACGCAGGGCCTCGCCGAGGCCGCGGAGGAGGCGCTCGCCGCCTTCCCCAAGCCGACGCTCGCCGCCGTACGCGGGCACTGCGTGGGCGGCGGCTGCCAGCTCGCGGCGGCGTGCGACCTGCGGTTCGCCGCCGATGACGCGCTGTTCGGGGTGACCCCGGCGAAGCTGGGCATCGTCTACCCGGCCGGTGCGACGCGCCGGCTGGTGCGTCTGGTGGGCCCGGCGACCGCGAAGTACCTGCTGTTCTCCGCCGAGTTGATCGGCGCCGCACGGGCGCTGCGCACCGGCCTCGCGGACGAGGTGCTGCCCGCCACGGAACTCGGCGCGCGGGTAGCGGAGTTCACGGCCGTGCTCGCGTCGCGCTCGCAGCTCACCCAGGCGGCGGCCAAGGACTTCGCCGACACGGCCGCGGCGTACGGGGACGGGGGCGCGGCCGGCGACGCCGGGGCGGACGCGGCGCGTATCGCGCACTGGGCCCGCGAGGCGCGCGCGGCGGGCGACACCGCGGAGGGCGTCGCCGCCTTCCTGGAGCGCCGCGAGCCACGCTTCACCTGGTCCGTCTGACGACCGCGCGGCCGCTGGGCCCCCCGGCGTACGAACGGGCGGTCGCGCCCCCTTCTCCCGCTAAGCGTCCGCTCAGTAGCCTGGCGGCATGACGTCACTCCCGCCGCGCGCCGGCCGCCGCTGCCAACAGGTCCTCAACCCACTGCACTCGGCGATCTACTTCGCGCCGGAGTTCACCGAGGAGTTCGCCGGCATCGGCATCGACGGCTGGCACGCCGCGTACTTCACGGCCCGGTCCGCCGCCATGGGTCCGGTCGGCCCCGGCGTGGTCACCGCCGTCTTCTACAACTACAGCCACCGGCTGGCCGCACAGCACCTGCCCGCCGCCTGGACGGCCGCGGACCCGGCCACCGTGCTGGCGGCCCGGCTGCGCGTCGCCGACGCCGTGCTGCGGCGGCTGCTGGGCGAGGAGACGATCGCCTCGCCCGAGCTGGCCGAGGCCGCGGACCTGGCACAGCGCGCCGCGGCGGGCGGCGGGCGCGCCGGGCGGCCGCTCTACGCCGCCGAGGCGGAACTGCCCGTGCCGGACGCCCCGCACCTTGCCCTCTGGCACGCCGCCACCCAACTGCGCGAGCACCGCGGCGACAGTCACGACGCGGTGCTGGCCCACGCCGGCCTCGACGGGCTGGAGTCCCAGGTGACCCACACCGCCTCCGGGTTCGGCTTCACCCCGGAGTTCGCCCGGTACTCGCGCGGCTGGGAGGCCGGGGAGTGGGCCGCGGCGCAGGACCGGCTGCGGACCCGCGGGCTGCTGGCGGCGGACGGCGAGCTGACCGGGGCGGGCACGGCACTGCGCAAGGAGCTGGAGGACGAGACGGACCGGGTGGACCTCGGCCCGTACGCGGGGCTGGGCGCCGCGGGCGTGGCGCGGCTGACCGAGCTGGCCACCGGCTACACCACCGCCGCGCTGGCCGCGGGCGCGATGCCGAAGGACATCTTCGGCAAGGGCTGACGCGCCGGTCCCGGCCGGTTCCCGGGCACGTCACACCCGCTCGTCCCGGGCCGGACCGGGGCAGGTCGCGCGCACGTTCGGCGCACGTTCGGCGCCCGTACGGCCCTGTTCCGACCCGCCGGGCGACCGGGGCAGGTCCCGCCGGGCGCCCGGCTGTCAGTCGGACCTGCCACAATGCACTCCGCCACAGATGACAGAAAGCGGGGCGGACGTGACGGCGTCGGTATCGATTGAGGCCAGGATCGCCGAGGAGCTCGGCGTACGCGAGCGGCAGATCACGGCGGCGGTGCGGCTGCTCGACGACGGCGCCACCGTGCCGTTCATCGCCCGCTACCGCAAAGAGGCGACGGAGATGCTCGACGACGCCCAGTTGCGCACCGCCGAGGAGCGGCTGCGGTATCTGCGGGAGCTGGAGGAGCGGCGGGCGGCGATCCTGGAGTCCGTACGCGGGCAGGGCAAGCTGACCGAGGAGCTGGAGGCGCAGATCCGCGCCGCCGACTCCAAGGCCCGGCTGGAGGACGTCTATCTGCCGTACAAGCCGAAGCGGCGCACCAAGGCGCAGATCGCCCGCGAGGCGGGTCTGGAGCCGCTGGCCGACGGGCTGCTCGCCGACCCCTCGGTGGCGCCGCTCGCGGCGGCCACCGCGTTCGTGGACGCGGACAAGGGCGTGGCCGACCCGGCCGCGGCCCTGGAGGGCGCGCGGGCCATCCTCACCGAGCGGTTCGGCGAGGACGCCGACCTGATCGGCGAGCTGCGCGAGCGGATGTGGACGCACGGCCGCGCGGCCGCCAAGGTGCGCGAGGGCAAGGAGGAGGCGGGCGCGAAGTTCTCGGACTACTTCGACTTCGCCGAGCCGCTGACCGACCTGCCGTCGCACCGCATCCTCGCCCTCTTCCGCGGCGAGAAGGAGGAGGTCCTCGACCTCGCCCTGGAGCCCGACGCGCCCGGCGAGGCGGAGCAGGAGGGCCCGTCGGCGTACGAGCGCGCCATCGCCGCCAGGTTCGGCGTGGAGAACCGGGGCCGGCCGGGCGACACCTGGCTCGCCGAGACGGTGCGCTGGGCGTGGCGCACGCGCATCCTGGTGCACCTCGGCATCGACCTGCGGCTGCGGCTGCGTACGGCCGCGGAGGACCAGGCGGTGGACGTCTTCGCCGCCAACCTGCGGGACCTGCTGCTGGCCGCCCCGGCGGGGACGCGCCCCACGCTGGGCCTGGACCCCGGGCTGCGTACGGGCGTGAAGGTCGCCGTCGTCGACGCCACCGGCAAGGTCGCCGCCACCGCGACCGTCTACCCGCACGCGCCGGCCCGCAAGTGGGACGAGGCGCTGACCGTGCTGGCCGAACTCGCGCGGGTGCACGAGGTGGAGCTGGTCGCGATCGGCAACGGCACGGCCTCCCGGGAGACCGACAAGCTGGCCGCCGACCTGATCGCCGCGCAGCCCGGGCTGAAGCTGACGAAGGTGATGGTCTCGGAGGCCGGGGCATCGGTGTACTCGGCGTCCGCGTTCGCCTCGCAGGAGCTGCCCGAGCTGGACGTGTCGCTGCGCGGCGCGGTGTCCATCGCGCGGCGGCTGCAGGACCCGCTGGCCGAGCTGGTGAAGATCGACCCCAAGTCGATCGGCGTCGGCCAGTACCAGCACGACCTGTCGGAGGCGAAGCTGTCGCGCTCGCTGGACGCGGTCGTGGAGGACTGCGTCAACGGCGTGGGCGTCGACCTCAACACCGCCTCGGCGCCGCTGCTGGCCCGCGTCTCCGGCATCGGCACGGGGCTCGCGGAGAACATCGTGGCGCACCGCGACTCCAACGGTCCCTTCCGCAGCCGGTCGGCGCTCAAGGACGTGCCGCGGCTGGGGCCGAAGGCGTTCGAGCAGTGCGCGGGCTTCCTGCGCATCCGCGGCGGCGAGGACCCGCTCGACGCCTCCGGCGTGCACCCCGAGGCGTACCCGGTGGTGCGGCAGATGGTGAAGGCGGGCGGCGCGGAGGTGGCGGCGCTGATCGGCGACACGCGGACGCTGCGGTCCCTGAAGCCGCAGGACTTCACCGACGAGCGGTTCGGGCTGCCGACGGTGACGGACATCCTCAAGGAGCTGGAGAAGCCGGGGCGCGACCCGCGGCCGGCGTTCCGGACGGCGGTGTTCAAGGAGGGCGTGGAGAAGATCGGCGACCTGCAGCAGGGGATGGTGCTGGAGGGCGTGGTGACGAACGTGGCCGCGTTCGGGGCGTTCGTGGACGTGGGCGTGCACCAGGACGGGCTGGTGCACGTGTCGGCGATGTCGAAGACGTTCGTGAAGGACCCGCGCGAAGTCGCCAAGCCCGGCGACATCGTGAAGGTCAAGGTGCTGGACGTGGACGTGCCGCGGAAGCGGATCTCGCTGACGCTGCGGCTGGACGACGAGCCGGGCAAGCCGGCGGCTGGCGGCGGCCGGGGCGGCGGGCGCGAGCGCGACCGGCAGGGCCCGCCGCGGCAGCGCGGCGGTGGCCAGGGCGGTGGCGGCCAGGGCGGCGGCCAGGGTGCCGGCGGCGGCCGGCAGCGCGGCGGCGGTGGCGGGGGCGGTGGCCGGCGCCGTGAGGCGCAGCCGGAGAACAGCGAGATGGCGGACGCGCTGCGGCGCGCGGGGCTGCTCGGCGGCGGCGGCCGGAGCGGCGGCGGTGGCGGGGGCGGCAACGGCCGCCGCGGCAAGCGCTGATCGCGGAACGCGGCCTGTACGGCCCCGCCCGCCACGGTGTCGCCGTGGCGGGCGGGGCCGGCGGCTGCCGGGGCCGGGTCAGAGGCCGAGGAGGCCCTTCGTCAGGGTCGCCGCCCCGCCGGCCAGCCCGAGGATCAGCACGAGCCAGCGCGCGGGCGCCTCGGGCACCCGGTCGCCCAGAGCACGGCCGATGAGCGCGCCCGCGGCGACGGCCGCCGCGCACAGCACCCAGGCGTCGGCCGACAGGTCGGGCGGGCCCTTCGCGGCGACCGAGAAGATGTTGATGACGACGCCGTAGAAGAGCGCGTTCGGCACGAACTCCCGTACCGTCCAGCCCGCGTTCACGGCGTACAGCGAGACGGCGGGGCCGCCGATGCCGGCGGAGGAGTTCATGAAGCCGCTCACCGCGCCGGCCGTGACCGCCCCGCCGGTGCCGCGCAGGGACTCGGCGCGGGCGCCGGCCATGACGAGCCCGACGGCGCCGCAGACCATCGCGCCCATGCCGGTCAGCAGGACGGGCGCGGGCAGCCGGGACGCGGTGACGGCGCCGATCGGCACCGTGCAGACGGCGGCGGCGAGCAGCGGCACCATGGCGCGGGGCCTGACCTGCCGCCAGACGGTGGCCAGGCCGAACGCGCTGATGGCGCCGGCGGCGCAGTTGGAGAGCCGGACGCCCTCCGCGGGACCGAGCACCAGCGCCAGCGCGGGTCCCGCGACGAGCGCGAGGCCGATGCCCGCGAGCCGCTGCACGGACGCGCCGAGCAGCAGGACTCCGGCCATGAGCAGGACGTCACCGGTCACAGCAGCCCGGCCAGCCGGTAGAGGACGAGGGAGCCGGCCACGGCGACGTTGAGGCTGGCGCCGCTGCCGACCATGGGTATCTCGACGGCCTCGTCGAGCAGGTCGAGCGCGTCCGGCGGGATGCCGTGCTGCTCGTGGCCGAGCACCATCACCGTGGCCCGGCGGGCGGCCGGGAGGTCGGCCAGGCGCACGGCCTCGTCGGCGAGTTCGACGCCGAGGACGCTCTTGCCCGCGGCGCGCTGCCGCTCCAGCCAGCGCAGCGGATCGCCGGTCCAGTGCACGCAGACGGGGCGGCGCAGCGTGTTGCCGCGGGCCAGCGCCTCGGGCACCCAGGGGAAGCGGGGCACGACGAGGCAGGCGCCGACGGCGTCACAGGTGCGCAGGAGCGTACCGAGGTTGGCGCCGTGGAGCGGCCAGAGCGGGGCGGCGTAGAGGTGGTCCCAGCAGGAGTGGGCGCGGGGGCGGCGGCTGCGCTTCAGCTCACGGGGGGTACGGGTGCGGATGGCCGGCGCGTCCCTGCCGGTCCGGCTCACCCCCGGGCGGGCGCTCATCGGCGCGGGGCGCGCGCCCCCCGATCGCTTGTAGTACTCACGTAATTCGACATGCGAACAGAGTAGCGATCACCCTCGGCTGTCCACCACCCCGCGCCCGCTCCCGGCCGGTGCGGCAGACTGCCGGGATGGATTCCGAAGTCATCGTGCTCGGCAGCGGCATCATCGGCCTGACCACCGCGGTCGTCCTCGCAGAGGGCGGGCGGCCGGTCACGGTGTGGGCGCGGGAGCCGGCGGAGGAGACGACGTCGGCGGTCGCGGGCGGGCTGTGGTGGCCGTACCGGATCGAGCCGGAGGACCGGGTCGCGGACTGGTCGGTGCGGTCGTTCGACGTGTACGCGCAGCAGGCGGAGCACGCGGAGGTGACGGGCGTGCGGATGCGGACGGGGCTGCAGCTCGGCGCCGAACTCGCCGGCCTCGGGCCGTGGCGGCGCGCCCTGCGCGACGTACGGGCCGCCGACGCCGCGGAGTTGCGCGGCGAGTACGCCACGGGTGTCCGCGCGACGGTGCCGATCGTGGACACCGGCACGCATCTGGCCCACCTGCGCGACCGGCTGGCCGCGGCCGGCGGGCGGATCGAGCACCGCGCCGCCGGCTCGCTCGGCGAAGCCGGGCGCGCGGCCCCGTACGTCGTCAACTGCACCGGCCTCGGCGCCCGCGAGCTGGTGCCGGACCCCGAGGTGCGCCCGGTGCAGGGGCAGCTCGTCGTCGTGGAGAACCCGGGCGTCGAGGAGTGGCTGGTGTCGGCGTACAAGGAGGCGACGGCCACGCTGTACGCGCTGCCGCAGCCGTACGGGCTGGTGCTCGGCGGCACGGCCGTGGAAGACGCCTGGGGCACCGGGCCGGATCCGGCGGTGGCCGCGGGCATCGTGGCGCGCTGCGCGGCCGTCGTCCCCGAAGTCGCCCACGCCCGGGTCCTCGGCCACCGGGTCGGACTGCGCCCTGCCAGGCCCGCCGTGCGGCTGGAGGCGGAGCGGCTGCCGGGCGGAGCGCTATGCGTCCACAACTACGGGCACGGAGGCGCCGGGGTGACGGTGGCATGGGGCTGCGCCGAGGAGGCCGCGGAACTCCTGGGTGCGTAGGGCCCGTACAAGACCCCCGACAACATCCCCGCACGCCCGCCCAAGGGTAGGCGGGCCCACCGACAAGCCGGGTCGCCACGCCTGCAGCCCAGTCACCGCCCGGTGCGCGGCCCTCGTGGTCGCCTACGCCCGGGCGCACCGACCGTGCCGCCCGGGCTCGTCCGCTCAGCGGCAGCGTTCGAGCGGCCTGCCGTCCGTCAGCTCGTACACCGACCGCTGGTCCAGCAGCAGCGGCACCAGCGCGCGCAGCGGCTGCCGCAGCTTCACCAGCGCGCCGCCGCCGGGCCGTTCGCGGACCTCGATGCCGTGCAGCGCCAGTTCGTCGCCGACAGCGTCGTACTGCGCGGCGTCGAGTTCGTAGCCGCAGGGCGGGTCGTCGATGATCTGGCCGGGCGCGGGCGGCTCGTTGTCGGCACCGCCGAGGTAGACGGGGCCGGTGTCGGCGAGGCTGCGGGCGCGGGCCGCCGCGGTGGCGGTGGCCAGCCGGCCGCGGTGGTCCGCGGCGTAGGTGAACGTGGCGTCGAGCGCGGTGAGCTGGGAGGCGACCCGGCGGCGGTGGTTGGCCGCGGGGTCGCCGCGCTCGTCGTCGGTGAGCGCCGTGATGCGGGTCTCGACCAGCAGCCCGGCCGCGTGCTTGAGGCCCGCGGTGTTGCGAAGGATGCGCTCCTGGCCGTCGCCGGCGACCTGGCGGATCGGCTCGCCGGTCTGCGGGTCGGTCCAGATACCGTAGACGCCGCTGCTGTAGCCGGCTTCCTCGACACCGGCGCGGACGTGGTCCTCGGTCAGGTGGCGGGCCTCGCGGTGGACGCCGTCGTGGGTGTTGAGGTTGCGCGGCCAGAGCGCGAGGACGTCCTTGACGTAGTACGGCTCGGTGGCGTCGAACTCGTGCAGGTCGTGGACGACGTCGGGGCGGTAGTCGCGGATGACGGCGGCCATGGCGCGGCCCTCGGCGGTCTCCAGGGCGACGTGGTCGCGGTTGACGTCGACGCCGTCGGCGTTGCCGCGGGTGTCGGCGGCGCGGCCGTCGGGGTTGGCGCTGGGGACGACGAGCACGGAGTTGCGGGCCAGGAAGCGGCGGGTCCCGGCGTCCTTGGCGTAGGCGAGGTCGCGCAGGCTGGTCAGGCACGCCTCGCGGCCGGCGGGTTCGTCGCCGTGCTGGCTGCAGATGAGCAGCACGACGCTGCCGCGGGCGGCCTGGGCCGCCGTGGGCGGGTGCGGGGCGCCGATGCGGACCAGGTTCAGGGGGCGGCCCTGCCCGGTGGTGCCGATGCGGTCGACGGCCACGCGCCTGCTGTCCTCGGCGACGGTGGCCAGGAACTCCGCCTCCTCCTGCTCGCTGGTCCAGCGGGCGCCGTCGCTCTCCTCGAAGCCGGTACGCGGCGGGTTGGCGGCCTCGGCGGGCGGGCCGGTGAGCGGCGCCAGCACGACGGCCGCGGCACAGGCCGCGAGGGTGGCCGTGCGGAGCACGGTGAGACGGGGGGCGCGTATGCGCATGAGCGGTCTCCCGGAGGCGGAGCGCGACGAGGGTGGCCAGAAGATAGCCGAGGGTGACCCGTCGCAGAAGCCTCCGCGCACGAACTCTCCGCGGCCGTCCGGCATCCGGGGGGTGCGCGGTCTTTCACAGGACCGGTGAGACAGCAATATTGTTGGACCATGACCCAGGAGACGGAGGCGGCCGGGCTGACCGTGGACGAGCTGGCCGCACGCGCGGGCGTCACCGTACGCACGGTCCGCTTCTACTCCACCCGCGGGCTGCTGCCCCCGCCGGTCATCGGGCCGCGGCGGGTGGGGCGCTACGGCCCCGAGCACCTGTCCCGGCTCGCGCTCATCGAGGAGTTGCAGCACCAGGGGCTGACGCTGGCGGCGATCGAGCGGTACGTGCAGCAGTTGCCGCCCGGGCTGAGCGCCGAGGACCACGCGCTGCACCGCGCGCTGGTGGCCACCTGGGTGCCGGACGCGGAGACCGAGGTGAGCCGGGCGGAGCTGGAGCGGCGCGCTGGGCGGTCGCTGACCGACGACGACGTGGCGCGGCTGGCGGCGATGGGGGTGCTGGAGCGTACGCCGCCGGGGCCCGGTGCGTACGAGGCGGGCTCCGGTGCGTACGACGCGGCGGCCGGTGCGTACGAAGGGGGACCCGGCGCGGACGGCGGCGGTGACACCTTCCGGGTCGACCCGGTGGTCCTCCACCTCGGCGTACGGCTCCTCGACGTGCCCATGCGGCTGGAGACGGTCCTCGCCGCCCGGGAGGTGGTGCAGGAGCACTCCCGCGCGGTCGCCCGCGAGCTGACCCGGCTCTTCCACGACGAGGTGTGGGAGCCGTTCGGCGAGGCGGACCCCGACCCGGAGCAGGTCGAGACGATGAAGTCGCTGTCCGCGCACATGCAGCCGATGGTGGTGCAGGCGCTGGTGACGGCCTTCCAGCGGTCGATGAAGGCGGAGCTGCGGGCGTCCTTCCCCGCGGAGTGACGCCCTCGCCGCCTCCCCCGCCCCCGCCCCCGCGGAGTGACCTTGCGCACGTACTCCTGTAACGGGTGAGGTCCGACCGGCGTTCTTTGCCCGACGACTTGTGCGAAGTCCGCGGCCGCTCTTGCCCGGGCCCGACGGTGTTGTCATGCTCATCCGCGTCGCAGTCGCAAACCGCCGTCCGCGCCGAGGAGTTGCAGCATGAGCGCACGCCCCCGCCGGGGACGCCGCTGGGCCTTCCCCGTACTCGCCGTCCTGCTCACCGCCGCGGGGCTCACCGTCCCCGGCGCCCTCGCCAGCCCGGAAGCGGAGCCGGGCGGCGACCGCTTCAGCCTCGTCGGCGTCTCCTGGCCGGCCGGCGGCGGCGCGCTCGTCGGCACCCCGCAGGTACGCACCCGGGACGCCGGCACCGGCCGGTGGACGGCGTGGCGGTCGCTGGAGTCCCAGCCCCGGCTGGCCGACCCCGGTGCGGATGCGCCGTCACGGGCCGCCACCGCGCCGCTGTGGGTGGGCGACTCCGACGCCGCCCAGGGCCGGCTGCTGCGCGGCGACGGCGCGACGGCACCGCTGCCCGGGCGCGCCCGGCTGGAGCTGGTCGACCCCGCCGAGGGGCCCGGGGTGCCCGCGGAGCCCGCGTACACCACGACCGCGACGCGGCCGGCGATCATCTCGCGCAAGCAGTGGGGCGCCAACGAGTCCTGGCGCGACGGCCCGCCCGAGTACGGCACCAACACCCGCGCGTTCATCGTGCACCACACGGTGGACAGCAACGGCTACGCCTGCTCGGAGGCCCCGTCGATCATCCGCGCGATCTACCGCTACCACACCCGCACCAACGGCTGGAACGACATCGGCTACAACTTCCTCGTGGACAAGTGCGGCCGGATCTACGAGGGCCGCCGCGGCGGCGTCACCAAGCCGGTGACCGGTGCCCACACCCTCGGCTTCAACAAGAACACCAGCGGCGCCGCGGTCATCGGCTCGTACGGCTCGGCGTCCGTCCCCTCGAAGGTCACCAACGCGCTGGCCCGGCTCTCCAAGTGGCGCCTCGACGTCGCGGGTCACACCCGTACCGGCAAGGTCAGGCTGACCGCGGGGAAGTCCAACGGCAAGTACGACAAGGGCGACTCGACCACCGTCTACCGCGTCACCTCCCACCGCAGGCTCTACCCGACCGCCTGCCCGGGCGCGAAGCTCTACGCCAAGATCGGCACGATCCGCACCATGCGCGTCGGCTGACCACGGCCCCACCCGGCCACGCCCCCGTGCCCGGCCCCCGCCCCGCCGAGATCGGCGCGGCGGGGGCCGGGCCCGCTCAGACGGCGTCCATCAGACGGCGTCCATCAGACGGCGTCCATGAACGGCTCGCCCCGCTCCGCCTTCGCCAGGAGCAGCGCGGGCGGCTCGAAGCGCTCGCCGTACGCCGCCGCCAGCTCCCGGGCCCGCGCCACGAAGCCGGGCAGCCCGCCCTCGTAGCCGTTGACGTACTGCAGCACGCCGCCGGTCCAGGCGGGGAAGCCGATGCCGAAGACCGAGCCGATGTTCGCGTCCGCGACAGACGTCAGCACGCCCTCCTCGACCAGCCGCACGCTGTCCAGCGCCTCCGCGAACAGCATCCGCTCCTGGAGGTCGCGCAGCGCCGGCGGCTCCCGGTCCGCCTCGGTGAAGTGCTCCCGCAGCCCAGGCCACAGCCGGGTCCGCTTGCCGTCCTCGTAGTCGTAGAAGCCCGCTCCCCCGGCCCGCCCGGTGCGGCCGAACTCGTCGACCATGCGGTCGATGACCGCCTCCGCCGGGTGCACGGGGTAACTGCCGCCGGCGGCCTCGACGGCCGCGCGCGTCTCGTTGCGGATCTTCCGCGGCAGCGTGAGGGTCAGCTCGTCCAGCAGGGACAGCACCTTGGCCGGGTAGCCGGCCTGGGCGGCCGCCTGCTCGACGGTCGCGGGCTCGATCCCCTCGCCGACCATGGCGACGCCCTCGTTGATGAAGTGGCCGATCACCCGGGAGGTGAAGAAGCCGCGCGAGTCGTTCACGACGATCGGGGTCTTGGCGAGCTGCCGTACGAGGTCGAAGGCGCGGGCCAGCGCCTCGCCGCCGGTGCGCTCCCCCTTGATGATCTCGACCAGCGGCATCTTGTCGACGGGCGAGAAGAAGTGCAGCCCGACGAAGTCCTTCGGCCGGGCGACGCCTTCGGCGAGCAGCGTGATGGGCAGGGTGGAGGTGTTGGAGCAGAGCAGGGCGTCGGGCGCGACGACGTCCTGGATCTCCTGGAACACCTTGTGCTTGAGCGCGGGATCCTCGAAGACCGCCTCGATCACGGCGTCGCACCCGGCCAGCTCCGCCGGGTCCGCGGCCGGGGTGATGCGGGCCAGCAGTTCGTCCCGCTTCTCCTGCGTCGTACGGCCCTTGGCGAGCTGCTTGTCGAGCAGCCCCGCGGAGTACGCCTTGCCCTTCTCGGCCGCCTCGACCGACACGTCCTTAAGCACCACCTCGATGCCGGCGCGCGCGCAGGCGTAGGCGATGCCCGCGCCCATCATCCCGGCGCCCAGCACGGCGACCTTCGTCACGCGCCGCTCGGGGACGCCGGACGGGCGGGAGCGGCCGGCGTTGACGGCCTGGAGGTCGAAGAAGAACGCCTGGATCATGTTCTTGGCGGTCTGCCCGACGGCCAGGTCGACGAAGTAGCGGGCCTCGATGACCTGCGCGGTCTCGAAGTCGACCTGGGAGCCCTCGACGGCCGCCGCCATGATGTTGCCCGGGGCGGGGAACGGGGCGCCGCCGAGCTGCTTCCTCAGGTTGGCGGGGAACGCGGGGAGGTTGGCGGCGAACTTCGGGTTCTGCGGCGTGCCGCCGGGGATCCGGTAGCCGGGCTCGTCCCAGGGCTGCCGGGACTCGGGGTGGGCGTCGACGAACGCGCGGGCGGCGGCGCGCAGTTCCTCCTCGGTCCCGACGACCTCGTGCACGAGCCCGTTCTCCAGCGCCCGCCGCGGCCGGTACTGGGTGCCCTGGAGCAGCACCTTCAGCAGCGCGTCGGTGATGCCCATCAGCCGTACGGTACGGGTGACGCCGCCGCCCGCGGGCAGCAGGCCGAGGGTGACCTCGGGCAGCCCGATCTTCGAGCCCGGTGCGTCCAGGGCGACGCGGTGGTGGCAGGCGAGCGCGATCTCGTAGCCGCCGCCCAGCGCCGCGCCGTTGAGGGCCGCGACGACGGGCTTGCCGAGCGTCTCGATGCGGCGCAGCGCGTGCTTGACGGCCATGCCGGCGTCGAACGCCTCGCGCGCGTGCTCCCGGTCGATGCGGATGAGGTCGTGCAGGTCGCCGCCGGCGAAGAAGGTCTTCTTCGCGGAGGCGAAGACGACGCCGCGCACGCCGTCGCGCTCGGCCTCCAGCCGGTCGGCGACGGCGGTGAGCGACTGGATGAAGTCCGCGTTCATGGTGTTGGCGGACTGGTTCGGGTCGTCCAGGACGAGGGTGACGACACCGGTGTCGTCCTGCTCCCAGCGGATGGTGTTCGTGTGGCTCATGGCGGGGGTGGTCTCCGTAGGCGGGGGCGGGACGGGGTCAGACGCGCTCGACGACGGTGGCGATGCCCATGCCGCCGCCGACGCAGAGGGTGGCGAGGCCGTAGCGCAGGTCGCGGCGCTCCAGCTCGTCGACGAGGGTGCCGAGGATCATGGCGCCGGTGGCGCCGAGGGGGTGGCCCATGGCGATGGCGCCGCCGTTGACGTTGACCTTGTCCGGACTGACGCCCATGTCCTCGATGAAGCGCAGCACGACGGCGGCGAACGCCTCGTTGATCTCGACCAGGTCGATGTCCTCGATGCCGAGGCCGGCCCTGGCGAGCGCCTTGCGGGTCGCGGGCGCGGGCCCGGTGAGCATGATGGTGGGCTCGGAGCCGGTGACGGCGGCGGAGACGATACGGGCCCGGGGGGTGAGCCCGTACCGCCGCCCGATCTCGGCGGAGCCGACGGCGACGAGGGCGGCGCCGTCGACGATGCCGGAGGAGTTGCCCGCGTGGTGGACGTGGTCGATCCGCTCCACCCAGTGGTACTTCTGCAGCGCCACGGCGTCGAAGCCGCCCAGCTCGCCGATGTCGGCGAACGCCGGCTTCAGCTTGGCCAGGCTGTCGGCCGTGGTGCCGGGCCTGATGTGCTCGTCCCGGTCCAGGACGGTGAGCCCGGCGCGGTCCACGACCGGCACCACGGAGCGCTCGAACCTGCCCTCCTTCCACGCCTCGACGGCCCGCTCCTGCGACAGCGCGGCGAACTCGTCCACGTCCCGGCGGCTGTAGCCCCCGATGGTGGCGATGAGGTCCGCGCCGATGCCCTGCGGTACGAAGCCGACCTCCATGTTGGTCATCGGGTCGTTGAACCAGGCGCCGCCGTCCGAGCCGATCGGCACCCGCGACATCGACTCGACGCCGCCGGCGAGGATCAGGTCCTCCCAGCCGGAGCGGATCTTCGCCGCGGCGATGTTGACGGCCTCCAGGCCCGAGGCACAGAAGCGGTTCTCCTGCACCCCGGCGACGCTGTCGGGCAGCCCGGCGGCGATGGCCGCGATCTTGGCGATGTCGGAGCCCTGGTCGCCGTGCGGGCTGACGACGCCGAGCACGATGTCGTCGACGGCGGCCGGGTCGAGATCGGGGAAGCGGCGGCGGAGCTCGTGGACGAGGCCGACGACGAGGTCGATCGGCTTGGTCCCGTGCAGGGCGCCGTTGGCCTTTCCGCGGCCGCGGGGGGTGCGGATCGCGTCGTAGACGTAGGCGTCGGTGACGGACGGCCTGGCGGTTGTGGTCACGGTTGGTGCGCCTCTCAGGAGAGCAGGGAGCGGCCGATGATCTCTTTCATGATCTCGGTGGTGCCGCCGTAGATGGTCTGGACACGCCCGTCGGTGAAGGCGCGGGCCACGGGGAACTCGCTCATGTAGCCGTAGCCGCCGTGCAGTTGCAGACAGCGGTCTGCGGTGCGTTTCTGCAGCTCGGTGGCCCACCACTTGGCCATCGAGGCGTGCACCGCGTCCAGCTCGCCGGCCGCGAGGTCCTCGATGCAGCGGTCGACGAACGTCCGGGTCACGGCGCACTCGGTGGCCATCTCGGCGATCTCGAAGCGGATGTGCTGGAACCGGCCGAGCGGCCGGCCGAACGCCTCGCGCTCCTTGACGTACGCCGTGGTGGCCTCGACCAGGTGCTCGGCGGCGGCGGCCGCGGCGACGGCGATGGCCATCCGCTCCTGCGGCAGGTTGGTCATGAGGTGGCCGAACGCGCCGTCGCGCTCCCCCAGCAGGTTGTCCTTCGGCACCCGTACGTCGGTGAAGAACAACTCGGCGGTGTCCTGGGCCTTCTGGCCGATCTTGTCGAGGTTCCGGCCGCGTTCGAAGCCGGTCGCGCCGCGCTCGACGACCAGCAGGCTCAACCCGTGCGCGCCGCCCTCGGGGGTGGTCCTGGCGACCACGACGACGAGGTCGGCGAGGATGCCGTTGGAGATGAACGTCTTGGCGCCGTTGAGCAGCCAGTGGTCGCCGCGGTCCTCGGCGGTGGTGCGGATGCCCTGGAGGTCGGAGCCGGCGCCGGGTTCGGTCATGGCGATGGCGGTGATCAGCTCGCCGGTGCAGAAGCCGGGCAGCCAGCGGCGCTTCTGCTCGTCGGTGGCCAGGGAGGTGAGGTACGGGCCGATGACGTCGTTGTGCAGGCCCACGGCGAGTCCCGCGGCGCCGGCGCGGGCGAACTCCTCGGCCAGCACCGCCGCGAAGCGGTAGTCGTCGTGGCCCCCGCCGCCGTACTCCCCGGGGACGGCGAGGCCGAGCAGGCCCTGCCGCCCGGCGGCGCGCCAGGCGTCGCGGGAGACGATGCCGTCCGCCTCCCATCTCGTGTAGTGCGGGGTGACCTCCTTGGCGAGGAAGGTCCGCACGGTCTCGCGGAAGGCCAGGTGCTCGGGCCCGTACAGCCGGCGCTTCAACGCTCCTCCTGGGTCGGGGCGGGGATGAGGTCGGGAAGGTCCCAGTCGCGGGCTACGGCCGCGGTGTCGGCGCCCGGGCGGGCGGGTGGACGGCGTACGGCGCCGGGGGTGGCGGAGAACCGGGGTGCGGGGGCGGGCTGGACGGTGCCGTACTCCTCGGTGAAGGTGCCGCGGGCGGCGAGGTGCGGATGGTCGCGGGCCTCGCGCAGGGACAGCACGGGGGCGACGCAGGCGTCGGAGCCGGCGAAGACCTCGGTCCACTCCGCGCGCGTACGCTCCCGGAACCGGGCGGCCAGCCGTTCGCGCAGCTCCGCCCAGGCGGCGGGCTCGCCGCGGTCCGGCAGGGGGCCGGGGGCGCCGAGGAGGCGGACGAACTCGGCGTAGAACGCGGGCTCCAGCGCGCCGACGGCCATGTACTGCCCGTCCGCGGTCTCGTAGACGCCGTAGAACGGCGCGCCGCCGTCGAGGAGGTTGGCGGCCCGGCGGTCCTGCCAGGCGCCGGCGGCGACCATGGCGTGGATCATCGCGGTGAGGTGCGCGGTGCCGTCCACGATGGCCGCGTCGACGACCTGCCCCTCCCCGGTGGTACGGGCGTGCTGCAGTGCGGACAGCACGCCGACGACGAGGTAGAGCGAGCCGCCGGCGTAGTCACCGAGGAGGTTGGCGGGGACGGCGGGCGGGCCGCCGGCGGGGCCGATCATGCCGAGCGCGCCGGTGACGGCGACGTAGCCGATGTCGTGTCCCGCGGTCTCGGCCAGCGGTCCCTCCTGGCCCCAGCCGGTCATCCGCCCGTACACCAGCCGGGGGTTGCGGGCCAGGCAGTCGCCGGGGCCGACGCCGAGGCGCTCGGCGACGCCGGGGCGGAAGCCCTCGACGAGGATGTCGGCGCGCTCGGCGAGGGCCAGCGCGGCGGCGGCGCCCGGCGCGGACTTGAGGTCGAGCACGACGGAGCGCTTGTTGCGGTTGGTGAGGTCGTGCGCGGGGTCGATGCCGAGTCCCGGGCCGCCGGGCCGGTCGACCCGTACGACGTCGGCGCCGAGGTCGGCAAGCAGCATGGCGGCGAAGGGGCCGGGGCCGATGCCGGCCAGCTCGACCACGCGTACGCCGTGCAGCGGGCCGTGCCCCGTGCTCCCCATCAAGCCCCCTGCGGTGTGACACCAACTGTGTAACACCAGAGATGATAAGAACACGTTTCAGTGGGCACAAGTGCGGGGACACCCCGCGCGGGTCGGACACCGCCGCGGGGGCACGGGGCAGGAATCCGCCGTCCGGCGCGTATACGTGACGGGGCCTCATGAACCACCCTGGGTGCCATGGCAGACGAGCCCCGACCGCACGACCTCATCCTCTTCGGCGCCACCGGCTTCACCGGCGGACTCACCGCCGAGTACCTGGCCCGGCACGCGCCGCCCGGCTGCCGCTGGGCGCTGGCCGGGCGCGACACCGGGCGGCTTGCGGAGGTACGCGACCGGGTGGCCGCGATCCGGCCGGAGTGGGGCGACCTGCCGCTGCTCGCCGCGGACGCGGCGGACCCCGCGGCGCTGCGCGGGCTGGCCGAGCAGACCCGGGTGGTGGCCACGGCCGTCGGGCCGTTCCTGCGCCACGGCGAGCCGCTGGCCGCCGCGTGCGCGGCGGCCGGGACGGACTACGCCGACCTGACCGGCGAGCCGGAGTTCGTCGACCGGGTGTACGTGCGCCACCACGAGCGCGCCCGGGAGACGGGGTCCCGGCTGGTGCACGCCTGCGGGTTCGAGTGCACGCCCTTCGACCTCGGCGTGCGGTTCACCGTCGAGCAACTGCCGGAGGACGTGCCGCTGCGCATCGACGGCTTCCTGCGCGCCGCGGGCGGGTTCTCCGGCGGCACGCTGGCGTCCGCGCTCGGGGTCGTCTCCCGGCCGCTGCGCGGGGCGCGCGCGGCGCGGGCCCGCCGCCGGGCGGAGCCGCGGGTGACGGAGCGGCGGGTGCGCGCGCCGCTGGGCGCGCCGACACGCAGCGGGGCGCTGCGCGCCTGGGGGCTGCCGCTGCCCACGCTGGAGTCGCGGGTGGTGGCGCGGTCGGCGGCGGCGCTGCCGCGGTACGGGCCCGACTTCCGCTACCGCCACTACGCCGCCGTCCGGCGGCTGCCGGTCGCCGCGGGCACCGTGCTGGGCGCCGGGGCGTTCGCCGCGGCGGCGCAACTACCGCCGCTGCGCAAGCTGATCGCGTCCCGGCTGGCGCCGGGCACGGGGCCGGTGGAGGAGCGCCGCGCGCGCAGTTGGTTCTCCGCCCGATTCGTGGGCACGGGCGGCGGCAGGCGGGTGGTGACCGAGGTCAGCGGCGGCGACCCGGGCTACGACGAGTCGGCGAAGATGCTGGCGGAGGCGGCGATGTGCCTGGCGTACGACCCGCTGCCGGAGACCTCGGGACAGGTCACGACGGCGCAGGCGATGGGCGAGGCGCTGACGGAGCGGCTGGTCACGGCGGGGATGGGCTTCCGGGTCCGGATCGCGTCGCCGTAGCGCGGAAGGCACCGGGGGACGGGGGACGGGACACGGGGCGGCGGGGTCCCGCGGTGAACGGGCCCGCCGCCGCACCGGGTTCGCGGCCCCCGGCGCACGTCCCGCCCGCGCGGGGCCGTACGAGCCGGGCGCCCCCGGTCCGTACGGCCTACTCGGGTGCCGTCTGCACCTCCAGCGCCGCGTCCCGCACCTCACGCTGCGGGTGTGCGCGCAGGGTGCGCAGCGTGGCCCGCCAGGGCTCGGGCCAGCCCGCGCGCGTACCGCCGACCTTGGTGAGCGCGACCGCGAACAGCCCCTCCGCGTGCCCGCCCGCCGCCGCCAGCGCACGGGCCGCCTCCGCCACGGCGTCCGGCGTGCCAGGGCGGGCGTCCCGGTCGAGCCGCCGGCCGAGGCTGCCCGCCGTGGTCTCGGCGAGCACCGGGCGCCCCTCGTGCAGGTCCGCGAGTTCCCGCAGCGCCGCCGTCAGCTCGGCGGCTCCTGCCTCCAGGTCGAGGGCCTCGGTGCGCAGTACCGCCGCCTGCGGCACGAAGTCCTCGTCGACGGCGACGACGTCGGCGAACGCGTGCAGCGTGGGCCGCAGCAGGGAGCGGCGTGTCCGCGTCCGCACGGTCAGCCGCCCCGCGAGGGAGACCAGCCGCCGGCGGGCGGGCAGGTCGCGGTCCTGCTCGGCGTCGGGCTGGCCGAGGGCGCGGACGCGGAGTTCACGCGCGGCGCGTACGACGGGCTCGCGCGCCGGATCGTCCGCGGGGGCGTTGACCGCCAGGGTGACGAGGGCATCGGCCGCGGGCTCCCACATGCCGCGGTTGCCGAGGTCGGTCACGGCGCGGCACAGCACGTCCGCCGCGGTCGGCGACCACGGCGCCCAGCCGGCGAGGCTGGTGTACGCGGCCCGGGCGAGCTGCGGATCGTCGGTGCGGCTCGCGGCCTCCACCAGGCCCGCGTACCGCGGCCGGTGCTCCTCGCGCAGGTCGCCCGGCTGCGGCCGGAGCAGCGGGAGCCGCACCTCCGGGTCGTCGCCCGCGGCGGCCGCCAGCATCCGCCACACCTCCGGCCTGCCGAGCAGGCCGCCGGCGAACGCCACGCACGCGGCGCGTACGTCGCGGTGCTGCTCCGGCAGTTCGTACGCGCCGGCCACCAGCTCCGCCGCGCGCGCGGCCTGCAGCCGGCCGGCGGCGAGGCGGACGGCCTCCTTGCGGCTCGTGACCTTCACGGCGGCGGACCCGTCGGGTCCCGGCAGCAGCAGCGGGTGCAGGGCCGCCTCGACGCGCGAGGGCGCCGCGTGCCGGGTGGCGCGGGTGGCGGCGTACACGGCGACACGCGCGCGGTCGCCGCCCGCGTGCGCGAACAGCAGCGGCAGCGCCTCCGCGGGCCGGTCGGTCCACACCAGGGCGGCGAGCGCGGCCTCGGCGAGCGCGACGTCGTCGGCCCCGGTGTAGCGGAAGGCGACGTCGAAGCCGTGGCCGGGTATGCGGGCGGCCTCCGCGAGGGCCCGGGTGCGGTCGTGCAGCGGCAGCCCGGTGTCGGCCGCGGCGCGGGCCAGCAGCCGGGCGGCGGCGGCCTGCTGGGCGGGCGTCCAGCGTTCGGGCGTGATGACGGGCGGGGTCCAGGAGGCGCGCCGGGTCAGGAACCGGCCCCACGGCGGGGTGTCGCCGAGGACGCCGCCCAGCAGGTCCGTACGGCTGCGGGCCAGCACCGCGTACACCGGCGGGAGCACCGCCGCGGACGGCTCCAGCGTCAGCAGCCGGCCGACGCGCTCGCCGCGGCCCGAGGGCGGTTCGAGCCACAGCGACACGGCGGTGCGCACGGTCGCGTCGGTGCCGAACTGCACGGCCTGCCACAGGTACTCCTGGAGCTTGGGCATCCCCCAGGCGCGCCGCCCGAGCGCCCGGGCGAGCGCGAAGGTCAGCCCGTGGTCGACCTTGTCCGCACCCGCCTCCAGCCAGGGTTCGAGCGCGTCGAAGACCTCGTGCTCCTGGCCGCGGCGCAGCGAGGTGTCCAGCCGGCCGAGGTCGGCGCCGCCGGTGTGGCCGGTGAGCCGGGTGATCGTACGCAGCGAGAAGCTCACCAGCTCGGGCCGGCCGCCCGCGGCGTGTTCGCGGAGCAGCGCGACCGCCAGCGTGCGCAGCGCCCCGCGGGTGGCCGGGGAGGAGTCGCGGGCGGCGATCGCGTCGGCGGCGATGCCGTGGAGGTGGTCGGCGGCGTCGGCCGTGAACAGCGCGGGGTGCGTCCCGGCGAGCTGCCCCAGGGCGGCGGAGCGCACGGGGTCCTGGTCGTTGCGCAGCCGCTCGGCCAGCAGCCGGACGGCGCTGGTGACGTCCTCGGGGTGGCCGGAGCGGGCGGCGTTGGCGACGAGCAGCCGGTACGCCTCGGCGCGCTCGTCGGCGTCGGAGCGGCGCAGCGCGGCGAGCAGTTCGCCCCGTGCCTCGGCGACGGGCAGGCAGGCCACGGCGCGCAGCACGACCGAGGGGTGCGCGCCGCGCGCGCGGGCCCGCGCCGCCATCCGGCGCGCCTCCGCGGCGCGGCGCCGGTGGGGCAGGGCGTCGAGGAGGTCGGGCGGGAAGTCGTCGCGGGCGGTGTCCCGTCCGGCCATGGCGGCGTCGAAGAGCGCCTCGCGGCGGGACGGCGGGGTGCGGCGCAGCAGGTGGGTGAGCGCGGAGGTGTTCTCCTGCCACAGCCGGGCGAGCTCGGGCAGCTCGGGCGGGTCGGCGGCGACGAGGCGGTCGAGCACGGTGCGCCGGAGATGGGACGCGGCGATGTTCCGGCGGCGCTCCGGGTCGAGCAGCAGGCGCAGGGTGCGGCCGGGGTCGGCGGCCACGAGGCGGGCAAGCGCGTCGTACATGAGCGGCTGCCCACCGTGGCCGTACCGCTCCAGCAGTCCCAGGACGCGGTCCGGTGCACTGCCGGCGACCGGCGCGACGACCTCCTCGTACCGGCTCCACCACCGCCCCCGGCCGGCCGGCAGCAGCCCCAACTGCCGTTCCGCCTCGTCGAGTACGGCACCGGGGTGCCGGCAGGCGAGGGTGGCGCCGCGGAGTGCGGGCCAGAGCGCCGGCAGCAGGCGGCGTACGGTCTCCTCCGTGCAGGCGGGCAGCAGCCGGGCGGCCTCGGCGTCGCCCCACTGCTCGCCGACGGGCCCGATCAGCGCCTCCGCGACGGCGGTGCGCCGGCCGCGGACCACGGCCCGGACGAGCTGCCCGCGCACCACGGCGGGCGCGTCCTCGAACGCGGCGACGACGACCTCGTCGGCCACCAGGCCGCGCCGTACGGCCTTCATCCCCTGGGCGCGCACCGCGTGGTCGGGGTGGGCGAGCCGGGCGGCGAGGAAATCGGTGTCGCGCCCGACGAGGGCGGCGAACGCCGCGAGCCTGCGGCCGTACCCGCCGTGTCCCTCCAGCCCGTCGAGGAGCGCGGCCAGTTCGCCGTGCCCGGCGGCCCGGCGGGCTGCCAGGGCCAGGTCGCGCAGGCGCCGCGGGTACGGCAGGGGTTCGAGGGCGCGGATGAGGTCGTCGGCGTGAGGCTGCATGCGCGGCATTGTTCCGTGCCGGCCGCCGCTCGGGAGCCGAATCCTTGTACGAGCCGGGCCGGGCCGCGCCGGGGCCCGGCGGCGGTCAGTCGAACGACGGCATCTCGCGGGTGCGGGTGCGCTTGATCTCGTACAGGCCGGGCACGCCGCCCAGCGTCAGCAGCCCGTCCCACAGCCGCAGCGCGCCGGCGCCGTGCGGGGCGGGCGAGACGACGGGGCCGAAGAAGGCGAAGCGGGCACCGCCGGGCGGGGTGACGGCGAGGACCGGGCTGCCGACGTCGGTGCCGACGAGCGCGATGCCCTCGGCGTGCGAGGCGCGTACCGCCTCGTCGTACGCCTCCGACTCGGCGGCCGCGGCCAGTTCGGCGGGGAGGCCGGTGTCGTCGAGCGCGCGGGCCAGGCCGTCCCACTCGCCGCGCTCGTGCAGCCGCACGGCCAGCGCCGCGTAGTAGCGGCCGAGGGCGTCGGACCCGTGGTGCGCGGCGACGGCGGCGCAGACCCGCACCGGCTGCCGGAGGTAGTCGCCCCACTCCCCCTCGGGATCCTCGGGGTTGACCTCGCGGTCCTCGTTGAGGACCTCCAGGCTCATGACCCGCCAGCGCACCCGGATGCCGGCGAGCCGCCGCACCTCGGTCAGCCAGCGGGCCGTCGTCCACGTCCAGGGGCACACGGGGTCGAACCAGAAGTCCACGGCGGGCGTGCCGTCCCCGGGGTCCGCCGCCTCGTCCGTACGCATCACTCCACCGTATCGAGGTGCAGGCGGACGAACCGCGGGCGGTACAGGGCGACGTTGCGGTGCACGTTGGCGGAGACGCTGTCGGCCGAGGCGTCCAGCCAGTTGACGTCGTAGCCGAGGAGCAGCCCGTCGCCGGAGCCGACGCCGGGATGGGCCTGCGGGTTGTACGCGGCGGCGCCCGAGCCGCCGGCCGCGTCCTCGGGCAGCGGCGCGGTGAACGCCTTGTCGGGACCGTGCCACGGGCCCTCCGGCCGGCACGCCCAGTACGACGCGACCGTCGTCAGCCCGCTGCCCGCCGGCCCGCCCGCGTCCATCGTGAACAGCACCCAGGTGTCGCCCTGCCGCACGACGCTGAACGCGCTGCCGACGCCCTTGCGTCCGCCGTCCCCCAGCACCGGCCGGGAACGGGCCGCCTCCGCGCTCCACGCCTCGCCGTCCCAGTACCGCCACGCCGACCGGTCCCCGAGCCGGCCCACCGGCACGCGCGCGAGGTGCGCGCGGGAACTGCGCTCGGCCTGCTCGGGGGTGCGGCCGTCGGTGCCTCCCCACACGTACGTGAAGTCCCCTCGCCGCACCGCCGCCGCGCCGTAGACGAGGCGGTCGGCGGGGTCGGCGACCCGCGACTGGTCGTCGACCTGGGTGATGCCCTCCAGCCGCAGGTCGGGCAGCGAGAGCGTAGCGACCTCGGTGGCCAGCGGCACGCCGTAGATCCACGGCTGCTGCGCCTCCTGCCGGTGCCAGAGCAGCACCCGCAGCACCTGCTCGGCGGAGCCGGGCGACCGGGGCTCCACCACGGCGTGCACCGGCCAGCGCCACTGCCGCACCGGGGCGCCGGGTTCGGGGAAGAGGGAGGCGGGCGCACCGGGGGCGCCGCCGAGGAGGGTGCGTTCGAGCCGGCCGTCCTCCGACATGACGAGGGCGGCGTTGCGGGTCCACACGGGGGTGCCGAGGGAGGTGTCGCGCCAGGAGTGCGCCTGGCCCTGCGTGTTGGGCGGCGGCTGGACCCGGCCGAGGTACGGGTCGGAGACCAGCCACAGGGTGCGGCCGTCGGGCAGCTCGACGGAGTGGTTGCCGTCGCCGCCGGTCCAGTCGTCCGTGCGGGCGGCGTCGTCGCCGTAGCGCGTGAACTCGCCGGTCGTCGCGGCGTCGGCGCTCCAGCCGGAGACGGCGAGGCCGGTGCACCCACCGGCGTCATCGCCGGAGTCGTCGTCGGTGAGCACGACGACGAGGCCCACGACGAGCAGCAGGGCGAGGGCTATGCCGGCGCCGGCGGTCTGGCGTCGCTCCATCGGGGCACGGTAACGGGCGGGGCCGGTGATCCGTAAGGCGCCCGGTGGGACGCGGCCCGCGGGCGCCCGTAGGCTGGCGCCGTGGCGAAGCGAGACCTTGCGGTGTTCGACCTGGACGGCACCCTCACCGACACCCGGCACCGGCTGCACCATCTCGCGTCCTCCCCCAAGGACTGGGAGGGCTTCTTCCGCGCGGCCCCTCTCGACCCGCCGCTGCCCGAGGGCGTGGCGCTGGCCCTCCGGTGGGCAGAGACCTGCGAGGTCTGCTACGTCACCGGCCGCCCGGAGCGCACCCGCCGGGACACCGTGGCCTGGCTCGCCGCGCACGGCCTGCCCGAGGGCCCGCTGTGGATGCGCCGCGCCGGCGACCGGCGTCCTGCCCGGGTGGCGAAGCCGGAGCTGCTGCGGCGGGTGGCCCGCGGGCGGACCGTCGCGGTGGTCGTGGACGACGACGAGCCGGTCTGCCAGGCGTACGAGAAGGCCGGCTTCCCGGTCGTACGGGCCGACTGGATGCCGCCCGCCGAGCCGCTGCGCGCGGCGCAGGAGGACGAGGGGCGCACGTAGCAACCGCCCCCGCGGCACGGGCGGGAGCGGCAATGCCCGTCGAATCCCGGGCCGGATCGCGGCCCGCCCCTCCCAGGCCGCGGCCGGGCGACTACGCTCGGCGCACATGACCTCCCGCGACGACACGGACATCGACGACACGGGCCTCGACGAGACCGAAAAGACCGGAAACGCCGGAAAGACCCGCATAGCCGCGGCCGGCACCGACGCGGGCGACCCCCACACGCCCGGCGCCGGTGACTCCGGTGGTGCGGCCGGCCTGCCCGGCCCGCTCGACGGCGAGGACGGCGAGGACGGCGAACAGCCGCCGCCGCCCCGGCTGACGCCGCGGCAGGCGCGCCGCGTACGCGCCCTGACCTCCGCGGGCGTGATGGTGGCCGTCGGCGTGGCGATGGTGGTGCGCTTCCGCACGGAGCCGTCGCTGCTGACGTTCGCGCTCTACGGCGGCGCGCTCATCCTCTCCGGCACCGCGATCATGCTCAGCCGCGCGGGCCGCACCCGGGTCGCGATGGCGGTGCTGGCCGCCGGCTTCGCGTTCGTGGTCGCCGACCAGTTGCTGCGCTAGTACCACCGCGGTAGAGGGCGGCCGGGGCGGGTAGGTCATCGGTAGTACGCCGAGTGGGGGGTTCGTTGAACAAGAAGCACGCGGCCGCAGCGGCGGCGCTCCTGGTGCCCGCGGTCGCCGTCGCCGCGGTGCTGTTCGCCCGGTCGCACGGCGGCACCGGGGAGCCCGCGCACCGCCCCCAGGCCCGCTCCTCCCCCGTCTCCCCGTCCGCATCCCCTTCGCCGGCGCCCACACCCACCGACGAGCCGCCCGCGCGTGAGGGCCCGGTGCTCGGCGTGAAGCTGGACAACGCCGCGGCCGCCCGGCCGCACACCGGTCTGGAACAGGCCGACGTCGTGCACGTGGAGCGGGTCGAGGCCGGCATAAGCCGGTTCCTCGCCGTCTACGCCTCCGGGCTTCCCGACGTCGTCGGGCCGGTGCGCAGCGCCCGCGAAACGGACCTGGAGCTGCTCGCGCAGTACGACGACCCCGTACTCGCGTACTCCGGCGCGCAGTCCAAGCTCAAGCCGTACATCAACCGCGCCCCGCTTCGCCCCGTGCCGCCCGAGCAACTGCCCGGCGCGTACTTCCGCGGCACCGACCGGCCCATACCCCACAACCTGTACCTGCGCCCCGACCGCGTCACCGACGCCGCCCCCGAACTCGCCGGCATGGACGCCGCGTCTCTCTACGAGACCGGCGACGCCCCGGCCGGCGGCCGGAAGACCGGCGAGCGCACGGTGGAGATGCCGGCCGCGAGCTTCACCTTCGACTGGTCGGCCGGGCGCCGCGGCTGGGAGGTCTCCATGGACGGCACGCCCGCCACCAGCGGCGGCAGCAGGCTCGCGCCGCCCACGGTGGTCCTCCAGGAGACGACGATCCGCAAGGGCGGGTTCGGCGACCGGTGGGGCAACAACTCGCCGTTCACCGAGACCGTCGGCTCCGGCGACGCGACGATCCTGCGCGACGGCCGCGCGTACGCCGCCGAGTGGGACCGGCCGACGGAGGCGGACCGCACGGTGTTCACGACGCCGGACGGCGAGCCGATGCCGGTGGCGGAGGGCCAGGTGTGGGTCGTGTACGTGCCGCGCGGCTGACCGCGCCGGGCGCCGGTCCCGTCGTACGCGCCCTCAGCCCGCGTCCATCCGCAGCACCGCCGCACCCCTGACCCGGTCCGCCGCGAGGTCGTCGAGCGCCTCGTCCGCCCGGTCGAAGGGGTACGGGGTCACGGTCGCGCGCACCCCGTGCGCGGCCGCGGCGGCGAGGAACTCCCGGCCGTCGGCGCGGGTGTTGGCGGTGACGCTGCGCAGCACCCGCTCACGGAACAGGTGCCGCTGGTAGTCCAGCTCCGGGATGGTGGTGAGGTGGATGCCCGCCACGCTGAGCGTGCCGCCGGCGTCCAGCGCCTCCAGCGCGACCGGCACCAGCTCGCCCACCGGCGCGAACAGCACCGCCGAGTCGAAGGGCTCCAGCGCCGGTTCGTCGGCCCCCGCCGCGGTCGCGGCGCCCAGCTCCAGCGCGAGCCGCTGCGCCGCCCGGGAGCGGGTGCGCACGTGCACCTCGGCGCCCTCGGCGAGGGCGAGCTGGGCGGTCAGGTGCGCGGAGCCGCCGAAGCCGTAGAGGCCGAGCCGGCCGCCGGGCGGCAGGTGCGCCAGGCGCAGCGCGCGGTAGCCGATGATCCCGGCGCACAGCAGCGGCGCCAGGTCCTCGGCGGCGGGCTCCTTGGGCAGCGCGTACGCGTACGGGGCGGGCACCACGGCGTATTCGGCGTAGCCGCCGTCCGCGTCCCAGCCGGTGTAGCGCGAGTGGGGGCACAGGTTCTCCTGGCCCCGCTCGCACCAGCGGCACTGCCCGCAGGTGTGGCGCAGCCAGGGGATGCCGACGCGGGACCCGATGCGCCGTTCGGCGGCGGCGCCGGCCGCGACGACCTCACCGACCGCCTCGTGGCCGGGCACGACCGGCGTCTTGTGCGGCGGCAGGTCGTGGTCGCGGACGTGCAGGTCCGTACGGCAGACGCCGCACGCCTCGATCCTGACCAGCAGTTCGTCGGGCCCCGGCTCGGGCACCGGCAGCTCCGCCGGCTCCAGCCGGCCCTTGGCGGTGACGACCCAGGCCCGCATGGCCGTCGGCAGCGTGGCTCCCATGCCCCCATCCTCGCGGCCGCCGGGCGGCCCGGTCCACGACGCGCCGGGCGATGCACTCCCGTGCGACCTCGGATGCGCCCGGCTGTCGGCGCGGGGGTGTTCGACCACGCCACGCCGGGTACCCGCGGGTCGCGCTCCCGCACGGAGAACGGAGGTGATCATCGGCAGCACGCGCCGTGACCGGTGACCGCGATGACCGTCGAAAGGACGTGCCCTCATGCGTATCGCATTCCTCGTCGCCCCCGAGGGGGTCGAGCAGGTGGAGCTGACCGAGCCCTGGCAGGCCGTCACGGAGTCCGGCCACTCCCCCCGGCTGGTCTCCACCCGTCCCGGCCGGGCACAGGGGTTCCACCACCTGGACAAGGCGGACACCTTCGAGATCGACCAGGTCGTCGCCGACGCCGCCGCGGACGAGTACGACGCGCTCGTGCTGCCGGGCGGCGTCGCCAACCCCGACTTCCTGCGGATGGACGCGGGCGCCGTGTCCTTCGCCCGGGAGTTCTTCCGGACGGGCAAGCCGGTGGCGGCGATCTGCCACGCGCCGTGGCTGCTGGTCGAGGCGGACGTCGTCCGCGGGCGCACCCTCACCTCGTGGCCGAGCCTGCAGACGGACATCCGCAACGCGGGCGGCACCTGGGTCGACGCACCGGTCCAGATCTGCGCCGACGGACCCAACACGCTGGTCACCAGCCGCAAGCCGGGCGACCTGAAGGCGTTCGGCGAGGCGTTCCTGTCGGAGTTCGCCAAGGCCGCGCGGAGCTGAACCGGGCGGCGGGGGCCGCAGGCGGAGCGTCAGCCCCCGGGGCGGATCCTCGCGATCCGGGTGACGCGGCGGACGCTCCACTCGAAGCCGCCGCGGCACACCACCGCGTGCCGCTCGTCGGTCACCACGCCCTGGGTGCTGATGCGGGCGCGGTCCGCGGTGCCGGCGAGGACGGGGCGCAGCACCTGGACGGCGGACGAGCTGAGCTTGCAGGAGGCGATGAGCCGGCCGCGGGCGGGCGCCAGGTACTCGAACGAGGCGGAGGCGCCGAGCGGCAGCACGCCGTCCAGCTCTCCGGGTGCGTCGCCGGCGGAGAGGATCGCGGCCAGCGCGGCGGCGTCGACGAGGGTGGCGAGACCGCTGGAGTGCAGCGAGCCGATGACGTTCCCGAGCACACCGGGGGCCTCGACGGCGACCTCGGCGGCACCGTCGATGGCGCGCAGCACCGTGAGTCCTGCGGTGCGGTGGGCGGGAACGGGCTCTAACAGCGAGCGCGCCAGGGCGGTGGCATCCATGGAGACATGGTGCCGGGGGCCGGCGAAGGCGGCGGGTCCGCCAGGCCAACTCCGGCTGACCGATAGGTTCCGTACAGCCGCCGGAGTCGGCCGTTCACTCCTCCTTGCGGGTGGCCAGCACCTCGTGCAGGTCGTACTTGACCGGCTCCTCCAACTGCTCGTAGGTGCAGCTCTCCGGCGTACGGTCCGGGCGCCAGCGGCGGAACTGCGCGGTGTGCCGGAAGCGCGCCCCGTTCTCCATGTGGTCGTACGCGACCTCCAGCACCCGCTCCGGCCGCAGCGGCACCCACGACAGGTCCTTCTGCCCGCTCCACCGGCTCGGCGCCCCCGGCAGCCGCGCCGACTCGTGCGCCTCCTCCTTCGCCCAGTCGGCCCACGGGTGTGCCGCCTGCTCCTCGGGCGTCTCCATCCGCAGCGGCGCCAGCTCCTCGACCAGCTCCGCCCGCCGCTTCATCGGGAACGCCGCGCACACCCCCACGTGCTGCAGCACGCCCTTGTCGTCGTTGATGCCGAGCAGCAGGGAGCCGACGACCGGCCCCGACTTGTGCCAGCGGAAGCCGGCGAGCACCACGTCGGCCGTGCGCTCGTGCTTGACCTTGACGAGCACCCGCTCGTTCTGCCGGTACGGCAGGTCGGCCGGCTTGGCGATTATCCCGTCGAGCCCGGCGCCCTCGTACTGCTCGAACCACTCGCCCGCCACCGCCAGATCCGTCGTCGCCGGGGCGATGTGCACGGGCGCACGGGCGTCGGCCAGCGCGCGCAGCAGCGCCGCGCGCCGCTCGGACTGCGCGGTGTCCAGCAGCGAGTCGTCCCCGAGCGCCAGCAGGTCGAAGGCGACGAAGCTCGCCGGCGTCTGCTCGGCGAGCATCCGCACCCGCGAGTCCGCGGGGTGGATGCGCTCGGTGAGGGCGTCGAAGTCGAGCCGGTCGCCGCGCACGATGACGATCTCGCCGTCCACGACGCACCGCTCGGGCAGGTTGGCCTTCAGTGCCTCGACCAGCTCGGGGAAGTAGCGGGTGAGCGGCTTGCCGGTACGGCTGCCGATCTCGACCTCGGCGCCGTCCCGGAAGACGATGGCGCGGAAACCGTCCCACTTCGCCTCGTAGAGCATCCCGGGCGGGAGCTTCTTCTGCGGCTTGGCGAGCATCGGCTTCACGGGGGGCATCACCGGCAGATCCATGTGCGTAACGGTAAGGCGGGATTCGGACATCCGCCTTACCGTTACGCACATGGGTGCAGCGATTCAGCTCCAGGCGGGCGACAGAACAGTGCGGCTGTCCAGCCCCGACCGGGTCTTCTTTCCGGCGAAGGGCTACACGAAGCTCGACCTCGCGCGGTACTACGTCGCCGTCGGCGACGGCATCGTACGGGCGCTGCGGGACCGGCCGACGACCCTGGAGCGCTATCCCGAGGGGATAAGCGGTGAGTCGTTCTTCCAGAAGCGCGCGCCGAAGAACACGCCCGACTGGATCCCCACCGCCCGCATCACCTTCCCCAGCGGCCGGTACGCCGACGAGATGTGCCCCACGGAACCGGCGGCGGTCGTCTGGGCGGCGCAGTACGGCACGCTGACGTTCCACCCCTGGCCGGTGCGGCGCGGCGACACCGAGCACCCCGACGAGCTGCGCATCGACCTCGACCCGCAGCCCGGCACGGACTACGCCGACGCCGTGCGCGCCGCGCACGAGATGCGCGCCGTCCTCGGCGAGCACGGGCTCACCGGCTGGCCGAAGACCTCCGGCGGCCGCGGGATGCACCTGTTCGTGCCGATCGCGCCGCGCTGGACGTTCGTGGAGGTGCGCCGCGCGGTGATCGCCGCCGGGCGCGAGCTGGAGCGGCGGATGCCGGAGCAGGTCACCACCGCGTGGTGGAAGGAGGAGCGCGGCGAGAAGGTCTTCGTCGACTACAACCAGATGGCCCGCGACCGCACCATCGCCTCCGCCTACTCCGTGCGGCCGCACCCGCACGCGCCGGTCTCCGCGCCGCTGCGCTGGGAGGAGGTGGACGACGCCGAGCCGGACGACTTCGACCTGGTGACCATGCCGAAACGCTTCGCCGAGGTCGGCGACGTGCACGCGGACATGGACGAGCACGCCTTCGACATCACCTCGCTGCTGGAGCTGTCCGCCCGGCACGAGCGGGACCACGGCCACGGCGACATGCCCTACCCGCCGGACCACCCGAAGATGGCGGGCGAGCCGAAGCGCGTACAGCCCAGCAGGGCGCGGCCGGAGGAGTGAGCCGCGGGCGCGGGACGGCGCGGCCGTCGCCCCGCGGTGGCCCGGGCGGGGCCGCCCGACCTGCGGCGTACGGTGTGATCGTAGACTCGGCGCATGCGATTCGGACTCCTCGGCACCGGCCCCTGGGCGGAGCGGGCGCACGGCCCAGGACTGCAGGCACACCCGCGGGCGGAGATCGCCGGCGTGTGGGGCCGGCGTCCTGAGGCGGCGCGCGCGCTCGCCGACCGCTTCTCCACCCGCGCGTACGAGGACGTGGACGCCCTCTTCGCCGACTGCGACGCGGTGGCCGTCGCGCTGCCGCCCGACGTGCAGGCGCCGCTCGCGGAGCGGGCCGCGGCGGCGGGCTGCCACCTGCTGCTGGACAAGCCCGTCGCCACCGAAGTGGCCGCCGCCAGGCGGATGGTGGCCGCGGTGGAGCGCGCCGGGGTGGCCTCCGTGGTCTTCTTCACGCTGCGCTTCCGCGACGAGACCGCCGGCTGGCTGGCCGAGCGGGCCGGTGAGGAGGGCTGGCTGGTGGGCCGCGCCGACTGGCTCTCGCCGGTCTTCGCGGGCGCCGACAGCCCGTACGCGGCCTCGCCCTGGCGCGGCGAGAAGGGCGCGCTGTGGGACGTCGGGCCGCACGCGCTGTCGATGCTGCTGCCGGTCCTCGGTGACGTGGACCCGGCGGTGCCGGGCGCCGTCACCTCCGCCCGCGGCCCGGGTGACACCGTGCACCTCACGCTGCGGCACGCCTCGGGGGCGTCCAGCACCTGCACGCTGAGCCACACCATCCCGCCGCAGGCGTCGGGCGTCACCGTGCAACTGCACGGCACGCCGGGCGTGCAGACGGCGCCGGACCGGGACGACGACGGGCCGGTGCCCGCGTTCGTACGGGCCGTGGACGCGCTGCTGGAGGCGGCCGAGAGCGGCCGGCCCGACCCCCGCGACGTCCACCTCGGGCTGCGCGTGACCGAGATCCTGTCCGCGGCGGAGGAAGGGCTGCCGGCCGCCGGTGACTGATCCGCGGTGGCCGGCCCCGGCCACCGGACCCGACGGCCCCGAAGGGCCGTGGCCCCCGCCCGTAAGGCGGGGGCCACGGCCTGCACTTCAGGCCGGCCGTCAGGGCCCTGCCGGGGCCGTCGTCCCGGCGGTACGGGCCGCCGGGACGACGCCGAGCAGGCGCAGCCGGTCGAGCGCCGTCTGCCGCGAGGCGATCCCCGCGGCCCCGGCGGCCCACTCGTCCCACTCCGGCCAGCGCACCCGGTCGAACCCGGCGTCCTCGTACTCGTCCTCGGCGAGCAGCTCCCCCACCGTGCGCATGCCGTCGGTGTCACCTAGCCCGGGCCACCCCAGGTATTCGGTGCGCCACGCCAGCCGGTTCTCGCCGCCCACGGAGCGGTGCAGCAGGTGGACGTCGAACGCCAGCACGTCGCCCGGCAGCGTCGGCAGCACGGTCTCGGGCACCGGCCAGCCGGGAAACCCCTGGTTGGCGGGGTCGAGATCGTGGTACGCGGCCAGCCGGCGGGCATACGCCGGGTCGTGCGACCCGGGCACCACCCGCAGCGCACCGGTCCGCGCGGTACGGGGCTCCAGGTGGGCCAGGAACGTCACCCCGGGCACGTCCGGGCCGACGTCCGTGTGCCAGCCGGAGTTGCCGGTGAAGCACACCGCGCTGGGCACCGCGGGCACGGTCATCCGACCGCACAGTTCCGCGGAGCCCTGGAACAGCCGCGGATCGTCGGCGATCAGCGACTGGCTGAAGGGCGTGCGGTCGGCGGCGAGCGGCAGGAAGTCGCCGCGGATACCGCCTTCGCCGTACGGGTCGGTGTCGGTGCCGAGGCCCCCGTAGGCGTCGGTGAGGGCGGCGGTCACCTCGGCGGTGAGCCGGTCGGTCTCCTCGTGGGTGAGCAGGCCGCGCAGCACCACGTACCCGAAGGCACGGAAGTGCTCTATCTGTTGATGGCTGAACAACGACGTCACGACGACGTCTCCTCTCGTCCGGATGGCAGGTCGTCTCGCGCATCCGCAGGGAGGAGGGCCGCGGGCCCGTCAGCGTCAAACGAATCCGGTTCTCACGGCGCTCACCGTAGCCACGCGGCCCCGGTGTCCGCCACGGGGTTTGTCCGTCCGCGGCGTTCGGGGGTAGGCGCGTACGGCGGCGGGCCAGTGCCTAGACTCGCCCCGACCACTGATCTTGACCACATCGGGGGGTTTGCGCCCATGGGCACGAAGAAGACCGCCATATCCACCGCCGCCGCAGGACTGACCGCGCTGCTGCTGGCCACGGGGTGCAGCGGCGGTTCCGACGACGACGGGGGCGGCGCCGGTGACGAGAAGGCACGGCCCCGCCCGGTGATCAGCCAGGGCCAGGCCCGCAAGGTGCTGGAGCGCTACGTCGAGACCAACAACGCGGCCAACGCCGCCCTGGACCGCAAGGCGCTCGGCGAGGTCGAGGGCGGCGCGCTCTATCAGCAGAGCCAGGCGCAGTACCGGCAGTTCCCCACGTACGAGAAGAAGTACCAGGCGCTCTACAAGAAGCCGTTCCGCTACCGCGCCGACGAGGCCCAGTACTACATACCGGCCCGCGGCGACTGGTACATGGTCGACGCCCCCGTGGAGGGCCCCGGTTACGACGAGGGCGACCGCAGCCTGCTGGTCTTCGAACGCGCCGGCGGCGGCACCTGGAAGAATGTCGCGTCCGTCGGCATCCAGGGCCGGATCCCCGAGGTCGCCCGCGGTGACGGCGGCCTGCCCACCGTGCTGCCCGCCGACACCGAGGTGGGCACGACCGCGCTCGACGGCCTGGACGACGCGGTCAACGACCTCTATGTGTCGGGCGGCAAGAAGGACGGCAGGCTCCTCGCGGACAGCGAGGTGCGCAAGAACATGGTCAAGGACCACTCCACCCGGCGGGACTGGATCAGGCCCGAGCACGACGGCTACTTCGAGACCGAGTTCGAGTCCCAGAACCGCAAGTGGGACGACGCGTACGAGCCCGCCTTCCCCGACGTCTACGCGCTCCGCACGGCCGACGGCGGTGCGCTGACCGTCTTCAACTCGTACGACGCGCGCGTGGACTTCGCCACCCGGCCGGGCTTCCACATCATCCCGGGTGAGGCCACCGGCCTGTACGTCAAGGAGAAGGAGCCCCTGGGCGTACGGGAGTACTACGCCGTGCAGAACGCGGCCCACGTGCCCGACCGGGGCAAGGTCGAACAGCTCGGCGGCGAGGTCGAGATGATCGGCGCGAGCTGACCGCCCTCCCTCCCGTTCCGCTCACCAGTCCGCCGGGTCCGGCGGCGGGAACTCCACCGTGACCGCGAGCCCGCCCTCAGGACCCGGCACCGTGGTCACCTCCGCGCGGTGCGCGGCGGCGACGGCGCCGACGATGGACAGCCCGAGGCCGTAGCCGCCGTCCGCCGACCGCGGCTGCAGCCGCTGGAACGGCTCGTACAGGTCGGGGATGCGCTCCGCGGGGATCCGCGGGCCGCTGTTGACCACCCGCAGCATCGGGTAGCCCGTCTCCCTGACGTCCGTGGCGACCCGCACCCAGCCGCCGGGCGGGGTGTAACGCAGTGCGTTCTCCACCAGGTTGCCGGCGAGGCGGGCGATGAGCCGTTCGTCGCCCGAGGCGACCGCGGGGCGCAGCGAGGAGTGCAGGTCCTGCGTGGCGGGCGCGGCCCGGGTGCGGTCGCGCAGCACCTCCCGTACCACCCGGGCGAGGTCGACGGGCTCGGCGGCGACCAGCCC
This sequence comes from Streptomyces sp. NPDC004134, assembly GCF_042874195.1. Taxonomy (NCBI): domain Bacteria; kingdom Bacillati; phylum Actinomycetota; class Actinomycetes; order Kitasatosporales; family Streptomycetaceae; genus Streptomyces; species Streptomyces sp. NPDC004134. The sequence goes on along the minus strand of NZ_JBIAMS010000003.1, from coordinate 82,371 downwards.
GCTCTGGCTGCCGGCCAGCGTCAGCAGCGCCTCGATCAGCCGCTCCTGCTCCTCCCCCGCGGCGATGACCCGCTCGCACACGGCGCGCAGCGACGCCGCGTCCGCGCCCGGGCGGGAGAGCGCCACCTCGACCATCGCGCGCTGCAGTGTCAGCGGCGTGCGCAGCTCGTGTGAGGCGTTGGCGACGAACCGGCGCTGGGCCTCGAAGGCGGCGTCCAGCCGGGACAGCAGCCCGTCGAAGGTGTCGCCGAGGTCCTTCAGCTCGTCGTCGGGGCCCGCTATGGCCAGCCGCGCGTGCAGGTTGTGCTCGGACATCCGCCGGGCCCTGCCCGCCATGATCCGCACCGGCCGCAGCACCCGGCCGGCCATCACCCAGCCCAGGGCGACGGAGACGGCGGTCATCAGGGCGAGCGCGATGCCGGACTGCGCGAGCAGGGCCTGCAGCGCGGCCTCGTGCCGCTCGGTGGCCACGTGCTGGATGTCCGGGTCGCTCCCGCCGGCCTGGGTGGAGTCGAATCTGACGAGGACGCCCTTGGTGGCGTTGCCGCGGGCGACGAGCGCGTACGTGATGGCGAGCAGCGCGACGCCGGAGACGAGGAACAGCGCACCGTACAGCAGCGTCAGCCGGAGCCTGACGGTCCAGCGGAGCCGGCGGCCGGCGCGGCGGGCGGGCTCAGATCCGGTATCCGGCATGGGGAACGGTCTCGATCACCGGTGGCTCGCCGAGCTTGCGGCGCAGCCTGCTGACGGTGACCTTCACGGCGTTGGTGAACGGGTCCGCGGCGCCGTCCCAGGCCCGTTCGAGAAGCTCCTCGGCGGAGACCACGGCGCCCTGCGCGGACAGCAGCAGCTCCAGCACCGCGAGTTCCTTGCGGGACAGGTCGAGCCGGCGCCCGCCGCGGCTGGCGAGGTGCTGCGCGGGGACGAGGGTGAGGTCGCCGCGGGTGAGGACCGGCGGCACGGCGTTCGACGGGCGCCGGCCGAGGGCCCGGATACGGGCGATCAGCTCGGCGAACGCGAAGGGTTTGGTCAGGTAGTCGTCGGCGCCGAGGCCGAGGCCGTCGACGCGGTCGGCGACGGTGGTGGAGGCGGTGAGCATCAGCACCCGGGTACGGCTGCCGTGCCGGGTCAGCGCCCGGCACACCTCGTCGCCGTGCAGCCGGGGCAGGTCGCGGTCCAGCACGATCACGTCGTACTCGCTGCTCGTGGCACGGTCGATGGCCTCCTGGCCGTCGTACGCGAGGTCCGTGTCCATACCGTCCTCGCGCAGTCCGGTGGCGACGGTCTCGGCCAGCTCCCGGTGGTCCTCCACGATCAGCACACGCATGCCGCCAGCGTGCCGGAGACCGCGTAAGCCCCCGGTAACAGCCGAGGTCACGGGGCTGGACGCCCGAAGGCGGCTCGGGTGGACGGGCGGCCGGCGGCCGGGCGTAGCGCCGAGGCGGTGCCCCCGCTGCTCGGGGGGACAGCAGGGGCACCGCGGTCTGCGTGGGCGAGTCCGCGTATCGATGCACCGTCCGGACTCCGCGGGCCGGTGCACCGGTACGTCAGGTGGTGGCCAGCGCCTCGGTGGGAGGCAGCCGGGCGGCACGCACCGCCGGGTAGAACCCGGCGAGGCCGCCGATGAGGAGCGTCGCGCCGATGCCGCCGGCCATCGCCCATATCGGCACCACCGTCGCCCAGTCCTGGGACGTGGCGTAGCCGACGGTCACGCCGATGCCCAGGACCACGCCGCCGAGGCCGCCGAGCGCGGACAGCAGCAGCGCCTCGCAGAGGAACTGGCTGCGGATCTGGCCGCGGGTGGCGCCCAGCGAACGGCGCAGGCCGATCTCGGAGCGGCGTTCGAGGACGGAGATGACCATGGTGTTGGCCACGCCCACGCCGCCGACGATCAGCGCCACCCCGCCGAGTCCCAGCAGCAGGCCACTGAGGGTCTCGTCGGTGGCCTCCTTCGCCGCCAGGGCGTCGGAGGGGCGCGAGACGGTCGCCTCGTTGGGGTTCTCCGGGTTGGCGGTGGCGCCGAGGACCGACTGTACGTCCGCCACGGCGGATTCCTCGGTGCGGGTGTAGATCGTCGTGGGGGTGCCGGCGAAGCCCAGCTCGTCCTCCGCGACGTCCCAGCCGACCAGCGCGGCCGAGTCCAGCTCGGGCACCAGCTCGTTGTACGCCGTGAGGCCCACGACCGTGAACCACCTGCCGCCCAGCCACACCTGCGAGTCGGACCCCGCCTCGTAGACCCCGAGCTGCTCGGCGGCCTTGGGACCGAGGACCACCGCGGGATAGCGGCTGTTCGCCCCGTTCAGCCAGCGTCCTTCGGTGATCTGCAAGCCGACGGACTCCGGCAGGTCGATGCGGGCCGCGCTGACGCTGAGGCCGCCGGTCTGCTCTTCCGGGATCCGGTCGTTGCGGAAGACGTTGGCGTCGACGCGTCCGACGGCGGAGACGTTCTCGACCTCCGGGATGGCCCCGATCATGCCCACGGACTCCGCCGGCAGGCTGGCCTCGGATCCCGAGAACGACTGCCCGGGGGTGACGGTGAGGAGGTTGGTGCCCAGCGCGTTCAGCCGGCGGTCCAGGTCCTCCGTGGAGGACGTGGAGATGCCGACGACGCCGATCATCGCGGCGATGCCGATCGCGATCCCGAGCGCGGAGAGGAACACCCGCATCGGGCGCGAGCGCAGCCCCGAGCCGCCGACCCGCAGCATGTCCGCCGGGGTCATCCGGGCCGGCTTCGGCGGGGTGGGCGGCGGCGGTACGGGCGGCTGCGCTCGGTCGAGCTCCGCCGTCGCGTGCGGCGCGGTCATCGGACGGCCTCCTGGGAGAGCCGGGCGGCCGGGAGGGCCGCGGCGGGGGCGGAGTCGTGCTCGATGCCACCGTCCTTGAGGCGGACTTCGCGGGGCAGGGAGGCGGCGATGTCGCGGTCGTGGGTGATGACGACGACGGTGGTGCCGGCCTCGTGGAGCTGGTGCAGCAGCTCCATCACGACCGCCCCGGAGCGGGAGTCGAGCGCGCCGGTGGGCTCGTCGGCGAGCAGCAGGGGCGGGTCGCCGAGGACCGCGCGGGCGATGGCGACGCGCTGCTTCTCACCGCCCGAGAGCTGGTGCGGCTCGTGGTAGAGGCGGTGGCCGAGGCCCACGCGGCGCATGGCCCGCTCGGCGAGGCGGCGCCGCTCGGCGCGGGTCCTGCCGCTGTAGAGCAGCCCGTCGGCGACGTTGTCGAGCGCCGGGACGCCGGGGGCGAGATGGAACTGCTGGAAGACGAAGCCGATGGTGCCCGCCCGCAGGGCCGACAGCTCCCGGTCGCTGAGCCGGTCGATGTCGTGGCCGTCGATGCGGACGGTGCCCGCGGAGGGGCGGTCGAGCGTCCCCATGATGTTGAGCATGGTGGACTTGCCCGAGCCGGACGGGCCGACGACGGCCAGCAGCTCGCCGCGCCGGATGACGACGTCGGCGGAGCGGAGGGCGGCGACGTCCCCGTAGGTCTTGGTGACCCCGGTCAGCTCGACCACCGGATGCGACGGGACGGTCACTTCGGAACCCCCACGGACATGCCTTCTTCGACGCCGTCGCCGGTGATCTCGACCAGCCCGTTGGCGAACATGCCCAGCTCGACGGACACGGACTCCGTGCTGCCGCCCGCGGTGACCTTCTGCACCGCGTAGCCGCCACCCTGCCGGGCGACCAGCGCGTTCACGGGGACCGCGAGCACGTCCTCGCGGGTGTCCGCCTTGAGCACCACGTCGACGGGCGCGGCCTGGTAGCGGCCGAGCTTGTCCTGCTGGCCGACGCTCAACTGCAGGGGCAGCGTGGACTCCTGGTCCTCCTCGCCCTGGCCGCCGGCGTCGCCGGAGCCGGAGCCCGAAGCCGCGGGCGGGGTGCCGATGTCGGTCACCTTGCCGTCCACGGTGGTGCCGTTGGGCAGTTCGATCTCGGCATTGGTGCCGACCCGTACGAGGTCCTCGAACTGCGCGTCCAGCTCCACGGAGACGACCCGCTCGGTGCCGGTCCAGTCGAGGACCGCGCCCTCGGCCTTGGCGCCCGACCAGGTCTGCAGCGCGGCGACGCGCCGGGCGCTCTCCGCGGTCACGGCGTCGCCGGCCTCGACGACGCCGGTCTGCTCCCGGCCCATGTCCTCCTGCCAGGCGGACACCGCGTCCGCGGTGTCCGAGCTGTACGTCTCGTCGACGGTGAACCCGGTGTAGCCGAGCTTGTCGAGGTTGCGTTCCAGCAGCTCGACGTCGCCGCCCTCGCTGCCGTCCGACAGTGTGCGGTACAGCGGGGTGTCGCCGTAGAACAGGGGGACCTTCTCACCGTCGACGCTGTACACGGTGTCGCCGCGCTTGATCGTGGAGCCCTCGTTGGGCGTCCAGGTGACGATCCCGGCGCCGGTGTCCGCGGCATCGGCGCCGGAGCCGGCCGCGGTTCCGCCGCCGCCGGCCGGCTGGCCGGTCCCGGCGCCGGCGCCGGGGTCGGCGCCGCCGGCCGCCGGGGCGATGGCCTCGACGGTGGACACGTCGCCGTAGCCCAGGGTGCCGTCCACGGTCTCGCTGCTGGTGAGCGTCGTACGTTTCACCTGGGCGGTCGCGGCCGGCCCCGACGGGCCGGCGGCGGGCTCTTCCGAGTCCTCGCCGCCGAGCGCGCCGGTGGCGGCGAGTCCCGCCGCCGCGGCGACGCCGATCGCGATCACCACGATCAGCGCCATCCGCAGCTTGCGGCTCTTGCGCGCCGGCCCGGGGCCGCTCGGCGCGCCGTCGCCTCCGGCGGGCGGGGCCGCGGTGGCGAGTTCGCCGCCGGGCCCGTCCGCCTCGGGGTCGCCGCCCGCGGTGAGCGGCCCGGGCGGGCGGACTTCCAGCGCGCCCGGTGGCCGTTCCCGCAGGTTCAGCTCCTCCGTCTCCTCACGGCTGGTCACTGCGGGCCCCCGCCGATCCGCATCCCGCCGCCGGGGTACTTGTCCTGGCATGCCTGCCGGGCGGGCTCGAACGTCGCCGGGTCGGCGGCGCCCATGTCGACGAGCATGCTGTTGCCCTCGATCTCCGGGTCGGGGAAGTCGGGCACGCCGTTCTGGCGGATGCACTCGGCCCACTCCGCGACCTTCTCGGAGTCCAGCGGCTCACCGCCGTTGGGGCCGCCCTGGCGCTGCGGCTGCTTGTCGCGGCAGGCTTCCTCCGCGGACTTGAACTCGGCGGACTCCGGGTCGAAGCCGCCCTGGTTGAACATGACGCCGCCGGTGTCCTGCACCGGGTCCTTGAACTCCGGCACCCCGTTGTCACGCATGCACTGCGCGTACTCGACCGCCTGGTCGAACGGGCTGCCAGGAGAGGCGGACGTGCCGCCGTCGGAGGAGGCGGCCTCGGAATCGTCGGAGCACCCCGCCAGCACGACGCTGACGACGAGTGCGGACGAGGCGAGCAGGGTCTGCGCGAATGCGCGTTTGCGTGTGGTGAACATGGGCCCAAGTTCTACGCGAGCGCCGGTCACAGGGCGGATACAGAACGCCGCCGGCGAAGAGCGCCGGCGGCGGCTTTCATGAGAATTCGATGAATGGTGTTCTGTCGGCGGTGCTCAGCGCGCCGCGGTGACGTGCTTTATCCTCAGGAGAACTTCAGGGAACACCGCCAGAACCGGTAGTCGAGTCGGCTCTTTCGGCGCCGGCGGCGCCTTCGGAGCCCTCCCTCCCGGCGCCGTCGTGCAGCGAGATGGCCCGCCCGGGGCACCGGCCGGCGGCCCCGCGTACGGACCTGGCGAGCGCGGGGCCCGGGTGCGCGGTGGTGAGCAGCACCTTGCCGTCGTCCTCGGACTGGTCGAAGACCGCGGGCACATGCATCATGCAGAGCCCGGACCCCACGCACCTGGCGCGGTCGACCCGTACCTCCATCGTCGTCTCCCTCCCCGGCCGACGGTCACCAGGCGACCGGCAGCCGCTCCAGGCCGTAGGCGGTCGTGTGCAGCCGGAACGGCACCTCCGCGGCCGGCGCGGCGAGGCGCAGGTGCGGGAAGCGGCGCAGCAGCGCCGAGTAGCCGATGCCGAGTTCCATGCGGGCGAGCGCGGCGCCCAGGCAGTGGTGGATACCGTGGCCGAAGGCGAGGTGGGCCGCGGGCTCGCGGGCGGGGTCGAAGCGGTCGGGGTCCGCGGTCAGGGCCGGGTCGCGGTTGGCCGTCGGCAGGCAGACGACGACGTGTTCGCCCGCTCTGACGAGCTGTCCGCCGAGGGTGACGTCCTCCAGGGCGGTGCGGGGCGTGGGCGCGTGCGGCACGGTCAGGTAGCGCAGCAGTTCGTCGACGGTGCGGTCCACGGCCCCGGGGTCCGCGCGGATCTCCGCGAGCCGGTCGGGGTGTTCGAGCAGCACCAGGGTGCCGAGGCCGAGCATCCCGGAGATGTTGTCGAGGCCGGCGAGCATCAGGAGCACGCAGACGCCGCGGAGTTCCTTGTCGGTGACGTCGGTTCCGTGGTCCCGTACGAGCATGCCGAGGAACCCGTCGCCCGGGTCCCGGCGCTCTCCGGCGACCAGGGCGGCGAGGTAGCGCGAGAAGGCGGCGCCGGCGGCGGCCCGCGCCTGCCGGCCGCGGCCCTGGTCGAGGTGGTGGCGCGCGCGGCGCAGGAAGGCGTCGCGGTCGTCGCGGGGGACGCCGATCAGCTCGCAGAGCACCGCGCCGGAGACGGGGGTGGCGAACTGCTCCACGAGGTCGGCGGGCGGTCCCGCGCGCTCCACCGCGTCGAGGCGGTCGGCGACGATCTCCTCGATCCGCGGGCGGAGGCGGCGGATCCGGCGGACGGTGAACTCCGGGGTGAGCATCTTCCTGAGCCGGGTGTGCTCGGGCGGGTCGTAGTCCATGAGCTGCCCGATCATGTCGTCCGGGCGGTAGTCGTCGGAGTACGTCCCGTCCGTGCGCGCCGCGCGGCCGAAGCGGCGGCGGGTGGAGAACCGGACGTGGTCGCCGAGGACTTGGCGCACCTCGTCGTAGCCGGTGACCAGCCAGACGTACTCCTCGCTGTCGCCGGGGCCGACGTCGATCCTGGTGACGGGCCGTGCCTCGGCGATCGCGCGCAGCTCGGCGGCGGGGTCGAAGCGCGTTCTGCGGGTGTAGGCGGGCGCGGGCCCGGGGCGGCGTGGCATCGGATCCCCTACCAGGTGACGGGCAGCGCTTCGACGCCGTAGTTGGGCGCGAGCGTCCGGTAGCGAAGCTCTTCCGGCGCTACGGCCAGGCGCAGCCCGGGGAAGCGGTGCAGCAGCCGCGGGAGCGCGATCCTGAGCTGCACGCGGGTCAGCGGGGCGCCGAGGCAGTAGTGGATGCCGTGGCCGAAGGCCATGTGGGAAGTGACCTCGCGGGTGATGTCGAAGCCGTCGTCGCCTGCGCCGTGCCCGGCGCGGTTGACGGCGAGCAGGGAGCAGACCACGACGTCGCCCTTCTTGATCACCGCGTCGCCCACGGGCACGTCGGCGAGGGCGGTGCGCGGCGAGGAGGTGGCGATCACGGAGACATACCGCAGCAGTTCCTCCACCGCGCGGTCGGTCAGCTCCGGCTTCTCCAGCAGCAGCGCGAGCTGGTCGGGGTGGCCGAGCAGCAGCATCGTGCCGAGGCCGAGGGTGCCGGCGACGTTCTCGTATCCCGCGGCCATCAGCGAGGTGCCGATGCCGGTCAGCTCGGTGTCGCTGACGTCGTCGCCGTGCTCGCGGATCAGCATGCCGAGCAGGTCGTCGCCGGGGTCGCGGCGCTTGCGCGCGACGAGCTGGCTCATGTACCCGACGTACGCCTTTCCCGCGGTCATCTGCTGTTTGCGGCTGCGGTTGCCGGCCCGGCTGATGTCGAGGTTGCGGGCCAGCTCCGCCTGGTCGTCGCGGGGCACGCCGAGCAGCGCGCAACTGACGAGGCCGGGGATGGGCCAGGCGAAGTGGCGCATGAAGTCGGCGGGCCGGCCGGCGCGTTCGAGGGCGTCGAGTCGTTCGGCGACGATCTCCTCGATGAAGGGCTCCAGCCTGCGCATCCGCCGGTTGGTGAACTCGGGGGTGAGCATCTGGCGCAGCCGGGTGTGGTCCGGCGGGTCGTACTGCAGGAGGTTGCCCTCCTGGATCTGGCGCCGCCGGTCCTCCTCGGTGTCGGCGGGCGGCATGGTGCTGAAGCGGTCGGCGTCGCCGAGGATCTGGCGCACCTCGGCGTGGCCGGTGGCGACCCAGTCGCGCGGGGTTTCGAGCAGCGGTGTCTCCCGGCTCATCCGGCGCAGCTCGGGCAGGGGTTCGAGACCGTCCCTGCGGTTGTGTACGGGAATCTCGGGTGACTTGGCCATGCGCGCGCTCCTTCTCCCTGAATTCGTGCGTCTTTTCTGCACGCCGCCGGGCCCGAGGGCGCGCTTTTCCGGGCCGCACCGCGGGATACGGAATCCGGGTTGCCGGATTCCGTATCCCGCAATGCGCGGCTCATTTCTCCGGGGCCTCGCCCGGAATTCCCAGCCGCTCGGCGAGAATGCGGCCGATGTGCGCGGCGGGGGCGGATTTCAGCATTCCGAAGTGGTTGGCCTCGATCTCGTGCGGCTCGACGTTTCCGGCGACGTACGGCTTCCAGCTCTCCACCGCGTCGGCGACGGGGAGCCCCGCCGGGCGGTCCTCGGTGGCGGCGAAGAGCAGCAGGTCGCCCGTCGTACGGCGCGGGGTGTGCTCGGGGGCGAACCCGGCCGAGTTCCGCATGACCTGCTCCATCCGCGAACGCAGCCGCCCGCTGACCCCGGGCACCGCGGCTTCGTCGCCGCCGGGGCCGAGGAGCCGGCCCTGCGGGGCGGAGGCGGCGGCGGCACGGCCGGCGGCGTCCTCGTTGGAGAACAGCGAGGTGCCGGCACCGCCGTCGGGGTACGCGTCCAGCAGCGCGAGCAGTTCCACCCGCTCGCCCAGTTCCTCCAGCCGGGCCGCGACCGCCTGCGCGAGCATGCCGCCGAAGGACCAGCCGAGCAGGTGGTAGGGGCCCTCGGGCTGCACGGTCCGCATCTCGTCGGCGTAGTCGGCGGCCATCTCGGCGACGCTCTTGGGCATCGGCTCGGGCCCCGCGAGGCCGCGCGCCTGGATGCCGTACACCGGCCGGTCATGCGGGAGATGAGGCACGAGGACCGCATAGCTCCAGGCGAGGCCGGTGGCGGAGTGCAGGCAGAACAGCGGCGGGCCGCTGCCCTCCTTGCGCAGCGGGAGCAGCACCCCGAGGTCGCCGCCGCCCTCGGTGCGGCGGGCCTGCGCGAGCGCCGCGTCGTGCTCCTCTGCCTGCCGGTCGCGTACGGTCAGCAGCCCCGCGGTGCTCCACCTGGCGCGCTCGCCGGTGCGCAGCATCCGCTCCCCCGCCGGGCCGTACGGGCAGGCCACGAAGTGCTCGCCGGTGAGGCGGGTGCTGCCGTGGTAGCCGCGGGCGAGGGTGGCGCCGGCGACGTACAGGTCGCCGACGGCGCCGGGCGGGACGGGGCGCAGCCGGTCGTCGAGGACGTAGGCGCGGGTGCGGGGCCGCAGGCTGCCGGTGGGCACCTCGGCGGGCAGGGGCGCGCCGGGGGCGGTGCGGTGGTGCAGCCAGGGTCCCGCGGTGCCGGCCGGGCCGTAGCCGGTGACCAGGGCGGCGTCCGGGTGCCGGGCGCGCCATTCGCGGGCGTCGACGTCGGAGGCGGCGGCGCCGTCCTCGATGACGGTGACCTCCGCGAACGGCGGGTCGCCCGCGGGCAGTTCGGCCAGCGTCCAGAGCAGGTCGCGGGTGGTGAGCGCGCGGCGCGCGGCGCGGGGGTCGGGCTTGCCCAGCAGGACGCTCTCGCCGGCGCAGAGCGCGCGGAGCAGCGGGGTCACCACGGCCTCGACAGGGGCGCGCTCGTCCAGGGTCAGGTGCCGCGGGCCCTCGTCGTCAGCGGCGTCCGCGGCGGTGGATCCGGCCCCGTCGGCTCCGTCCGCGAGGTGGCTGACCAGCGAGCGGTGCTCGACCAGGACGCCCGCGGGCACGCCGTGCGGCGTCGTGGAGTCCAGCAGCAGCGCGGCGTGGCCGGGCCGCGGCAGTGCGGTGCCCGTCTCGTCGGCGGGACCCGGTCCCGCGTACGTGCCGCGGGCGGCGGCCAGGACCGGGTTGCCGAGTGGGACGACCGTCATCGCGTGGTCGGCGGGCAGGAGTCCCGCGGTGGTCGCGGTGCAGATCAGCGCGCCGGGCCGGTGGCCGCGCAGCGGCGCGAGCGCCTGCATCGGCCGGTCGGGGCCGGTGAACAGGCAGGCGGCGCCGGCCTTGAGTACGCCGAGCAGCGCGACGGCGAGCCGGGCGCCAAGCGGCAGGGCCACGGCTACGACGTCCTCCGCGCCGACGCCGCGGGCGGCCAGCCGGCGGGCGAGCATCCCGGAGGCGGTGTCCAGCGCCCCGTACGTCAGCGCGCCGTCCTGGTCGGTGACGGCGACGGCGTCGGGGGTACGGGCCGCCCGGTCGGCGAGGAGGCCGACGACAGTGGTGTCCGGCAGCGGCGCCGCGGTGTCGTTCCACTCCCGTACGAGCCGGTGGTGCTCGGCCGGGTCCAGCAGCACGTCGACGTCGCCGAGGCGCACGTCCGGGTCGTCCGCGACCTGCCGCAGTACGCGCACCAGACGGCGGGCGAGCGCGGCGGCGGTGCCGGCGTCGAACAGCTCGGCGGCGTAGCGCAGGTGGCCGTCGAGGCCGTCCCCCGAACCGTCGGCGCCGTACCACTCGCTGAGGCTCACCGACAGGTCCAGCTCGGACGCGGCCGGGCCGAGGTCGAGGCGGCCGGTGCTCAGGCCCGGCAGCTCGGAGGTGTCCTCCTCGTCGGTGGTGCCGTCGCGCACGTCGAGCATGACCTGCACGACGGGGTGCCGCGCCGCGGACGGCGGCAGCTCAAGCACGTCGACCAGGCGCTCGAACGGCAGGTCCTGGTGGCGGCGCGCTTCGAGGTTCGCCTCCCGTACGCGGCCGAGCAGTTCGCGGAAGGTGGGGTCCCCCGAGGTGTCGGTGCGCAGCGCGACCGGGCCGGCGAAGGGGCCCACGACGCCCTCCAGCGCGCCCTCCTCGTCCCGCCGCGGCAGCAGCGCGCCCACGGTGATGTCGGTGCCCGCGCCCAGCCGGGTGAGCAGCAGCGCCAGCGCCGCCTGCACGACGGTGAACGCGCCTTCGCCGGCCTCGTCCAGCACCGCCAGCCGCTCGTGCACGTCGCCCTCGACGCGCAGCGGCACCTGCCCGGTACGGTGCGCCGCGAGCTGGGGCCGCGGCCGGTCGGCGGGCAGCCGCAGCTCAGGGGCGAGACCGGCGAGGGTGTCCTTCCAGTACGCGAGTTGGTCGCTGATCAGGCTCTCCGGGTCGTCCTCGCCGGCGAGGAGTTCGCGCTCCCAGAGGGCGTAGTCGGCGAACTGCAGCGGCAGCGGCGCGCGTTCGGGCGTACGCCCCTCGCGGCGCGCCCCGTACGCCGCCGACAGGTCGCGCAGCATGACGTCCAGTGACTCGTCGTCGGCGGCGATGCGGTGCACGACGAGGAGCAGGACGTGCTCCGTCTCCGACAGGGCGAACAGCGTCTGCGTCCACGGCGGTTCGCGGGTGAGGTCGAAGGAGTGCGCGGCGCGGGCCGCCAGCAGCTCCGGCAGCTCCGCTTCGGTCGCGGGGACCACCTCCGGCACGGGCCGGGCGGCGGCCGCGCCGAGGACACGCTGCCGCAGGTCGGCGCCGCTTTCGGCGGCGAAGGTGGTGCGCAGCGTGTCGTGGCGGGCCGCGACGTCGCCGAGTGCCGCGCCGAGCGCGTCACGGTCCAGCTCGCCGGTGAGGCGCAGCGCGACGGAGGTGCGGTACGCGGCGGAGTCCTCGGCGAGCCGGGACATCAGCCACGTACGCACCTGGCCCGCGGACGCCGGCACCTCGTCCGGGTGCTCGACGGCGCGCAGCGCGGGACGGGTCTTGGACGCCAGCATCCGCGTCACGCCCACGGGGGTGGGGGCGCCGAAGAACTGCCGCATGTTCAGCTCGGCGCCGAAGTCCTCCCGGACCCGGCCCGCGAGGCGCATCGCGAGGCCGGAGTCGCCGCCGAGGTCGAAGAAGCTGTCGTCGGCACCGACCCGTTCGACGCCGAGGACGTCGGCGAAGAGCGCGCACAGCGCCTCCTCGGTCTCGCCTTCGGGCGCGCGGCCGGTGGCGCGCTCGGCGAAGTCCGGGGCGGGCAGGGCGGCGCGGTCGAGCTTGCCGCTGGGCGTCAGCGGCAGGCTTTCGAGCGCGAGCACCGCCGCGGGCACCATGTGCGCGGGCAGCCGGGCGGCGGCGTGCGCGCGCACCGCGTCGATGTCCGCTTCCGGGCCGCCGGGGACGACATAGGCCACGAGCTTCTTGTCGCCGGGGCGGTCCTCGCGTACGACGACGGCGGCGCGGGACACGTCGGGGTGGGCGGCGAGGACGGCCTCGACTTCGCCCGGTTCGACGCGGAAGCCGCGGATCTTGACCTGCTCGTCGGCGCGGCCGCGGAAGGCCAGTTGCCCGTCGGGCGTCCAGGCGGCGAGGTCGCCGGAGCGGTACATGCGTGCGCCGGGCTCGAAGGGGCAGGCGACGAAGCGTTCGGCGGTGAGCCCGCCGCGGCCGATGTAGCCACGGGCCAGGCCGGGGCCCGCGATGTACACCTCGCCGGTGACGCCCTGCGGCACGGGCCGGAGGAAGTCGTCCAGCACGTAGGTGCGGGTGTTGCCGATCGGGCGGCCGATGGGGGGCGGCGGGTCGGCGGGGGTGATGTCCGCGTCGAGGGGGGTGGCGGTGGTGATGACGGTGGCCTCGGTCGGGCCGTACGTGTTCCACACCTTGGCCTGCCGGGTCCAGCGGGATGCCAGGCCGGCGGTGAGCAGTTCTGCGCCCAGCACCCAGTTCCGTACGCCCGTGACCGCGGCCGGGTCGAGGACGCTCATGAGGGACGGCACCACGCTGGCCACGGACACCCCGGCGCCACGGACCATCTCGGCCAGCGCCGCGGGCTCCACCCGCTCCTCCTCCGACGCGATCGCCAGCGTGCCGCCCGCCGCCAGCGTGACGGCGACATCCAGGACCGCGGCGTCGAAGCTGAACGACGCGAACTGCAGCGCCGTCACGTCCTCCGCCATCCCCAGGACCGGCCGCATCGCCTCGGCCAGGTTCGCCGGGCCGCGGTGGGGCACCGCGACGCCCTTGGGGCGGCCCGTGGAGCCGGAGGTGTAGATCACGTACGCGAGCTGCCCCGGCTCCAGCACCGTGCCCAGCGGCTCCACCGACTCGGCCGCGATCTCGCCCGCGGCCTCGTCCAGCCGCACCGCGCCCTCAGGTGCCAGGTCCCCGGTGCCCAGCACCACCTGCGCCCCGCAGTCGGTGACCATGAACGCCAGCCGCTCCGCCGGATACGCCGGATCCAGCGGCACATACGCGCCCTCGGCCTTCCACACCGCGAGCACCGCCGCAACCATCCCGACCCCGCGCGGCAGGCACAGCCCCACCCGCGACTCCCGGCCCACACCGAGCCGGATCAGATACCGCGCCAGCCGGTTCGCCCGCGCGTCCAGCTCCCCGTACGACACCTCCTCCGTGCCGCACCGCACGGCGACCGCCTCGGGAGCCCGCCGCGCCCGCTCCTCGAACCGGTCCAGCACCGAACCCGCAGGCACCGCCAGTTCGGTGGCATTCCACCCGGACACCACCGGCGCCCGCTCCCCGGCCGCCAGCACGTCCACGTCGCCCACCCGCACCGACGGGTCCGCCACCACCTGCTCCAGCACCCGCACCACCCGCCGGAAGATCGCCGTGGCAGCGGCGCGGTCGAACAGGTCGGGCCGGTAGTCGAGTTTGCAGCGCAGCCGGTCCCCGGCCGGGGTCACGACCAGCGTCAGCGGGTAGTGCGCCGCGTCGCGGGACATGCCCGACGGGCGGATGGTCAGCTCCGCGGGACCGGCCGCCCCGGCGGGCGGCGGGGGGAAGCTCTCGTAGAGCACGAGCGTGTCGAAGACCGCGCCGGGGCCCGCGAGGCGCTGCACCTCCGGCAGCCCGAGGTGCTGGTGCGTCATCAGCTCCGACTGGCGCCGCTGGAGGTCGGCCAGCAGCTCCGTCACCGGCTGTCCGCCGTCGAGCCGTACGCGCACCGGCTGGGTGTTGAGCAGCAGGCCCACCATCGACTCGACCCCCGCCAGCTCGGCGGGCCGGCCGGCCGCGGTGGCGCCGAAGACGACGTCCGTACGGCGCGCCAGCCGCGCCAGGACGAGGGACCAGGCGCCCTGCACCACGGTGTTGAGGGTCAGTCCCTCCGCGGCAGCCAGGTCCCGCAGGCCCTTCGTGACGTCCTCGGGGACGTCACCGAAGACGTGCTCGGGGAAGACGGCCGCGCGCGTCGGGTCGGCGGGGACGACGAGCGTCGGCTCGTCGGCTCCCGCCAGCTCCGCCTGCCAGGCGGCGCGCGCCGCGTCCTTGTCCTGGCGGCCCAGCCACGCCAGGTACTGGCCGTACGACGGCACTCTCTTCAGCTTCGCGGCGTCGCCCCCGGCCGCGTAGACGGCGGACAGCTCGGTGAGCAGGACGGGCATCGACCAGCCGTCCATGAGGATGTGGTGGAACGTCATCACCAGCCGGTGCCGGTCCTCGCCGAGGCGGACGAGGAGGAAGCGCATCAGCGGCGCGCTCGCCAGGTCGATCCGCTCGGCCAGGCGGCGCGCGGTGAGCCGGTCCAGCTCGGCCCTCGCGTCGTCCTCGGTGAGCCCCGACAGGTCCTCCTCCCGCCACGGCAGCTCCACGTCGCGCGCGATGACCTGCACCATCTTCGCTCCGCTGACCTGCCGGAAGCAGGCGCGCAGCGCGGCGTGCCGGGCGAGCAGCGCCTGCCACGACGCCCGCAGCCGGGCGGGGTCCAGCGGTCCTTCGATGTCCAGGGCGGACTGCACGGTGTAGACGTCGGGTCCGGTACCGGCGAGCGCCGCGTGGAAGAGCATGCCTTCCTGCAGCGGCGACAGCGGCCACACGTCCTCGACCAGGGATCGGCTCATCGCACTCTCCTCATCAACGGCTTCGCGCCGGTCGGCCCGGCTGGGACTGCTCGTCGGCGAACGCCGCTTCGAGCTCTTCGATCTGGTTCTGGGCGAGGTCGAGCAGGGGGAAGTCGGAGGGCGTGTGCCCGCCGGCGTCCGGGTCCTCGGTGTGCGCGGCGAGTCCGGCCAGCAGCTCCAGCCAGGCGGCGCCCAGGCGTTCGGCGTCCGCGTCGGCCAGCAGCCCACCCGCCCACGACAGGGTCACCGTCAGCGCGGGGCCCGCGGGCCCGTCCTGCACGACGGCGCCCGCCTCCAGCGCGTGCGCCACGGGCATGCCGGCGGCGGCGGAGCCGCCGACCGCGGTCTCGCCGGCCGGCTGCCAGGCCCGTACGGGACCCGCGGGGCCGGCGGCGGGGAATCGGCCGAGGTAGTTGAAGCCGATCTGCGGCTGCGGCAGCGCCGCCATCGCGGCCGCCGACCCGGGGTCGAGGTGGCGCAGCAGCTCGTGGCCGAGGCCGTCGCCGGGGACCTCCTGCGCCTGTTCCTTGACGGACTTCAGCAGCTCGCCCGCGGCGGCGCCGCCGGCCCGTACGCCGTCGAGGTCGATGCCCGACGTCCGCAGCCGCAGCGGGTGCACGCCGGTGAACCAGCCCACCGTCCGCGTCAGGTCGAGGTCGCCGACGGGCTCGCGGCCGTGCCCCTCGATGTCCACGAGCACGCCGTCGTACGCCCCCGGCCGCCACCCCGCGACCGCCCCGGCCAGCGTGGCGAGCAGCACCTCGTGGACGCCGCAGTGGAACACCGCCGGCGTACGGCCCACCAGCGTGGCGGACTGGGCCGCGGGCACGGTCCAGGAGCGGTTGCGCAGCGTGGGGGCGGTGTCGACGGCGGGGTCGAGCGGCCGGTCGCCCAGCGGCGGCTCGGGCTCGCCCAGCAGCGCCGTCCACTGCTCCAGCTCCGCCCGCCGCCGCTCGCTCGCGGCCTCGGCCACGAGCGTGCGGGCCCAGCGGCGGAACGACACCGCGACCGGGTCGAGTACGGGCTCCTCCCCCGCGGCCGCGGCCTCGCACGCGGCCTGGAGATCCGGCAGCAGGATCCGCCAGGACACCCCGTCGACCACGAGGTGGTGCACGGCGAGCACCACCCGCCCGGCCCGCCCGGGGCCGGTGTCCAGCCACACCGCCTGCACCATCACGCCCGCCGCCGGGTCCAGCCGCGCGACCGCCTCGCGGGCGACGGCGGTCGCCGCCTCGTCAAGACCGTCGTCGGGCACGTGAGCCGCGTCGAGACGGCTCACCAGGTCCGCGGCGTCGTACGTACCGCGCTCGGCGACGACGAGCCTGGGGTCCGCCGCGTCGGACAGGTCGGTGCGGGCCCGCAGCATGTCGTGCGTGTCGAGCAGCGCGCCGAGCCCCGTGGCCAGCACGTCCGCGGTCAGGTCCGCGGGGGCGCCGACGACGGTCCACTGCGCGAACCGGCCGCCCGCCACGCCTTCGCCGAGCCGCCGCATGACCGGCGTCCACGGCACCTCGCCGACGCCCACGTCCGCCACCGCCGCCGCACCGTCCGCCGTCTGCACGACCAGCGCCAGCCGCTCCGGGGTCTTCTCCTCGAAGACCTGCCGCGGCGTCAGCACGTACCCCGCGCGCCGGGCGCGGGAGGCGAGCTGCATCGAGGTGATGGAGTCACCGCCCAGCGCGAAGAAGCTGTCGTCGGGCCCGACCCGCTCCAGCGCCAGCACCTCGGCGAACAGCGCGCACAGCGCCGCCTCCGCCGCCGTGCGCGGCTCGCGGTCGGAGACCAGCCCGGCGAAATCGGGGGCAGGCAGCGCCCCGCGGTCCACCTTGCCGTGCGGGGTGAGCGGCATCCGCTCCAGCGGCACGACGGCCGCCGGCACCATGTACTCGGGCAGCCGCTCGCGTACGTACTCGCGCAGCGCTGGCGGCAGTTCGCCGTCGTCGTACGGGCCTGAGGGAACGACGTACGCGACGAGCCTGCTCTCGCCCGGCCGGTCCTGCCGGGCGACGACCACGGCCTGGGCGACGTCCGGGTGCGCGCCGAGCGCGGCTTCGATCTCGCCGGGCTCGATCCGGTGGCCGCGCACCTTGACCTGATCGTCTGCCCGCCCGGCGAAGACCAGTTCGCCCTCGCCGGTCCAGCGCGCGAGGTCGCCGGTGCGGTACATCCGCTCGCCGGGCGTGAACGGGCAGGCCACGAACCGCTCCGCGGTCAGCCCCGGACGGCCGCGGTAGCCGCGGGCCAGGCCGGGCCCGGCGACGTACAGCTCCCCGGTGACACCCGGCGCGACGGGCTGCAGGAAGGCGTCGAGGACGAAGGCGCGGACGTTCGCCATCGGGGAGCCGATCGGCACGGGGTCGCTGCCGGGCGTCAGCGGTGCGCTCATCGCGGCGCAGACGGTGACCTCGGTGGGCCCGTACGCGTTGATCATCCGCCGCCCCGACGACCAGCGGTCGACCAGCCCGGGCGGGCACGCCTCACCGGCGACGACGAGGGTTTCGAGGGTGTCCGGCACCTCGTCTGCGACGGCGGGGACGCTCGGCGGGACCGTCACGTGGGTGGCACCGGCGGCGCGGAGGGCGTCGCCCAGGGAGACGTGCGGCGGCAGTTCGCCGGCGGCGGGGACGACGAGCGCCGCGCCCGACAGCAGCGCCATGCACAGCTCGGAGACGGCGGCGTCGAAGCTCACCGACGCGAACTGCAGCACACGGGACCGCGGGCCGACCGCGAAGCGGTCGATCTGCGCGCGGGCCAGGTTGCCCAGGCCGCGGTGGGAGACGACGACGCCCTTGGGGGTGCCGGTGGAACCGGAGGTGTAGATGACGTACGCGGCATGATCGGCGGTCAGCGGGCCCCGTCGCTCGTCCGCCGCCGGCACCCCGCCCCGGTACGCGGCCACTTCGGCGGCCACCGCCGGGTCGTCCAGCACCACGGTGCGGAGGCCGTCCGGCAGTGCGTCCCGCGTCGCCGACGTGCACAGGACCACAGCCGGATCGGCGTCTGCCAGCACGAACGCCAGCCGTTCGGCCGGATATCCGGGGTCCACGGGTACGAACACGCCCCCCGCCAGCGACACGGCAAGCAGCGCCTCGACCTGGGCCGCCGACCGCTCCGCCACCACCGCCGCCCGGGCCTCGGGCCCCACGCCCGCCGCCACGAGGTACCGGGCCAGCCGCCCCGCACGGTCCGCCAACTCCCCGTACGACAGCGACTCGTCCCCCGCCACCAACGCGGCCGCCTCCGGCGACCGTCCCACCTGGGCGCCGAACAGCTCGGGCAGCGGGGCGGCCGGTAGCGGGCCCCCGGTGCGGTTCCACTCGTCGGTCACCAGCGCGCGGCTCGCCTCGGTCACGGCGGCCACGCGTCCCACGGGCGCGGCGGGGTCGGCGACGAGCTGTGTCAGCACGTGCTCGAAGGAGGCGAGGATGTCCTCGGCACGGTCGCGGTCGAAGACGTCGGGGCGGTAGATGAAGTCGCCCTGGATGCGCTCGCCGGGGACGGCGATCAGCGTCAGCGGGTAGTGGCCGGTGTCCTCGGTGACGCCCGCGGGGCGGATCGTCAGCGCCTCGGGGCCGGGCGAACCGGCGGGCGGCGCCGGGTAGTTCTCGAAGACCACGAGCGTGTCGAACGTACCGCCCGCGCCGGCCGCCTTCTGCACCTCCTGGAGCCCGATGTGCTGGTGCGCCATCAGCGCCACCTGCCGCTCCTGCAGCCCGGCCAGCATGTCGGCCACCGGCTGCGCGCCGTCCAGCCGGACGCGCACCGGCAGGGTGTTGATGAACAGTCCGATGATCGACTCCACACCCGGCAGCTCGGGCGGGCGGCCCGCGGCGGTGGCGCCGAACACCACGTCGTCCCGGCCCGCGAGCCGTGCGAGCACCAGCGCCCACGCGCCCTGCACCACGGTGTTCACGGTGACCCCGTGCGCCCGCGCCAGCTCCGCCACTCCGGCCGACAGCTCCGCGCCGAACTCGTAGCGCACCCGCTCCGGCAGCACCGGCGCCCGCACCGACTCCGCCGGCACGACGAGCGTCGGCTCGTCGGCCCCGGCCAGCTCCGCGCGCCACGCCTCCCTTGCCGCGTCCTCGTCCTGGCGGGCGAGCCAGCCGAGGTAGTCGGCGTACGAGGCGACGGCCGGCAGCCGGCTGCCGTCGCCGGCGGCGGCGTACGCGGCGGAGACCTCGCCGATCAGCAGGGGCAGCGACCAGCCGTCCATGACGATGTGGTGGTTGCCGACCAGGAGCTGGTGCCGGTGTTCACCGAGACGTACCAGCAGGAACCGCAGCGGCGGCGCGGTGGTGAGGTCGAACCGCTCGGCCCGGTCCTCTTCCGTCAGCCGCCGCAGCTCGCGCTCCGCGTCGGCCGCGTCGAGCCCGGAGAGGTCGGTCTCGCGCCAGGGCAGCGGTACGTCGCGGGCGATGACCTGCACCGCCTCGCCCGACGCGAGCCGGTGGAAGCTCGCGCGGAGGATCGGGTGCCGGTCGAGCACCGTCGCCCAGGCGGCGCGCAGCCGGTCCGTGTCCAGCGGGCCGTCGAGCGCGAGGGCGCGGCGGCCCTCGTACACGTCCGGTCCCGCG
Source organism: Streptomyces sp. NPDC004134 (assembly GCF_042874195.1). Lineage (NCBI taxonomy): Bacteria > Bacillati > Actinomycetota > Actinomycetes > Kitasatosporales > Streptomycetaceae > Streptomyces > Streptomyces sp. NPDC004134. The sequence goes on along the minus strand of NZ_JBIAMS010000003.1, from coordinate 62,823 downwards.
TCGTCGAAGTCGGCGTGGAACAGCAGCCCTTGCTGCAGCGGCGACAGCGGCCACACGTCGGCCAGCGCGGGCACGGCCGTCTCCAGTTCGGTCACCGCGTCCTGGGTGAGGCCGAGGAGCGGGAAGTCGGAGGGGGTGTGCCCGCCCGCCGCCGGATCGTCGGTGTGGGCGGCGAGCCCGGCGATCATGCGCAGCCAGATGGCGCCCAGGCGGTCGGCGTCCGCGTCGTCCAGCAGCCCGCTCGCCCAGGCGAGCGTCAGTGTCAGCTCCGGTCCGTCGGGCCCGTCCTGGACGACGGCCCCCGCCTCCAGCGCGTGCGCCACCGGCATGTCGGGGGCGACGGAGCCACCAAGAGCGGTGTCGCCGGCGGGCTGCCACGCGCGTACGGACGCAGCGGGTGCGGCGGCGGGGAAGCGGCCGAGGTAGTTGAAGCCGATCTGCGGCCGCGGCAGGGCGGCCATGGCGTCGGCGGTCTCGGGGTGGAGATGCCGCAGCAGGTCGTGCCCGAGGCCGTCGCCGGGGATCGCCCGGACCTGCTCCTTCACGGACTTCAGCAGCCCGCCGGCGGCGGCGCCCCCGGCAAGGACGTCATCGAGGCGTACGCCGGAGACGTCGACGCGCACCGGGTGGGAACTGGTGAACCAGCCCACCGTGCGCGACAGGTCCACTTCCCCGTCCGACTCGCGGCCGTGCCCCTCGATGTCGACGAGCACGCCGTGGTCGGCGGTGCCGGGGCGCCAGTGGACGACGGCCCCGGCGAGGGTGGCGAGCAGCACCTCGTGCACCCCGGTGTGGAACGCGGCCGGCACCCGCCCGGCGACGACGGCGGCCTGGGCGGCGGGCACGGTCCACTCCCGTCGGCGCTGAATAACGGCGGTGTCGGCGGCGGGGTCGAGGGGGCGGTGGCCGAGGGGGGGTTCGGGGGTGCCGAGGAGGTCGGTCCAGGGCTGGAGTTCGGCGGCGCGGTGACTGCTCGCCGCCTGGGTGACGAGTTCGCGTGCCCAGTGCCGGAAGGGGGTGGGTACGGGGTCGAGGGCGGGCTGCCGGTTGTCGGCGAGCGCAGCGCAGGCGGAGTGCAGGTCGGGGAGGAGGATCCGCCAGGACATGCCGTCGACCACGAGGTGATGGACGACGACGATCAGCCGGCCGGCCCGGGACGGCCCGGCGTCCAGCCAGACGACGTGCGCCATCGCCCCGTTGGCGGGGTCGAGTCGCGCGACGGCGGTACGGGCTTCCCGGGCGGCGAGCACATCGAGGTCGGTCATGTCGGCGGCGTCGATACGGGTGACGAGACGGGCCGGGTCGACGGTGCCGCGTTCGGGGACGACCAGGCGGGGGTTCCCCGGATCCGAGACGTCGGCGCGGGCGCGGAGCATGGCGTGCGTGTCGAGCAGGGCACCGAGGCCGCCGGTCAGTACGGGGAGGGTGAGGGACTCGGGCGCACCGACGACCATCCACTGGGCGAAGTCGGCGTCCGCCGCCCGTACGCCCTGCGCCCGCATCGCCGGTGTCCACGGCACCTCGCCGGTGTCCCGGGCATGGGCAGGTGCCGGGAGAGCAGTGCTGGCGGCACCGGCGACGACCGCGAGCCGCTCGGGGGTCCGCTGCTCGAAGACCTGCCGCGGGGTGAGCACGAGCCCTTCGCCACGGGCGCGGGAGGCGAGTTGCATGGAGGTGATGGAGTCGCCGCCGAGAGCAAAGAAGTCGTCGTCCGCACCGACCCGCTCGAGCGACAGGACGTCGGCGAAGAGGGCGCACAGCGTCTCCTCGGTCTCGCCCTCGGGCGCGCGACCGGTCGCCCGCTCGGCGAGGTCGGGCGCGGGGAGTGCGGCGCGGTCGGTCTTGCCGTTGGGGGTGAGCGGCAGAGCGTCGAGAACGACGACGGCCGCGGGGATCATGTGCTCGGGCAGCCGGTTGGCGGCGAACCCGCGTACGGCGTCGGTATCGACGTCGCCGACGACGTAGGCGACCAGGCGCTTGTCGCCGGGGCGATCCTCGCGTACGACCACGGCCGCGTGCGACACGTCGGGGTGGGCGGCAACAACGGCTTCGATCTCGCCGGGCTCGATACGGAAGCCGCGGATCTTGACCTGTTCGTCGGCGCGGCCGGCGAAGTGCAGCAGCCCGTCGTCGGACCAGCGGGCCAGGTCACCGGAGCGATACATGCGCCCACCGGGCTCGAAGGGACAGGCGACGAACCGCTCAGCCGTCAGCCCACCGCGGCCGATGTAACCGCGGGCCAGACCAGGACCCGCGATGTACAACTCGCCTACGACACCGGGGGGTACGGGCCGGAGGAAGTCGTCCAGCACATACGTATGGGCGTTGCCGATCGGGCGGCCGATGGCCGGAGACGGGTCGTGTGGATCGACGTCCGCGTCCAGCGGGGTGGCGGTGGTGATCACGGTCGCCTCAGTCGGCCCGTACGTGTTCCACACCCTGGCCTGCCGCGACCAACGCGACGCCAGGTCCGCGGTCAGCAACTCCGCACCCAGCACCCAGTTCCGCACACCCATGACCGCAGCCGGATCGAGGACACTCATGAGAGACGGCACCACGCTCGCCACCGACACCCCGGCGCCACGGATCATCTCCGCCAGCGCCGCGGGCTCTTCGCGCTCTTCGCGGGTCGCGATCGCCAACGTGCCACCCGCCGCCAACGTGACCGTCACGTCCAGCACCGCGGCGTCGAAGCTGAACGACGCGAACTGCAACGCCGTCACACCCCCGGCAACACCGAGAACCGACCGCATCGCCTCCGCCAAGTTCGCCAGGCCCTCATGCGGAACCGCCACGCCCTTCGGACGCCCCGTCGACCCCGACGTATAGATCACATACGCGAGCTGCCCAGGCCGGAGCATCGTCCCCAACGGCTCCGCCGACTCCGCCGCGATCTCCCCCGCCGCCTCGTCCAGCCGCACCGCGCCCTCAGGCACCAGGTCCCCGGTGCCCAGCACCACCTGCGCACCGCTGTCGGCGACCATGAACGCCAACCGCTCCGCCGGATAAGCGGGGTCAAGCGGCACATACGCGCCCCCCGCCCTCCACACCGCGAGAATCCCCGCAACCATCTCCACACCCCGCGGCAAGCACAGCCCCACCCGCGACTCCCGGCCCACACCGAGCCGCTGGAGATACCGCGCCAGCCGATTCACCCACTGGTCCAACTCCCCGTACGACAACTCCTCCGCACCACACCGCACAGCGACCACATCCGGCGCCCGCCGCACCCACGCCTCGAACCGGTCCAGCACCGACCCCACCGGCACCGCAAGCTCCGTGGCATTCCACCCGGACACCACCGACGCCCGCTCCCCGGACGTCAGCACGTCCACATCCCCGACCCGTACCTCCGGGTCCGCCACCACCTGCTCAAGCACCCGCACCAACCGCCGGGCCAACCCCTCCGCCTCGTCCGCCCCGAACAGATCCGGTCGGTAGGTCACCCGCACGTGCAGCCGGTCCGCCGGTACCACCCCGATGGCCAGCGGGTAGTGCGTGCCCGCCATGCTGCGTACCTGGGTGATGCCGATGGCGTCGTCCGCGGGGCCGGAGCCGGGGAGCTCAAGGTCGTTCCGCGGGTAGTTCTCGAACATCAGCATCGTGTCGAAGGTCGCGCCCGCTCCGGCGAGTTCCTGGATCTCCTGGAGGCCGAGGTGCTGGTGCCCCATCAGCGCAGACTGCCGCCGCTGCACCTCCGCAAGCAGCTCCACCACCCGCTGCCCGCCCTCCAGTCGCACCCGCACCGGCAACGTGTTGATGAAGAGACCCACCATCGCCTCGACACCCGGCAACTCAGGAGGGCGCCCCGCCACCGTCGCGCCGAAGACCACGTCCGAACGACGCGCCAACCGCGCCAGCACCAAGGCCCACGCCCCCTGCACCACCGTGTTGACCGTCAGCCCCCGCCCACGCGCCCACACCCCCAGCGCAGCCGTCGACTCGTCCGTGAGCCCGACCAGGCACTCCTCCGGCACGACGGGTTCGCGTCCCGGATCGGCGGGCACGACCAGCGTCGGCTCGTCCGCTCCCGCCAGCTCCGCCCGCCATGCCTCCCGGGCCGCCTCCTTGTCCTGCCGGCCCAGCCAGGCCAGGTAGTCGCCGTACGAGGCGGCGGGCTTGCGGCCGGAGTCGGTGCCTCCGGCCGCGTACACCTCGGCCACCTCGTTGAAGACGACCGGCATCGACCAGCCGTCGGCCAGGATGTGGTGGCTGGTGATGACCATCCGGTGCGCGCGGTCGCCGAGGCGGATCAGCAGGAACCGCAGCAGCGGTGCCCGTCCCAGGTCCATCGGCTGCCGCAGTTCCTCCGCCGCCAGCCGTGCCACCGCTTCGGGCACGCCGGCGTCCGTCCCCGACAGGTCCACCGTTCGCCAGGGCAACGACACGTCACGCTCGACGACCTGCACCGCCTCTCCCGACGCGGCCAGCCGGTGGAAGCTCGCGCGGAGCGCGGTGTGGCGGGCGAGGACGGTCTCCCAGGCGGCGCGCAGCCGCCGGGTGTCCAGGGGCCCGTCGAGGGCCAGGACGCGCTGGCTCTTGTAGACGTCCGGGCTGTCGTCGTCGTAGGTGGCGTGGAAGAGCATGCCTTCCTGGAGGGGCGACAGCGGCCAGATGTCCGCGGGCGCGGGCACGGCCGCTTCCAGTTCCTCGACGGCCTCCTGGGTGAGGGTCAGGAGCGGGAAGTCGGAGGGGGTGTGCCCGCCGGCCGCCGGGTCCCCGGTGTGGGCGGCGAGGCCGGCCAGCAGCTCCAGCCAGGCGGCGCCGAGGCGTTCGGCGTCCGCGTCGGCCAGCAGCCCGCCCACCCACGACAGGGTGATGCTCAACTCGGGCCCGGCCGCCGTGTCACGCACGGCGGCGCTCGCCTCCAAGGCGTGCGCCAGCGGCAAGCCGGGGTCGACGGAGCCGCCGACGGCGGTTTCGCCGGCGAGCTGCCAGGCTCCGGCAGGACCCGAGGGGCCGCCGGAGGCGAAGCGGCCGAGGTAGTTGAAGCCGATCTGCGGCTGCGGCAGCGCCGCCATCGCCTCTGCCGTCTCGGCGTTGAGGTAGCGCAGCAGTTCGTAGCCGAGGCCGTCCCCGGGGACGGCGCGCGCCTGCTCCTTCACGGCCTTCAGCAGCGCGCCGGCCGCCGCACCGCCGTTCCGTACGCCGTCGAGGTCGATCCCCGAGACCGAAGCCCGCACGGGCCGGGCGCTGGTGAACCAGCCGACCGTACGCGCCAGATCGGCATCCCCGACCGGTTCGCGCCCGTGCCCCTCGATGTCCACGAGGACGCCGTCGTACGGGCCAGGCCGCCACCCGGCGACCGCCCCCACCAGCGTGGCGAGCAGCACCTCGTGGACGCCGGTGTGGAACGCGACCGGTGTGTGGCCGGTCAGCGTCTCGGCCTGCGCGGCGGGCACGGTCCAGGTGCGCGAGCGCAGGGTCGCCGCGGTGTCGCGCGCCGGGTCGAGCGCGCGCGGGCCGAGCGGCGGCTCGGGCGCGCCGAGCAGTTCGGCCCAGGCGGCGGCCTCCGCCGTCCGCTCCGGCTGCCCGGCCTGCGCCGCCAGCTCCCGCGACCAGCGCCGGAACGACGTCGCCACCGGCTCCAGCTCCGGCTTCCGCCCCTCCCCCACCGCCTCACACGCAGCCCGCAAATCCGGCAGCAGAATCCGCCACGACACCCCATCGACCACCAGATGATGGACCACCAGCACGATCCGCCCCACCCGCGCGGGCCCCGCATCCAGCCAGACGACCTGGACCATGACCCCGGCCGCCGGATCCAGCCGCCCGGCCGCGGCGCGCGCCTCGCGCTCGGCGAGCGCGTCGAGACCGCCGCCGCCGGGGTCGTCAGGGTCGTCCGCATCCGACGCGTCGATACGGGTGACGAGCGCGACCGGGTCGACCGAGCCGCGCTTGCCGACCGTCAGCCGCGGGTGCGCCGCGTCCGCCAGGTCGGTGCGGGCCCGCAGCATGTCGTGCGCGTCGAGGACCGCGCCCAGGCCGCCCGTCAGCGCCGCGAGCCCCAGGCCCGCCGGTGCGCCCGCGACCGTCCACTGCGCGAACCCGGGCGCCGCGGCCCGTACGCCCAGGCGCCGCATGACCGGCGTCCACGGCACGTCGCCCACGCCGTCGTCCCGCACGGCGGACCGGGGGCGCGCAGAGCCGGCGACCAGGGCGAGGCGCTCCGGGGTCTTCTCCTCGAAGACCTGCCGCGGCGTCAGCATGTACCCCGCACGCCGGGCGCGGGAGGCGAGCTGCATCGAAGTGATGGAATCGCCGCCCAGCGCGAAGAAGTCGTCGTCCGCACCGACCCGTTCCAGCCCCAGCACCTCGGCGAACAGCGCGCACAGCGCCTCTTCCGCCGCGCCCGCGGGCGCTCGGCCGGTCGCGCGCCCGGCGAAGCCGGGGGCGGGCAGCGCCGCCCAGTCGACCTTGCCGTTGACCGTCAGCGGCAGTTCGTCGAGCACCACCACCGCGGCCGGAACCATGTACTCCGGCAGCACGGCGGCGACGTGCCCGCGCAGGTGCTCCGCCTCGACGGGCCGGCTGTCCGGCACGACGTAGCCGACGAGCCGCTTCTCGCCCGGCCGGTCCTCGCGCGCCACCACCACGGCCTGCGCGACGTCCTCGTGGACGGCGAGGACGGCCTCCACCTCGCCCAGCTCCACCCGGTAGCCGCGGATCTTCACCTGCTCGTCGGCGCGGCCCGCGAAGTGCAGCAGCCCGTCGTCCGTCCAGCGGGCGAGGTCCCCGGTGCGGTACATCCGCCCGCCCGTGTCGAACGGGCAGGCCACGAAGCGCTCGGCGGTCAGGGCCGCGCGCCCCAGGTAGCCCCGGGCGAGGCCAGGCCCGGCGACGTACAGCTCGCCGACGACGCCCGGGGGCACCGGCTGGAGGAACGCGTCCAGCACGTACACCCGCCGGTTGGCCATCGGCCGCCCGATGGGCAGCACGGCACCCGCCGTGTCGCCGGGGTGCAGGGTGTGCCACGTCGCGCAGAGAGTGATCTCGGTGGGCCCGTAGAGATGCCGTACGGAGAGGTCAGGGCACGCCTCGCGGACGCGGGCGACCGCCGCGGCCGACACCACGTCGCCGCCGGTGAGCACTTCGCGCAGGCCGGCGAAGCACTCCGGGGCCTCCTCGGCGAGCACCCGGAACAGCCCGGCGGTGACGTGCAGTCTGCTCACGCCCGCACCGGCCACGGCCCGCCGCACCCGCTCCGCGTCGACCACGCCCGGCTCCGCGATCACGACCCGGCCGCCGGCGGCGAGCGGCACCCACACCTCGTACAGCGAGATGTCGAACGCGTGCGGCGCGTGCATCAGCACCGCCTCGCCCGGACCGGCCGCCCAGCCGCTCTCACCTGCCAGCACCACGACGGCGCCGTGCGGCACGGCCACGCCTTTGGGCGTCCCCGTCGAGCCGGACGTGTACATCACGTACGCCACGTCGGCGGCGGCCACCGGCACGTGGGCGGTGGCAGGGCGGCCGGCGAGGGCAGCCGCGGTCGGCGGCTCGTCGAGGACGACGAGCACCGCGGCGGCCTCGCCGGGCACCGCCGCCCGCGTCTCCCGGGTGCACACCACGGCCGCGGGGGCGGAGTCGGCCAGCAGGAAGGCGACCCGCTCCGCGGGGTAGCCGGGGTCCACCGGCACATACGCGGCGCCGGCCTTCCATACGCCGAGCAGCACCACGAGCAGGTCCGCGGACCGCTCCATGACGACCGCGACCCGGTCACCGCGGCGCACTCCGGCGTCCGTCAGATGCGCCGCGAACCGCGCGGAGGCGGCGTCCAGTTCCCCGTACGACAGTGTCCGCGGTCCGTCGGTCACGGCCGGCGCTTCCCGTGACCGTACGGCGTGGGCGGCGAACAGCTCCGGCACGGAGGCGGCGGGCAGCGGGGCCCCGGTGTCGTTCCACTCCCCCACCACGCGCGCCCGGTCCGCGTCCGCGACCATGTCGATCCGGCCCACGGGCGCCGCCGGGTCCGCGGCGATCTGCTCCAGGACGCGCACCAGGCGCTCGAAGACGGTGCGGGCCGCGGCCCGGTCGAAGAGGTCGGGGCGGTAGTCGAGCTTGAAGCTCATCTGCTCGCCGGGGGCGGCGACGAGCGTCAGCGGGTAGTGCGCCGCCTCCTGGCCGCCGGCCATACGGATGGCGAACATGCCGGGATCAGGGGCCCCTTCGGGCGGCAGCGGGTAGTTCTCGTAGACGACGATCGTGTCGAAGACACCGCCGGATCCGGCGACCCGCTGGACCTCCGGCAGGCCGAGGTGCTGATGAGCGACGAGCGCGGACTGCCGGTCCTGGAGGGCGGAGAGCATGTCGGCCACCGGCTGCGCGCCGTCGAGCCGGACGCGCACGGGCAGGGTGTTGATGAACAGGCCGACCATCGACTCGACCCCCGGCAGCTCCGGCGGCCGGCCGGAGGCGGTGGCGCCGAACACCACGTCCGTACGCCCCGCAAGCCGCGCCAGCACCAGCGCCCAGGCGCCCTGTACGACGGTGTTGAGCGTCAGACCGCGGGCGCGCGCCAGCGCGACCAGGCCCACGTACAGCTCCTGCGGGATCTCGGCGATCAGGCTCTCCGGCGCCACGGGCAGCCGGCCGGGGTCGGCGGGTGCGACGAGCGTCGGCTCGTCGGCCCCCGCCAGCTCCGCGCGCCAGGCGGCCCGCGCGGCGTCCTTGTCCTGGCGGCGCAGCCACGCCAGATACTCGCGGTACGACGTGACCGGCGGCAGCCCGCGCGTGTCACCACCCGCCGCGTACACCGCCGACAGCTCGCCGAGCAGCACCGGCATCGACCAGCCGTCCATGAGCACGTGGTGGCTGGTGACGACCAGCCGGTGGCGCTCGGCGCCGAGCCGGACGAGGAGCAGCCGCAGCAGCGGAGCGACGGCAGGATCGAACCGCTCCGCCCGGGCGCGGGCCGCCAGCCGCCCGGCCTCGGCGAGCGCCTCGGCCTCCGGCCGGTCGGAGACGTCGGCCACCTCCCACGGCAGCGCCACGTCCCGCGCGATGACCTGCACTGCCTCGCCCGACTTGCGCCGCCGGAAGCTCGCGCGCAGCGCGGCGTGCCGTTCCAGCAGCGCCTCCCACGACGCCCGCAGCCGCTCCGGGTCCACGGGGCCGACCAGTTCCAGCAGCCGCTGGCCCTGGTAGACGTCCGGGCCCTCTTCATCGAAGGCGGCGTGGAACAGCAGGCCCTCCTGCAGCGGCGACAGCGGCCACACGTCCTCGACGGCGGATCGGGTCATCGCTCTGTCTCTCCTCACGGCGGATCGCTGGCTGCGGCTTCTGGTGGTCTGCGGGTCTGCGGGCTTCGGGTCTACGGGCTTTTCGGGTCTACGGGGCGGGGGTCATGGAAGGCCGTCTTCGGCGAGGTCGGCTTCGAACTCGTCCACCTCGTCCTGGCCGAGGTCGAGCAGCGTGAAGTCGGACGGGGTGTGCCCGCCGGCCGCCGGGTCCTCGGTGTGCGCGGCCAGCCCGGCAAGCAGCTCCAGCCAGGCCGCGCCCAGGCGTTCGGTCTCCTCGGCGCCGAGGAGACCGGCGGGCCGGCTCAGGGTCAGCGTCAGCTCGGGGCCGTCGGGGGTGTCGCGGACCACCGCGTTCGCCTCCAGCGCGTGCGCCACCGGCAGGTCAGGCGCGGCGGAGCCGCCGACCGCGGCCGCCCCGGCGGCCTGCCACGGCTCGGGGTCACCGGCTGGAGACGCGGCGGGAAAGCGGCCGAGGTAGTTGAAGCCGATCTGCGGGCGCGGCAGGGCGGCCACGGCGTCGGCGGTCTTGGGGTTGAGGTAGCGCAGCAGCCCGTGGCCGAGACCGTCACCGGGCACGGCCTGCACCTGCTCCTTGACCGCCTTCAGCAGCGCCCCGGCCGCCGGTCCACCGGCGCGCGCGCCGGAAAGGTCGACGCCGGAGGCATCGAGGCGCAGCGGGTGCACGGCGGCGAACCAGCCGACCGTACGCGACAGGTCGGTGTCCCCGGCCGGCTGTCGGCCGTGGCCCTCGACATCGACCAGCACCCCGCGGTCCGTCGTGTCAGGCCGCCACTGGACGACGGCCCCGGCGAGGGTCGCCAGCAGCACCTCGTGCACGCCGGTGTGGAAGACGGCGGGCGTACGGGCCGTAAGCGTCGCCGCTTGCCCGGCGGGCACGGTCCAGGTGTGCGAACGCATGGTCGCCGCGGTGTCGGCGGCGGGGTCGAGGAGGCGGTGGCCGAGGGGGGGTTCGGGGGTGCCGAGGAGGTCGGTCCAGGGCTGGAGTTCGGCGGCGCGGTGACTGCTCGCCGCCTGGGTGACGAGTTCGCGTGCCCAGTGCCGGAAGGGGGTGGGTACGGGGTCGAGGGCGGGCTGCCGGTTGTCGGCGAGCGCAGCGCAGGCGGAGTGCAGGTCGGGCAACAGGATCCGCCAGGACATGCCGTCGACCACGAGGTGATGGACGACGACGACCAGCCGCCCGACCCGGGACGGCCCGGCGTCCAGCCAGACGACACGGGCCATCGATCCGTCCTCGGGGCGCAACTGCGCGGCGGCAGTGTGGGCTTCGCGGGCGGCGAGCGCGTCGAGGTCGGTGGTGCCTGCGGCGTCGATACGGGTGACGAGACCGGCGGCATCGGCGGTGCCGCGTTCGGGGATGACGAGGCGGGGGTTCGCCGGATCCGACAGGTCCGCCCGGGCCCGTAGCACGTCGTGCGCGTCGAGGAGGGCGCCGACACCGGCGGTGAGCACGTCGAAGCCCAGCACGGGAGGTGCGCCGACGACCGTCCACTGGGCGAAGCCGGGGGCTGCGGCCCGTACGCCGTGCGCCCGCATCACCGGCGTCCAGGGAGCCTCACCGACACCCGTGTCCGCGGCGGCCGGCGCCGATTCGGGCTCGGCGACCACGGCCAGCCGCTCGGGGGTCTTGGCTTCGAAGACCTGCCGCGGGGTCAGCACGAGCCCCTCGCGGCGGGCGCGGGAGGCGAGCTGCATGGAGGTGATGGAGTCGCCGCCGAGAGCAAAGAAGTCGTCGTCCGCACCCACTCGTTCGAGGCACAGCACCTCGGCGAACAGGGCACACAGGGCGGCCTCGACGGGATTCGCGGGAGCACGGCCGGAGACACGGTCCGCGAGGTCGGGCGTCGGCAGGGCGACACGGTCGATCTTGCCGTTCGGCGTCAGCGGCAGAGCGTCGAGAACGACGACGGCCGCGGGGATCATGTGCTCGGGCAGCCGGTTGGCGGCGAACTCGCGTACGGCGTCGGTATCGACGTCGCCGACGACGTAGGCGACCAGGCGCTTGTCGCCGGGTCGGTCCTCGCGTACGACCACGGCCGCGTGCGACACGTCGGGGTGGGCGGCAACAACGGCTTCGATCTCGCCGGGCTCGATACGGAAGCCGCGGATCTTGACCTGTTCGTCGGCGCGGCCGGCGAAGTGCAGCAGCCCGTCGTCGGACCAGCGGGCGAGATCGCCGGAGCGGTACATGCGTGCGCCGGGCTGGAACGGGCAGGCGACGAAGCGTTCAGCGGTGAGCGCGCCGCGGCCGATGTAGCCACGGGCCAGGCTGGGACCGGCGATATACAACTCGCCGGTGATTCCCGGGGATACGGGCCGCAGGAAGTCGTCCAGCACGTAGGTATGGGTGTTGCCGATCGGGCGGCCGATGGCCGGGGACGGGTCGTGCGGTTCGATGTCCGCGTCCAGCGGGGTGGCGGTGGTGATGACGGTGGCCTCGGTCGGGCCGTACGTGTTCCACACCCTGGCCTGCCGCGACCAGCGGGACGCCAGGTCGGCCGTCAGCAGTTCGGCGCCCAGGACCCAGTTCCGCACGCCCGGCACCGCGGCCGGATCGAGAACGCTCAGCAGCGACGGCACCACACTGGCCACCGACACATCGGCGCTACGGATCATCTCGGCCAGCGCCGCGGGCTCTTCACGCTCCTCGCCCGACGCGATGGCCAACGTGCCACCCGCCGCCAACGTGACCGCGACATCCAGAACGGCGGCGTCGAAGCTGAACGACGCGAACTGCAACGCCGTCACACCCTCCTCGACACCCAACACCGGACGCATCGCCTCGGCAAGATTCGCCGGGCCCTCATGCGGAACCGCCACGCCCTTCGGACGACCCGTCGACCCCGACGTATAGATCACATACGCGAGCTGCCCAGGCCGGAGCATCGTCCCCAACGGCTCAGGCGACTCCGCCTCGATGGCGGCAGCCGCCTCGTCCAGCCGCACCGCGCCCTCAGGCGCCAGGTCCCCGGTACTCAGCACCACCTGCGCCCCGCTGTCGGCGACCATGAACGCCAACCGGTCCGCCGGATAAGCGGGGTCAAGCGGCACATACGCGCCCCCCGCCTTCCACACCGCGAGAATCCCCGCAACCATCTCCACACCCCGCGGCAGACACAGCCCCACCCGCGACTCCCGGCCCACACCGAGCCGCATCAGATACCGCGCCAGCCGATTCGCCCGCGCGTCCAGCCCGCCGTACGACAGCTCCTCCGCACCACACCGCACGGCGACCACATCCGGCGCCCGCCGCGCCCACGCCTCGATCCGGTCCAGCACCGACCCCACCGGCACCACAAGCTCCGTGGCATTCCACTCCGACACCACCGACGCCCGCTCCCCGGGCGTCAGCACGTCCACATCCCCGACCCGTACCTCCGGGTCCGCCACCACCTGCTCCAGCACCCGCACCAACCGCCGGGCCAACCCCTCCGCCTCGTCCGCCCCGAACAGATCCGGTCGGTAGGTCAGTCGGACTTCGAGCTGGTCGGCGGCGTCGACGCCGAGCGTCAGCGGGTAGTTGGTCGCTTCGCGCGAGTCCAGGACGTCGATGGACACTGCGTCACGGCCCGCGGTCTCTTCCGGCGGACGGGGATAGTTCTCGTAGACGACGAGGGTGTCGAAGGTCGCGCCCGCTCCGCTCAGCTTCTGGATCTCCTGGAGGCCGAGGTGCTGGTGCCCCATCAGCGCAGACTGCCGCCGCTGCACCTCCGCAAGCAGCTCCACCACCCGCTGCCCGCCGTCCAACCGCACCCGCACCGGCAACGTGTTGATGAAGAGACCCACCATCGCCTCGACACCCGGCAACTCCGCCGGACGCCCCGCCACCGTCGCGCCGAAGACCACGTCCGAACGACGCGCCAACCGCGCCAGCACCAAGGCCCACGCCCCCTGCACCACCGTGTTGACCGTCAGCCCCCGCCCACGCGCCCACACCCCCAGCGCAGCCGTCGCCTCGCGCCCCAGCCGTGCCTCGGTCTGCTCCGGCAGCACCGCTGCCCGCCCGGGATCCGCGGGCACCACGAGCGTCGGCTCGTCCGCACCCGCCAGCTCCGCCCGCCACGCCTCCCGCGCTGCCTCCTTGTCCTGCCGGCCCAGCCAGGCCAGGTAATCCCGGTACGGCGCCGTGCGCTTGAGCGCGGAGGCGTCACCGCCCGCCTCGTACACCGCGGACAGCTCGGCGAGCAGCACCGGCATCGACCAGCCGTCCATCAGGATGTGGTGGGTCGTCATCACCAGCCGGTGCCGCCGGTCACCGAGCCGGACGAGGAGCAGCCGCAGCAGCGGCGGCGTCGCGGGGTTCAGCCGCTGCGCGCGCTCCTCCGCGGCCAGCTTTTCGAGCCGGGCGGCGGCGTCCGGGCCGGTGGCATCGGACAGGTCGGCCTCGCGCCAGGGGAGCCGGACCTCGCGGGCGATGAGCTGGACGGCTTCGCCGGAGGCGCGCCGGTGGAAGCTGGCGCGCAGGGCGCCGTGGCGGGCGAGCAGCGTCTCCCAGGAGGCGCGCAGGCGGGCGCCGTCCAGGGGTCCTTCGAGGCCGAGGACGAACTGCACGGTGTAGAGGTCGGGGCCGGTGTCGTCGTAGCCGGCGTGGAACAGCAGGCCCTCCTGCAGCGGCGACAGCGGCCACACTTCCAGGGCCGGGCGGGTGGCGGCGGCGTGGGTCTTCACCGGGGCAGTCCTCCTTCGATCGTGCCGGCGATCTCTTCGAGCTGTTCGATGTCGTCCTGGCCGAGGTCGAGGAGGGGGAAGTCGGAGGGGGTGTGCCCGCCGGCCGCCGGGTCCCCGGTGTGCGCGGCGAGGCCGGCGAGCATCTCCAGCCAGGTGTGTCCGAGGAGTTCGACGTCGGCACGGTCGAGCAGCTCGGACGGCCGGCCGAGGGTGAACGACAGCTCGGGGCCCGCTGCCGTGTCGCGGACGACGGCGTTCGTCCCGAGCGCGTGCAGGATCGGCATGTCGGGCGGTGCGGTGCCGCCGACGGCGGTCTCGCCCGCGGGCTGCCACGCCTCGACCGGGCCCGCGCCGCCGCCGGGGAACCGGCCGAGGTAGTTGAAGCCGATCTCCGGCTGCGGCAGCGCCGCCATCGCCTCTGCCGTTCCCGCGTTGAGATAGCGCAGCAGCCCGTGGCCGAGGCCGTCGCCCGGTACGGCCTGGGCCTGCTCCTTGACTGCCTTGAGCAGCCGGCCGGCGGCCGGCCCGCCCGCGCGTACGTCGTCCAGGTCGACGCCGTGCAGGTCCAGGCGCAGCGGGTGGACGCTGGTGAACCAGCCCACCGTGCGGGACAGGTCGAGGTTCCCGGCCGGCTCGCGGCCGTGGCCCTCGACGTCCACGAGGACGCTCCCCTGTGCTGCCGGCCGCCAGTGGGCCACCGCGGCGGCGAGGGTGGCGAGCAGCACCTCGTGGACGCCGCAGTGGAAGACGACCGGTGTGCGGCCGGTCAGCGTCGCGGCCTGGTCCGCCGGGACGGTCCACGACCGGTTCTGCAGCGATACGACGGTGTCGGTCGCCGGGTCCGGCGCGCTGCGGGTCAGCGCGGGTGCGCTGGCACCGAGTGCAGCGGCCCACCGCGGCAGTTCGGCTTGCCGCTCCTTGCCGGCGGCCTGGGCCGCCAGCTCCCGCGACCAGCGCCGGAACGACGTCGCCACCGGCTCCAGCTCCGGCTTCCGCCCCTCCCCCACCGCCTCACACGCAGCCCGCAGATCCGGCAGCAGAATCCGCCACGACACCCCATCGACCACCAGGTGATGGACCACCAGCACGATCCGCCCCACCCGCGCGGGCCCCGCGTCGAGCCATACGGCGTGGACCATGACGCCGTTCGCAGGGTCCAGCCGGGCGACAGCCGCGCGCGCGGCCTGCTCGGCGAGCCCGTCCAGGTCGTCGACGTCCGCGGCGTCGACACGGGTCACGCGGGCGGCCGGGTCCACCGAGCCGCGCCGCGCGACGAGGAGCCGGGGGGCCGCCTCGTCGGACAGGTCAGCCCTGGCCCGTAACACGTCGTGGGTGTCCAGCAGCGCGCCGATGCCGCCGGCGAGTGCCTCGGGGCCGAGGCCCGCGGGGGCGCCGACGACCGTCCACTGCGCGAACTCCCGGCCCGCGGTCCTCGGCCCGAGGCGGCGCATCACCGGTGTCCACGGCACCTCGCCGATGCCGCTGTCCGCACCGTCGTCCGCCGCGGGCGCCGCCGCCCGGGCGGCGGCCGCGGCCAGGCGCTCGGGCGTCCGCTCGTCGAAGACCTGCCGCGGCGTCAGCACGTACCCCGCACGCCGGGCGCGGGAGGCGAGCTGCATCGAAGTGATGGAATCGCCGCCCAGCGCGAAGAAGTCGTCATCCGCGCCGACCCGCTCCAGCCCCAGCACCTCGGCGAACAGCGCGCACAGCGTGGTCTCCGTCTCGCCCCGGGGCGGGCGGCCGGTGGCGTGCTCGGCGAAGTCCGGTGCGGGCAGGGCGGTCCTGTCGATCTTCCCGCTGGTGGTACGCGGCAGCCCGGGCAGCACGAGCACCGCAGCCGGCACCATGTAGTCGGGGAGCGCGGCGGCCACCTCGGCGCGCACACGCCGCGGGTCGACGTCCCGCCCTCCCGGCACGACGTAGCCGACGAGCCGCTTGTCGCCGGGGCCGTCGGCGCGCGCGACGACCACCGCCTCGGCGACTCCGGCGGCCTCCCGCAGTGCGGCCTCGATCTCGCCCAGCTCGATGCGGTGCCCGCGGACCTTGACCTGTTCGTCGGCACGGCCGGCGAAGACCAGCTCGCCGTCGTCGGTCCAGTGCACGAGGTCGCCGGTGCGGTACATCCGCTCGCCGGGCGCGAACGGGCAGGCCACGAACCGCTCCGCGGTCAGCCCCTGCCGCCCGAGGTAGCCGCGGGCGACTCCCGCCCCGGCGAGATACAGCTCGCCCGCCACCCCGGGCGGCACCGGCTGGAGGAACGCGTCCAGCGCGTACACCCGGGAGTTGGTGACGGGGCCGCCGATGGGCGGGACGCCGCGGCTGCCGCGGATCCGGCCCACCGTAGAGGCGACGGTCGCTTCGGTGACGCCGTACTCGTTGAACAGCTCGCGGCCGGCCAGCCAGCGGCGGCACAGCTCTGGTGATCCGGGTTCGCCGCCGAGGACGACGGTGCGCAGCTCCGGCAGGTCGGCGGCCGGTACTTCGGCGAGCAGGGTCGGGGTGGTGGCGACGTACGTGACCTGCTCGTCGCGCATCAGGCGGGCCAGCTCGTCGCCGGAGAGGTCGAGCCGTACGGGGCCGAGCACGAGCCGTCCGCCCGCGCAGAGCACGGGCCAGATGTCGCTCATCGAGACGTCGAAGCTCGGCGACACCAGTTGCAGGACCCGGCTGCCGGGGCCGAAGCCGTACTGCGCGAGGCGGTCGGCGACGAGGTTGCGCAGGCCGTGGTGGGAGGCGACGACGCCCTTGGGGGTGCCGGTCGAGCCGGAGGTGTAGATGACGTACGCGGCATGATCGGCCGTCAGCGGACCGCCCCGCTCCTCCGCCCCCGGCACCCCGCCCGGGTACGCGGCCACTTCGGCGGCCACCGCGGGATCGTCCAGCACCACCGGCCGCACGCCCTCCGGGAGTACGTCCCGCGTCGCCGCCGTGCACAGGATCACGGCCGGATCGGCGTCTCCCAGCACGAACGCCAGCCGTTCGGCCGGATAGTCGGGGTCCACCGGTACGAAGACGCCCCCGGCCAGCGACACGGCAAGCAGCGCCTCGATCAGCAGGGCCGACCGCTCCGCCACCACCGCCACCCGGACCTCGGGCCCCACCCCCGCCGCCACCAGATACCGCGCCAGCCGCCCCGCACGGTCGCCCAACTCCCCGTACGACAGCGACTTCCCGCCGGCCACCAACGCCACCGCCTCCGGCGACCGCCCGGCCTGCGCCTCGAACGCCTCCGGCGCCAGCGGTTCGGGCACGGGCGCAGCGGTGTCGTTCCAGCGGGTCGTGACCAGCGCGCGCCGCCGCGCGTCGACGGCGTCGAGGCGCCCGGCGGGCGCTGCCGGGTCGGCGACGAGCTGCTCCAGCACCCGCACGAAGGACGCGGTGACGGTCTCGGCCCGGCCGGGCTCGAACACGTCGCGCCGGTAGAAGAGTTCGGCCCGTAAGTGCTCGCCGGGCCAGGCGATGAGCGTCAGCGGGTAGTGGCCGGCGTCCTGGGGCTCGCCGGCGAAGCGGATCGACAGCGCCTCGGGGTCGTCGGACTCGGCGGAGGTGAGGGGGTAGTTCTCGTAGACGACGAGGGTGTCGAACGTGGCGCCGGGGCCGGCGAGCTTCTGCACGTCGGGCAGCCCGATGTGCTGGTGCGCCATCAGGTCGACCTGGCGCCGCTGGAGGTCGGCGAGGAGTTCCACCGCGGGGCGGGCGGGGTCGAGCCGGACGCGGACGGGCAGGGTGTTGATGAACAGGCCGACCATGGCCTCGACGCCGGGGAGCTCGGGCGGCCGGCCGGCGGCGGTGGCACCGAAGACGACGTCGTCGCGGCCGGTGAGCCGGGACAGGACCAGCGCCCAGGCGCCCTGCACCACCGTGTTGACCGTCAGGCCGTGCGCCCGCGCCAGCTCCGCCACTCCCGCCGACAGCTCCGCCCCGAGCGTGAAGCGCACCCGCCCGGGCACCACCCGCCCTTCGAGCGCGTCCGAGGGGACGACGAGCGTCGGCTCCTCGGCCCCCGCCAGCTCGGCGCGCCAGGCGGCCTGCGCCCGGCCCTTGTCCTGGCGGCGCAGCCACGCCAGATACTGCCCGTAGGAGGGGGCCGGCTTGAGCATCGACAGGTCGCCGCCCGCCTCGTACACCGCCGCCAGCTCGCGCAGCAGGATCGGCATCGACCAGCCGTCGATGAGGATGTGATGGGTCGTCACCACCAGCCGGTGCCGCTCCTCGCCGAGGCGGACGAGGAGCAGCCGCAGCAGCGGGGCGGCCGCGAGGTCGATGGGCCGGGCGCGTTCCGCGTCGGCCAACGCCTGGGTCTCGGCGAGCGCGTCGGCACCGGGCAGCGCGGTGAGGTCCGCGTCCCGCCACGGCAGCGCGACCTCGCGGGTGATGAGCTGGACGGCCTCGCCGGAGGGGCGCCGGTGGAAGCTGGCGCGCAGCGCGGGGTGCCGGGCGAGCAGCCCGGCCCAGGCGGCGCGGAAGCGCCGGTGGACCAGCGGCCCGTCCACGTCGAGCATGAACTGCACGGTGTAGACGCCGGGGCTGTCGCTGTCGAAGCCGGCGTGGAACAGCAGACCTTCCTGCAACGGCGACAGGGGCCACATCTCTGCCAGGGCGGAGCCTTTGGCGACGGCTGAGGGGTTCACCGGGTCAGTCCTCCTTGGAGCTTCGCCGCGATCGCTTCGAACTGGTCGATCTCGTCCTGGCCGAGGTCGAGGAGGGGGAAGTCGGAGGGGGTGTGCCCGCCGGCGACGGGGTCGTCGGTGTGGGCGGCGAGCCCGGCGAGCATGTCCAGCCAGATACGGCCGAGGCGGCGGGCGTCCGCGTCGGTCAGGACCCCGCCGGCCCAGGCGAGCGCGAGAGTGACCTCGGGGCCCGCGGGGGTGTCGCGGACGACCGGGTTGGCCTCCAGCGCGTGGGTGATCGCCATGCCGGGCGCGGCCGAGCCGCCGATCGCGGTCTCCCCGGCCGGCTGCCATGCCTCGACGCGGCCGGTGCGGGGGTCGCCGCTGAAGCGGCCCAGGTAGTTGAAGCCGACTTGGGGTGCGGGCAGCGCGGCCAGCACCTCCGCCGTCTCCGGGTTGAGGTGCCGCAGCAGGCCGTGGCCGAGACCGTCACCGGGCACGGCCTGCGCCTGCTCCTTCACGGTCTTCAGCAGCTCCCCCGCTGCCGGACCGCCGCCGCGGGCCCCGTCCAGGTCGATGCCGCCGAGGTCGAGCCGCAGCGGGTGGACCGCGGTGAACCAGCCCACGGTCTGCGACGAGTCGAGGTCGCCGAGCTCCTCCCGGCCGTGGCCCTCCATGTCCACCAGCAGCCCCGTGTGCCCGCCGGGGCGCCAGCGCGCGACGGCGGCGGCGAAGGTGGCGAGCAGCACCTCGTGCACGCCGCAGTGGTACGCCGTGGGCGTACGGGCCAGGAGGGTGGCGGCCTGCTCCGCGGGCACGGTCCACGACGCGCGGCACTGGGTGCGCGCCGTGTCGGCGGCCGGGTCGAGCGCCCGCCTGCCGATCAGCGGTTCGGGCTCGACGAGCAGCTTCGTCCACTGCTCCAGCTCGGCCTGGCGCGCCTCGCCCGCGGCCTGGGCGACGAGTTCGCGCGCCCAGCGGCGGAACGGCGTCGGCACGGGGTGGAGGCGGGGCGGCCGGCCCGCGGCCAGCGCCTCGCAGGCGTTCTGCAGGTCGGGCAGCAGGACACGCCAGGACACGCCGTCGACCGCGAGGTGGTGGACGACCAGCGCGAGGCGGCCGGTGCGGTACGGGCCCGTGTCCAGCCACACCACCCGCAGCATCCCGGCGCCGGCCGCCGGGTCCAGCCCGGCCGCCGCCTCGGCCGCCGCCCTGCCGGTGGCCTCGTCCAGCTTCCCGTCCGGCACGTCGGCGGCGTCGACGCGGGTGATCAGCGCGGCGGTGTCGAGGGAACCGGGCTCGGGGACGAGGAGGCGGGGATACGGATCGGCCGGGGCCGTGCGGGCACGCAGCATGTCGTGCGCGTCGAGCACGGTCGCCACCCCGCCCGCCAGCACCCCGTACGCCAGCCCGGCGGGGGCGCCGACGACCGTCCACTGCGTGAACCCGGCGTCGGCGACACCCGCGCCGATCCACCGCATCACCGGCGTCCACGGCACCTCGCCCACGCCCGCGCCGCCGTTCCCGCCCCCACCGCCTGCGGGCGCGTCCGCGCCGGGCCCGGCGGCCTCCAGGACCACGGCAAGCCGCTCGGGAGTCCGCTCCTCAAAAATCTGACGCGGCGTCAGCACGAGCCCCGCCCTGCGGGCACGGGACGCCAGTTGCATGGACGTGATGGAGTCGCCGCCCAGCTCCAGGAAGCTGTCGTCCGCGCCGACCCGCCCCAGCCCGAGCACGTCGGCGAAGAGCGCGCACAGCGCCGTCTCCGCGGCGCCCCGCGGCGCCCGGCCGGTCGCCCGGCCGGCGAAGTCCGGGGCGGGCAGCGCCTTGCGGTCCACCTTCCCGTTCGCCGTCACCGGCATCGCGTCGAGCACCAGCACCGCGGCCGGCACCATGTACTCCGGCAGCAGCTCGGAGGCGTACGCGTGCAGCGCGTCCTCGGTGACATGCCGCCCGCCGTCCGCGACGACGTACCCCACCAGCCGCTTGTCGCCCGGCCGGTCCTCGCGGGCGACGACCACGGCCTGCCCGACCGCCTCGTGCCCGGCGAGCACCGCCTCGATCTCGCCCAGCTCCACGCGGAAGCCGCGCACCTTCACCTGCGCGTCCGCCCGCCCGGCGAACTCCAGCACACCGCCGCCGGTCCAGCGCACCAGGTCACCGGAGCGGTACATCCGCTCCCCCGGCACGAACGGGCAGGCCACGAACCGCTCCGCCGTCAGCTCCGGCCGGTCCGCGTAGCCGCGGGCCAGCCCCGCGCCGGCGATGTACAGCTCGCCGATCACCCCGGCGGGCACCGGGCGCAGGAAGCCGTCCAGCACGTACAGCCGCATGTTGTCGAGGGGCCCGCCGATCGGCACGGAGGACGGGACGGGCGCGCCGGGCTCGATGCGGTACGAGCTCGCGAACGTGGTGGTCTCCGTCGGCCCGTACCCGTCCACCACCACCACGTCCGGGCACGCCGCCCGTACCCGGCGCACCGCCTCCGCCTGCACCGCGTCGCCGCCGGTCCACACCTCCCGCAGCCCGGCCAGGCACTCCGGGTCGTCCTGCGCGAACAGGTGGAACAGCGCGGCCGTCAGCCACATCGCGGAGACCCCGTGCCGCCGGATCAGCTCCCGCAGCCGCGCGGGCGTCACCGCGCCTGGCGGGGCGACGACGACCCGGCCGCCGGTCAGCAGCGGCGCCCACAGTTCGTACGTGGCGGCGTCGAACGTCTGCGGGGAGTGGAAGAGGATCCGCTCGTGGCCGCGGGCGAAACGGCCGTCGCGCGCGAGGTCCGCCACGTCGCCGTGCGTGACCTCGACGCCCTTCGGCAGCCCCGTCGACCCGGACGTGTACATCACGTACGCCACGTCGTCCGGACCGAGCGGCACCGGGCCCGCGGCGGCCGAAGCCAGCAGCTCGCCGGCCGGGACGACCGCCGCCCGGCCGTCCGCCTGCCGGTCAGCGACGGTCAGCGCGGTCCGGCCCAGCGCCAGATCGGTGCGCGCCGCCGGCCACTCCGCGGCCACCGGGACGTACCCGGCACCGGCCTTGACGATGCCGAGGAGCACGATCACCAGCTCGGCGGACCGCTCCATCACCACGCCCACGAGATCCCCGCGCCGCACCCCGCGCGCGGCGAGCCCGCCGGCCACCCGGTCCGCGGCCTCGTTCAGCTCCGCGTACGTCCACTCCCGCTCGCCGTCGACCAGCGCGACGGCATCCGCGCACCGCGCGGCCGACGCGCCGAACAGCTCGGGCAACGCACCCTTTGCCAGGGGGCGGGCGGTGTCGTTGAAGTCCCGCAGCACGCGCGCCCGCTCGGGCCCGTCGAGGACGTCGAGCCGGCCGACGGGCGCGCCGGGGTCGGCCGCCATCCGCTCCAGGACGTGCACGAGCCGGTCGAGGACGGCACCGGCTGCGGAAGCCCCGAAGGAGTCGAGCCGGTGGCTCAGCTTCAGCCGCAGCCCTTCGGCGGGGTCGGCGACGAGCGTGAGCGGGTAGTTCGTCTCACCCCACACCGCGGCCTCGGTGAAGCGCAGCCCCGCCGGGGCCGGGCCGTGGGCGGCGTGCGGGTCATCGGAGGCGCCGGTGGCGCCGGTCCCGGCGGGGAAGTTCTCGAACGCCATCACCGTGTCGAACGTCGCGCCCGGCCCGGCGAGCCGCTGGATGTCCGCGAGACCGAGGTGCTGGTGGTCCATCAGCGCCGCCCGCTGCGCCTGCACGTCCGCCAGGAGGTCCGCGACGCGCTGTGCCGGGTCCAGCCGCACGCGCACCGGGACCGTGTTGATGAACAGCCCCAGCATGTGCTCCATACCGGGCAGCTCCGCCGGGCGGCCGGCGACCGCGGCGCCCAGCACCACGTCACTGCGGCCTGCGAGCTGGCCCACGACCATCGCCCAGGCCGTCTCGATCACGGTGTTGAGCGTCACCCCGTGCGCGCGCACCAGCCCGGCCAGCGCCTCGTCCAGAGCGGCACCGGCGGTGCGCACGAGATCCTGGGAAGGCGCGTCGGTGCCATCGCTGCCGCCGGGCACCACGAGCGTCGGCTCGTCCACGTCGGCGAGCGCCTGCCGCCACGCCTCGGCGGCGGCGTCCCGATCCTGGCGGGCAAGCCAGGCGAGGTAGTCGCGGTACGGCGTCACGGACGGCAGCCCGGCGGCGCTGCCCCCGGCCGCGTAGCAGGCCCACAGCTCGCGCCGCAGAATCGGCACCGACCAGCCGTCGAGCGCCAGGTGATGGAGGGTGAGCACCATCCGGTACCGCTCGGCGCCCGTCCGCAGCAGCGCCACCCGCAGCAGCGGCGGCCGCGCCAAGTCGAACCGCCGGGCGCGCTCGGCGGCGGCGATCCGCTCCGACTCCGCCCACGCCCCGGCGGTGCCCAGCCCGGTCAGGTCTTCCTCGCGCCACGGCAGTTCGGCGTCCTCGACCACGACCTGCACCGGCCGGGCCACACCGGGCAGATTCCGGAACCCAGCGCGCAGGCTGGCGTGGCGGGCGAGCAGCGCCTGCCACGACGCCCGCAGCACGGCGGGGTCGAGCGGGCCCTCCACACCGAGCACGAGCTGTCCGATGTAGACGTCGGTGGCCTGCCCGTCGTACACCGCGTGGAACAGCAGCCCTTCCTGCAGCGGCGATACCGGCAGCACCTCCACCAGGCCCGGGACGGCGGCCGACAGTTCGTCCAGTACGCCCGGCGCCAGGTCGACGAGCGGTGGCGCGTCGGTGGCACCGGTCGCGTCGGCCACGGCGGCCGCGACGGCGGCAAGCCGGGCCGGGGTACGGAGCTGGAACACCTGGCGCGACGTGAACACCAACCCCGCCCGCTGAGCAGCCGACACCAGCAGCATCGAACGGATCGAGTCACCGCCGAGACCGAAGAAGGAGTCGTCGGCGCCGACGCGCTCCACGCCGAGGACGTCGGCGTACAGCTCGCAGAGCAGCACCTCCCGCGGCGTCGCGGGCGCACGTCCTGCGGTCCCGTTCGCCTCCGGGGCGGGCAGAGCCTTGCGGTCCAGCTTGCCGTTGGGCGTGAGGGGCAGGGCGCCGAGAGCGACGATCGCCGCGGGGATCATGTGCTCGGGCAGCCGGGCCGCGGCGAACTCCCGCACGGCGTCCCGCTCCACGCGGTCACCGGCCGGCACAACGTATGCGACGAGCCGCTTGTCGCCGGGCTGGTCCTCGCGTACGACGACGGCGGTGTGAGCGACCTCGGGGTGCGCGGCGAGGACGGCTTCGATCTCGCCCGGCTCGATACGGAACCCGTGGATCTTGACCTGTTCGTCGGCGCGGCCGGCGAAGTGCAGCAGCCCGTCGTCGGACCAGCGGGCGAGGTCACCGGAGCGGTACATGCGCGCGCCGGGCTCGAAGGGACAGGCGACGAACCGCTCGGCGGTGAGCCCACCGCGGCCGATGTAACCGCGTGCCAGGCCCGGGCCCGCGATGTACAACTCGCCCACGACACCGGGAGGTACGGGCCGCAGGAAGTCGTCCAGCACGTACACGCGCATGTTGCCGATCGGGCGGCCGATGGGCGGAGGCGGGTCGTGCGGTTCGATGTCCGCGTCCAGCGGGGTGGCGGTGGTGATCACGGTCGCCTCGGTCGGACCGTACGTGTTCCACACCCTGGCCTGCCCCGACCAACGCGACGCCAGGTCGGCCGTCAGCAGCTCCGCACCCAGCACCCAGTTCCGCACACCCGGCACCGCGGCCGGATCGAGAACACTCAGCAGCGACGGCACCACACTGGCCACCGACACCCCGGCACTACGGATCATCTCCGCCAGCGCCGCGGGCTCTTCACGCTCCTCGCCCGACGCGATCGCCAACGTGCCCCCCGCCGCCAGGGTGACCGTCACGTCCAGCACCGCGGCGTCGAAGCTGAACGACGCGAACTGCAACGCCGTCACACCCCCGGCAACACCCAGCACCGGCCCCATCGCCTCCGCCAAGTTCGCCGGGCCCTCATGCGGAACCGCCACGCCCTTCGGACGGCCGGTCGATCCGGAGGTGTAGATCACGTACGCCAGTTCTTCGAGCCCGCCGCGCCGCTCCACCGCCTCAGCGGACTCCGTCGCGATCTCCGTCGCCGCCTCGTCCAGCAGCACGACCAGGGCCGCACCCGGGGGCACCCCGGCCATCGACCCGGCCGCGCCGACGACCACGGCGGCGCCGCTGTCGGCGATCATGAAGCCCAACCGGTCCGCCGGATAGGCGGGGTCGAGCGGCACGTACGCGCCCCCCGCCTTCCACACCGCGAGAATCCCCGCGACCATCTCCACACCCCGCGGCAGACACAGCCCCACCCGCGACTCCCGGCCCACACCGAGCCGCATCAGATACCGCGCCAGCCGGCTCGCCCGCGCGTCCAGCTCCCCGTATGTCAGCGCCTCCGCCCCGCAGCGCACGGCAAAGGCCCCCGGCCTCTGCCGCGCCCGCGCCTCGAACCGGTCCAGCACGGACCCCGCCGGCACCGCAAGCTCCGTGGCGTTCCACTCCGACACCACCGCCGCTCGTTCGGTCTCGGCCAGCGCGTCGATGTCGCCGACCCTCGCGCCCGGGTCGGCGGCCATCCGCGCCAGCACGCGGATGAACCGGTCGGCCACGGCCTGCGCGGACCGCTCGTCGAACGCGTCCAGCCGGTAGTCGAGCCAGAGCTTCATCCCGTCGTCCGGCTCCACGCCCAGGGCCAGGGCGTACGTGGTCGACTCACGCAGCCGGGACTCGGTGATCCGCAGGGGTTCCGGCGGCGCGCCGGCACCGGCGCCGTAGGTCCGGAGCGTCATCAGGGTGTCGAACGTGGCGCCGGGGCCGGTGAGCCGCTGGATGTCGGCGAGTCCGAGGTGCTGGTGGTCGAGGAGCGCGGTCTGCTCCGCCCTGACCGCGTCGAGCAGTTCGGCGATCGTCTGCGCCGGGTCCAGCCGGACCCGTACGGGCACCG
This sequence comes from Streptomyces sp. NPDC004134, assembly GCF_042874195.1. Lineage (NCBI taxonomy): Bacteria > Bacillati > Actinomycetota > Actinomycetes > Kitasatosporales > Streptomycetaceae > Streptomyces > Streptomyces sp. NPDC004134. The sequence goes on along the minus strand of NZ_JBIAMS010000003.1, from coordinate 37,360 downwards.
TGTTGAGGAACAGACCGACCATGTCGGCCACGCCCGGCAGCTCCGCCGGCCTGCCCGCGACCACGCTGCCGAAGACGACGTCGCTGCGGCCCGCGAGCTGCCCCACGACCATCGCCCACGCGGTCTCCAGCAGCGTGCTCAGTGTCAGGCCGCGGCGGCGGGCCAGGTCTGCCAGCGCCGCGGTCAGCCCGGCGCCCGGTTCTGCGACCACCTTGCCGGTCGGCGACGGTTCGCCGTCCTGCCGGGCCGGCGCCACCAGCGTCGGCCCGTCCGCGGCGGCGAGCGCCTGCCGCCACGCCTCCGCGGCGCTCTCATGGTCCTGCCGGGCCAGCCAGGCCAGGTGGTCGCGGTGCGGCGTCGCAGGTGGCAGGACGGAGAGGTCGCCGCCCGCCGCGTAGAGGGTCCACATCTCGCGCAGGACGATCGGCAGCGACCAGCCGTCCAGGGCGATGTGGTGGAGGGTGAGCACCATCCGGTACCGCTCGGTGCCGATCCGCAGCAGCGCCACGCGCAGCAGCGGCGGCTGGGACGGATCGAACCGCCTCGCCCGCTCGGCGTCCGCGATCCGCTCCGACTCCGCCCGCGCCTCCGCGGCACCCAGCCCGGACAGGTCCTCCTCGCGCCACGGCAACTCGACGTCCTCGACGACGACCTGCACCGGCCGCGTCATGCCTGCAGGCTGCCGGAACCCGGCCCGCAGTCCGGCGTGACGGTCCAGCAACGCCTGCCAGGCCGTCCGCACCAGGCGCGGGTCCAGCGGACCGTCGACGTCGAGGATCAGTTGGCCGATGTAGGCGTCCGGCGCCTGGTCGTCGTACAGCGCGTGGAACAGCAAGCCCTCCTGCAGCGGTGAGAGCGGCAGGACGTCCACCAGCCCGGGCACCGCCGCCGTCAACTCCGCGCGCTGCTCGGCGTCGAGGTGCAGCAGCGGCGCGTCGGCGACCGCTTCTGCCGGGGCCGCCCCGTGGCCCGATGCGGCAAAGGCCGCCAGCCCCGCGGGCGTCCCGCCCTCGAATACCTGCCGGGTGGTCAGCGCAAGGCCCGCCTCGCGGGCGGCCGACACCAGCAGCATCGAGCGGATCGAATCGCCGCCGAGCGCGAAGAAGTTGTCGTCGGGACCGACATGCTCGACGTGCAGCACCTCCGCGAACAGCTCGCACATCCGCCGCTCCAGCGGCGTCACGGGGGCGCGCCCGCCTACGGGCCCCGCGGGCTCGGGCGGCGGCAGCGCGGCACGGTCGACCTTGCCGTTGGGGGTCAGCGGCAGCGCGTCCAGGACCACGAGAGCGGCGGGCACCATATGCTCGGGCAGCCGCCGGGCGGCGAACTCCCGCAGGTCGTCCGCGTCTACGCCGCCCTTCGCCGCCACCGCGTAGCCGACGAGCCGCTTGTCGCCCGGCCGGTCCTCCCGTACGACGACCGCCGCCTGCGACACCCGGGGGTGGGCGGCGAGCACCGACTGCACCTCGCCGGGCTCGATGCGGAAACCCCGGATCTTCACCTGTTCGTCGGCTCGGCCCACGAACGCCAGCTCGCCGTCCGCCGTCCATCGGGCCAGGTCCCCCGAGCGGTACATCCGCTCACCGGCCGCGAAGGGGCAGGCAACGAAGCGCTCCGCGGTCAGCCCGCCGCGGCCGATGTACCCGCGGGCCAGACCGGCACCGGCGATGTACAACTCCCCCGTCACGCCCGGCGGCACGGGGCGCAGGCGGGCGTCCAGCACGTGGACGCGGGCGTTGCCGAGAGGGCGGCCGATCGGGGGCGGCGGGTCGTCCGGGGCGATGTCGGCGGTGAGCGGGGTGGCGGTGGTGATGACGGTGGCCTCGGTCGGGCCGTACGTGTTCCACACCTTGGCCTGCCGCGACCAGCGGGACGCCAGGTCCGCGGTCAGCAACTCCGCACCCAGAACCCAGTTCCGCACGCCCCCGACCGCAGCCGGATCAAGGACGCTCAGCAGCGACGGCACCACGCTGGCCACGGAGACACCAGAGCTACGGATCATCTCCGCGAGCGCCGCCGGCTCCACCCGTTCCGCGTCCGACGCGATCGCCAACGTGCCGCCCGCCGCCAGGGTGACCGCCACGTCCAGCACCGCGGCGTCGAAGCTGAACGACGCGAACTGCAACGCCGTCACACCCTCTTCGACACCCAGCACCGGCCGCATCGCCTCCGCCAGGTTCGCCGCGCCACCGTGCGGGACCGCCACGCCCTTCGGGCGGCCCGTCGATCCGGAGGTGTAGATCACGTACGCCAACTGCCCCGGCTCCAGCGTCGTGCCCAGCGGTTCCGCCGATGCCGCGGCGATGTCCTCCACCGCGTCGTCCAGCGAGACCACATGCCCCGCCGACTCCGATACCACCCCCGCCGTGGCACCGGTCGTCAGCACGACCGTGGCTGCGCTGTCGGCGACCATGTACGCCAACCGCTCCGCCGGATACGCCGGATCCAGCGGCACATAGGCGCCCCCGGCCTTCCACACCGCGAGGATCCCCGCGACCATCTCCACACCGCGCGGCAGGCACAGCCCCACCCGCGACTCCCCGGCCACCCCCAGCCCCCGCAGATACCGCGCCAGCCGGTTCGCCCGCTCGTCCAGCTCCGCGTACGACACCTTGTCCGCGCCGCATCGCACGGCGCACACGTTCGGCGTGCGCCGCGCCCGCGCCTCGAACCGGTCCAGGACCGTCCCGGACGGCACCGCGAGTCGCGTCTCGTTCCACCCCGACACCACCAACCCCCGCTCCCCCGTGCCCAGCAGATCCACGTCGCCCACCCGGGCGTCCGGGTCGGCGCTCATGCGCTCCGCGAATCTCACCAGCACCCGTCTCAGTGCCGCCCCCGCCTCCGGTATGGATTCGGGGACCGCGCACACGGGCACCGCGCATTGCGCCCCGCCCGCGCATATCGCCCCGCCTTCGCGTATCGCTTCGCCGTCCGATCCGCCGGCCTTCCCCAATGCGGCGAGCAATTCCTCGGCCCGCCCCTGGAGTTCGTTCAGCGTGCTCCCCGGGCTGATCTCGATACGCAAGGCCCCGGGCGTCTCCCCCTCGATGACCACGGCGACTTCCCGGTCCCCCGCCATCCGGTGGCAGAATCCCGCCGCCACGGCCGCCGCCTTCGTCGCCGACGCCTCCAGGTGCGCCGCGAGATCGGGGCCGTCCGTGAATCGGAGATCCCATGTGCTGCCGGCGGGGCACGGTGTCACGTGCACCACGGGCAGGGCAGGGCTACGCGAATCAGACATTCCTGAGGTCTCCACTGGCTCAATCAGGCGACGACGTTCATGGCGATTGCGGACTGCGCGTCCTGTGCCTGCGGTTGACGAACTCGTGGGCTAACGCGGCCCCGGGCCGTGCAGGACGGGACCGGGCCCGCCCATTCCGGGGCCGGGGCCCATTCCCGGACCGGGGCCGATGAGTATTCCCTGCGGCGGGCCGTCCATCATCGGGCCGTTCGGTGGCATCGGGGCCATCTCCGGGACCGGGACATCGTTCTTCGGCTGGCGGGAGAACTGCGTGCGGTACAGCTCGGCGTACAGGCCGTCGAGTTCGAGCAGTTCGTCGTGGGTGCCGTGCTCCTGGACCTGGCCCTGGTCGATGACCAGGATCTGGTCGGCGTCCCGGATGGTGGAGAGCCGGTGGGCGATCACCAGTGAGGTCCTGCCCGTGAGGGCCGTCTTGAGGGCCCGCTGCAGGGCCGCCTCGGACTCGGAGTCCAGATGGGCGGTCGCCTCGTCGAGGACCACGATCGGCGGGGCCTTGAGCAGGAGCCGGGCCATGGCGATGCGCTGCTTCTCACCACCGGACATCCGGTAACCCCGGTCCCCCACGAGGGTGTCGAGGCCGTCGGGCAGCGCCTCGATCAGGCTCCAGATCTGGGCCGCCCGGCAGGCTTCGATCATGTCCTTCTCGGTGGCGTCCGGGCGGGCGTACTGGAGGTTCTGCCGGATGGTGGTGTGGAACAGGTGGGCGTCCTGAGTCACCATGCCGACGGTGTCGCGGAGCGACGCCAGCGTCAGGTCCCGCAGGTCGTGGCCGCCGATCCGGACGACGCCCTCGCCTGGGTCGTAGAGCCGCGGCACCAGGTGGGTGATGGTCGTCTTGCCGGCGCCGGAGGGGCCGACGAGGGCGGTGAGCTTGCCCGCGGGGGCGGTGAAGTTCAGTCCCCGCAGGGTCCAGGAGGTATCGCCGCGCCGGGGTGCTGGGCCCGCCAGGGACTCCAAGGAGGCGAGGGAGACGTCGGCCGCGGACGGGTAGCGGAAGGAGACTCCCGAGAACTCGATCTCAGGTGCGCTCGGCGGGGCACCGGCGCCGTTCGCCGATGCCCCGTTCACCCCGGGACCGTTCGCAGGGGCTCCGTTCTCGGTCGCACCATGCACGGTGACCGCGGGCAGGGCGCGGGCGTCCGCCTTCTCCTGGATGAGCGGCTTGAGATCGAGGATCTCGAAGAGCCGGTCGAAGCTGACCAGGGCCATCAGGATGTCCCGCTGGGCGCCGGAGAGTTGGTTGATCGGCGCGAGCAGCCGGGTGAGCAGGGTGGCGAGCGCCACCAGCGTGCCGATCTGGAAGACGCCCTCGATCACGAGGCCGCCGCCGAGCCCGTAGACCAGCGCGGTGGACAAGGAGCCGACGAGCATCATCGACAGGAACAGCAGCTTCGAGTAGACCGACGCCCGGACCCCGAGATCGCGGCCCTTGCCGGCGAGGTCGGCGAACATGCCGTTCTCGGTCTCCGGACGGCCGTAGAGCTTGGCGAGCAGCGCGCCGGTGACGTTGAACCGCTCGCTCATGAAGGCGCCGATCTCGCCGTTGACCTGCATGTGTTCGCGCATGACGCGCTGCAGCCGGTGGCCGACGACTTTGCCGGGGAGGATGAAGAGCGGCAGCATCACGAGGCTGATCAGCGTGATCGCCCAGGAGAGGTAGAACATCGCCCCGAGGACGAGCAGCGCGGTCAGGCCGGCGGAGACGACGGTGGACAGCAGCGAGGTCAGAGCCTGCTGGGCGCCCACGACATCGGTGTTCAGGCGGCTGACCAGCGATCCGGTCTGGGCGCGGGTGAAGAAGCCGAGCGGCTGGCGCTGTACGTGATCGAAGACCTCCGTACGGAGGTCGTAGATGAGCCCTTCGCTGACCTTCCCGGAGAGCCATGCCTCGGCGAAGCCGACGACGGTCTGCAGGAGTGAGAGGACCGCGACTGCGACGGAGATCCAGACGACGACGGAGGTGTCCCGCGGCATGATGCCGTTGTCGATGAGGTATTTGAAGAGAATGGGAACGGCCACCACGATTCCCGCATTGAGTGCGGTGACCGCGAACAGCACCGAAATTCTGAGTCGGTGCGGCCGGGTGTAGGGAAGGATCCGCTTGGCGGTACCCTTCTTCACCTTCTGCCTGGTGACCGAATCCGGCCCGCCGGCGCGCATGATGACCGGCCCGGAGCCGCCAATCATGGCCACGAATTACCTCCAGTGTTCGTCGTCGGGCCGGGGCGTCCTAGCGGGCGGCGGCCTGCTCCTGCCGGTCCATCTCGTCGATCAGGCTCTTCGGCCGCATGTCCGTCCAGTTCTCCTCGATGTAGTCCATGCACGCCTTCCGGCTCTCCTCGCCGAACACGGACTTCCAGCCGGCGGGGACTTCGGCGAAGGCAGGCCAGAGGGAATGCTGGTTCTCGTCGTTGACCAGCACCAGAAAAGTGCCGTTCTCGTTGTCGAACGGATTCGCCATGACCGCTCCCGTCGGTGGGGTTTCCTCAAGTCGGAATACACACTAACCAGGCGGGCAGAAGGCGACAAGGTTGGACAACCGGAAGGCCGTCCAACTGTGAATTCTTAGCAGTTGGACGGGTGTTATTCGAGGGAAACGGAAAGGGCGGTCTCAGAAATGGGCCGACGCGGCGCCGGGCTCCGCGAGCCTGGCCGCCCGGGCCTTCTCGCCGGGCCCGTCGTCGCGCAGCGGGAAGGCGACGGTCACGGCCAGCCCGCCGCCGGCTCTGGCCTCGGCGGTCAGGGTGGCGCCGTGAGCGGTGGCGATGGAGCGGACGATCGACAGACCCAGCCCGTGGTGGCCGTCACCGGCGGTGCGGCGGAGCCGCTGGAAGGGGTGGAAGAGTCGCTCGACCTGGTCCGGCGGCACCTCGGCGCCGGTGTTGCGGACGGAGAGGTAGGCGCCCCCGTCCCGTACTCCGGTGGCGATCTCGACGGTGCCGCCGGGAACGTTGTAGTCGATGGCGTTGTCGAGGAGGTTGGCCACCAGGCGGTGGATGAGCGCCGAGTCCCCGGAGATGCGGGCCGGTTCGATGGCCGAGCGGACGGCCAGCTCCCGCCGGCCGATCTCCGGCCGGAACGCGGGAATGACCTCGTGGGTGAGCGCGGCGAGGTCGAGCGGTTCCCGGCTTTCCAGGCCGCGGTCGCTGCTGGACAGGGTGAGGAGCGACTCCAGGAGCGTGGCCTGCTGCTTGCTGATCGTCAGCAGCCGCTCGAAGTTGGCGCGGAAGGACTCGAGGGTGGCGCCGCGGTCGATGAGGGTTTCCTCCAGCAGCGCGTGTTCGAGGGTGAGGGGTGTGCGCAGCTCGTGGGCCGCGTTGGCGACGAATCTCTTCTGGGATTCGAGCGCCGTCTCCAGCCTGCCGAGCAGCCCGTTGACGGTGTCGGCGAGGTCCTTCAGCTCGTCGGGCGGGCCGCCGGTGGCCAGGCGCTCGTGCAGGTTGCGCGCGGAGATGTGCCGGATGGTGCTCGTCATGGTGCGCAGGGGGCGCAGGACACGGCCGGCGACCACCCAGCCGAGGCCGATGGCGATGACCGACATGATGGCGAGGGCGAGCCCGGACTGCATGAGCAGCCGGTCGAGCATCGCCTCCCGCTGCTGCCACGCCTGCTGGCGCATCCCCTCGACGATGCCGCTCTCCTGGTTGCCGAGATCCTCGTCCAGCCGGTAGGTGCGGGTGTCCGCCTGGGCGGAGGACTGGGCGGAGCCGTACTGCACGTCCTTGAACGTCACCAGACCGCCGGAGGGACGGGCGACGAGGAAGTACGTGATCGCCAGCAGTACGGCACCGGAGAGGACGAACAGCGAGCCGTACAGGAGGGTGAGGCGCACCCGGACCCGCCGGGGGGTGAGCTGCGCGGACAGCGCGCCGACGCGCTTCAGGACGGCCGGGTGCGGTCGCGACAGCCCCATGGGCGTACCTCAAATCCGGTAGCCGCTCCGCGGCACCGTCTCGATCACCGGGGGCAGACCGAGCTTGGAGCGCAGGCGGTTGATCGTGGTCTTCACCGTGGTGGTGAACGGGTCGGCCGCCTCGTCCCAGACGCGCTCGAGGAGTTCCTCCGCCGAGACCACCCGGCCCTGGGCGGAGAGCAGGCACTCCAGGACGGCGAGTTCCTTCGGGGTGAGCGTCAGGCGTTCGCCGCCGCGGGTGGCGAAGCGCTGGGCGGGGTCGAGCCGGAGGTCGCCGTGCTCCAGCACCGGGGGTACGGCGGGCTGGGCCCGGCGGGCGAGGGCGCGCAGCCGGGCGACCAGCTCGGCGTAGGCGAAGGGTTTGGGCAGATAGTCGTCGGCGCCGAGGTTCAGTCCCTCGACGCGGTCGATGATCGTCCCCGAGGCGGTGAGCATCAGCACCCGCGCATGGTGGGGCTGGGAGACCAGTTCCTTGCACACCTCGTCGCCGTGGACACCGGGGAGGTCGCGGTCGAGGACGACGACGTCGTAGTCGACGGTCATCGTGCGCTCCAGCGCGTCGGATCCGTCGTACACGACATCGACGGCCATACCCTCCCGGCGCAGCACCCGTGCCACCGAGTCGGCCAGCTCAGCGTGGTCTTCGACTACCAGAACCCTCATCAGCGGCACCTGCCGGAGGTCTCGCGGGCGCTCGGCGAGGATGCGGCGGACGGGCGTTCGAGAACGCCCATCACGGCTGACGATCCCCCACCTTGCGTCACACTGCGGTCACAGCGCTTCACTTCGTCGTGTCCCCGTGCTCGGTTGGAACCGCCTTCAGATTAGCGGGCCGGGCGTAGGGCCGGGGTTTCAGCGGATGGGTTCCGGCCGGGGCTTCCCGCTGGTGGCGGGCGCGGAGGGCGCGCTCAGGCGGGGGCGAAGAAGTCGAGGATCGCCGCGTTGACGACGTCCGGCCGCTCCAGATAGCCGTAGTGGCCGCAGCCGGGGATCTCGACATAGGCGGCATCGGGAATGGCGGCGGCGACCTCGCGCGACAGGTGCGGGCGAATGACGAGGTCGTCGCCGAAGCCGATGACCAGGCACGGGCAGGATATGGGCGGGTACGCACCGATCCGGCCGACCGTCGTCTGCAGTCCCAGTTGCCCGCGGAACGCCGACATGTCGACTGCCGTCATCTCGAAGACGTCGAGCCAGTCCCTCAGGGTCGCCTCGTCGTTCAGAGTCTGCGGGGAGAGGTTCTGGAGGGCGTTGACGTACGCGGCGTAGCGCGGGGGGAGCTTCACGCCGCTGTCGCAGAGGTCGAGTTCGGCGGCGGTCATGGCCGAGACCAGGCCGTCGGCGCGCCCCGTGGGCGCCATGAGGACGGCCTGCCGGACCAGTTCGGGGCGGGCGAGGAGGAGTCCCTGGACGATGCTGGCGCCGAGGGAGAAGCCGACGACGCGGCACGGGGCGAGATCCAGGTGCTCGATGAGCCCGGCGGTGTCGGCTGCCATGTCGGCGAGGGTGAAGCCTTCGGGGCACGGGTCGCTCGGGGGCATGCCGCGGTTGTCGACGGTGATCACCCGGTGACCGGCGGCGGTGAGAGCGGGCACCTGGTGGGTGCGCCAGATCCGTCCGGGGGCGCCGGTGCCCGTGACCATGACGACCGGGTCCCCCGTGCCGTGGTCGTCGAAGCCGAGGGTGATCCCGTCGATCCTCGCGGTGGGCATCTGGCTCGCTCCTTTCCTGTGGGCGGTCCGCGGTTCCTGCGGTGGCGGGTCTCGCTACGGGCGGATACGTCGTCCGCCGCGGCCGGGAGCCCGGCCGCGGCGGACGGTGGTCATGCCGACCGCCGCGTGAACCTGCCGGCCTTGCCGACGACGTCCGCGCCGTGGATCCGCAGGGCCTGCTGCAGCGCGAACTCGGCCATGTAGCGCCGGAACTCGTCCACCGGCTCCTCGGCGACGTTGAGCATGTGCCGGTTGGGTACGACGGCGGGGCCGCCGAGCCGGTCGACGGCGGCGGCGATCGCGTCGTCCATCCCGGCCGGCTCCACCACCTCGTCCAGGACCAGCCGCGCGTCGGGGTCGGTCGCGGGCAGCCGGCGGTCCTGAAGGATGACCTGCCGGGAGATCCGCGGGCCGGTGTGGCGGCCGAGCCGGAAGTTCCCGGCGCCCGGCACGATGCCCTCGCGGGCTGCGGGCAGGGACACGTAGGCGTCCGAGGCGGCGAGCACGTGGTCGCAGACGAGGAGCAGTTGCATGCCGCCGCCGATGGCGAAGGTGTCGACCGCCGCGATCCAGGGTTTCTCCACGGTGCGGGAGTGCCAGGGAGCGCCGCCGACGCCGCGCACCCCGCGGACGATCTTGTGGATGTAGCCCAGCTCCCGGCGGAGCAGGAAGCCCACCAGCGAGATGCCGCCGGCGTGCAGGCTCTTGAGGTTGATCCCGGCGCTGAAGACGCGTTTGCCACGGTAGCGCGGATGGGTCATCTCGCCGCCGCGCAGCACGGCCACGCGGACACCGGGGTCGAGGAGCGCGAGGTCGACGGCGGTCTCCATGTCCTCGACCTGCTGCTCGTCCTCGGCGTTGAGGCAGTCGTCGCGGTGCATGGTCAGATACGCGGCCGCGTCCCGCCGTTCGAGCCGGACAGAGCGGGTGTCGACCAGTCCTGTCTCGGTGAACCGCGGCAGCAGTTCCAGTGCGCGCGGCGTGGGGCGCAGCATGGCGTCGAGCAGGTGGGCGCCGGCGACATGGGAGGCGAGCACGGCCCGCAGGAAGATTCCCTGGTCGATCTCGTGGCCTTCTTTGTCGGCCTGGAAGCGTGCACGCTCGGCGGCCAGTTGCCCGGCGGTCGGTACGAGCCCGGGGTACGCGACGGCGGCGGCGGAAACCAGGTCGGCGAGCCGCAGGGGTGTGGAGCGGCCGTCGGTGAGCCGGTCGTAGACGGCGTCGACGTGGGTGTCGAGGAAGGCGGTGCGCAGCGCGCGGGCCTCGTCGAGCACGCCGGCGGCCCGGGTCCGCTGGGCGGCCGTGCGGGCACCGGGCGGCGGCAGCGCGGCGATCGTCTCCTGGGCGCGGGCGAGCGCCGAGGAGACGTCCGCCCAGCCGCCGCGGGCGGTTGCCGCCCGCACGTCCGCGGTCACGAGACCACCCGGGCGGCGTCCGCCCGCAGCGACCGGTCGCAGGCCGCGAGGTGCCGGCCGAGTGCGTCTTCGAAGCTGGTCGTGGTGGCGTCGAAGAGCAACTGCCTGCGGATGGCGAGTTCCTTGCCGGACAGTCCTGCGGCCAGCCCGGCGGCCGCGGCGACGCCGCTCGCGGGGTCCGGCGCGAGGTCGTCGACGAGGCCCAGCGCCAGTGCCTCGGTGGCGTCGATGGGCAGGCCGAAGAGCACGGCACGGCGGATGCCGGCGGCGCCGGCCAGTTGGACGAGCCGGTAGCTCGCCATGCCGGGCCAGGTGGCCTCCCCGTCCCGGGCGACGAGCAGCCGGGTGCCGGGGGTGGCGACGCGGATGTCGGCGGCGAGGAGGGCGTCGAGCGCGGTGCCGCCGCAGTCGCGGGCCGCGACCGCTACCGTGGCCGCCGGCAGCCGTTCGAGCCGGCGCAGCGCCCGCTCCCACTTGCTGACCAGTTGGACGTCGAGCCCCCGGGTCCAGCCCGGCTCGGGAGCCCCGGTGACGTACACGGTGACGATGCCGGTGCCGCCGCCGTCCTCCGCCTCGTCGCAGACGGCGCCTAATGCCTTGACGGCCGCGGCCGTCGGCGGCTCGGCCCCGTCGATTCTCAGCGTGAGCGTATCGCTCATCGCACCCTCCGCTCTCACCATCGGACCAGGGCCGTTTCGATCGTGGAGCCCGGGCCCATGGTCATGAGCACGCCGTGGTCTCCGGGGTGGGTGACGTCCTCGTCGAGCAGCCGCTCGTACGAGAACAGGAACGAGCCGCTCGACACGTTGCCGTAGTCGCGCAGTACGCCGACCGTGTGGCGGACGTCGTGGCGGGTGAGCCCGAGGTTGACGACGACGGCGTCTATCACCTTCTTGCCGCCGGAGTGCACCAGCCAGTGCCGGATGTCGCTGCGGCGCAGGCCGGTGTCCTCCAGCAGCCGGTCCACGACGAGTTCGGCGTGGGCGCCGACGACGTAGGGGATCAGCGGGTCGAGGAAGAAGCTGAACCGGTCCTGGCCGCGGTCCCAGTCGTAGCGCATCGCCTCCAGCGCCTCGGGGATCAGGCAACTGGCGAACTTCAGCACGTCCGGGCCGCGGGCCCCGTCGGGTCCGGCGGCGGGCGCACCGGACATGAGCGCGACCGCGGCGGCACCGTCGCCGAACAGGCTGTTGACGACGGCGGTGCGCATGGTCTCGTCGAACGCGTACGCCGCGGAGCAGGCTTCGGCACAGAGGACGACGGCGAGTTCGCCCGGGTGGGCGGCGGACCAGCCGCTGACGACGTTCAGCGCGTTCAGCCCCGCGTTGCAGCCCATGCCGACGATGTCGGAGCGGCTGCAGTGCCGGTCGATGCCCAACTCGCGGATCAGCAGCGCGCTGAGCCCCGGGGTGAGGAAGCCGGTGGACGTCACGCAGCACAGGTGGCGCAGGTCCGACAGCTCGTGGCCGGCGCTCTTCAGGCAGGCGCGGAGGGCTTCGGCGCCCATCTCGATCGCGGTGGCCTTGTGCTTGTCGAGCAGGTCGCCCTGCGGCTCGGAGTGCCGGACTCCGTGCTCGTCCGGAGCGGGCAGCGTCAGATGCCGCCGCTCTATCGCGCTGTTGAGGAAGACGGAGCTGATTCTGGGGTCGGTGATGCCGAAGGCGTCGAGCACCTCCTGCTGGGTGTACGTCGTGGGGGTGGCGGCCGTGCCCACCCCGAGGATGCGGGGCCGGTACGGGCCGGGCACCTGTGCTGTCGCGGACCGCGGATCCAGGAGCTCCGCGCTCTCCACGCCGGTGATCATCGGAAGGTCCACCCCCACATGCGCTTCTTGCTACGCGGTCGTCGTGCTCCGCTGATGCCGTTCACGTGCGGTCCTTTCCCGCTGGATTCGGACGGATGGAGGAAGGAGACCGGCCGGGCGCGGTGTCACGCGGCCCTGGTCTCGGCTTCGATGAAGCGGGCGAGGCGCGCGGTGCCCTCGTCGATCTCCTCGGTGGTCAGATAGCTGGTGGAGAGCCGGAGGGCGCGGTGGCCGCCGCCGGCGCCCGGGTAGAAGTGGCTCATCGGCGTCCAGATGACGCCGAAGTCCTGGGCGGAACGGGTGAGCGCCGCGTTCCCGGCGGGGAACGGCACGTGCACGGTGAGGAAGAAGCCGCCCTCCGGCCGGTTCCACCGCACCCCCAGCGCGCTCCTGCGGTCGGCGGGCAGCCGCTCGTCCAGGGCCCGGAGCATGGCCCGCATGGCGTCTCCGTAGTACGCCGCCGCGCGGGAGTTCAGCTCGGAGACGAGCCCCTGCGCGGCCAGCAGCGCGCCGGCGACCGCCGCCTGGCTCAGCGACGGGGTGTTGACCGTCACCATGCTCTTGATCTTGGCGAGTTCGTCGGCGAGCAGGCTGGTGGCCCCGGAGTCGTCGGTGACGGTCTGGTCGGCGATGGCGAAGCCGACGCGGGCGCCGGGAAAGACGGTCTTGGAGTACGACCCGAGGTGGACGACGCAGCGGGTGCGGTCGAGCGACTTCAGGGTGGGCGGCGGCGGTCCCGGGCTCACCAGCCGGTACGGGCTGTCCTCCAGGATGAGCAGGTCGTGCCGTGCGGCCAGGTCGAGCAGGTCCGTGCGGGCCCGCGCCGTGAGCGTGGTGCCGGACGGGTTGGAGTGATCGGGGACCAGGTAGAAGGCGCGGGGGCGGCGGCCGCGTGCCTTCTCCGCCAGCACCGCCGCTTCGAGATCGGCGGGGTGGAAGCCGTCTTCCCGTTCCTCCACGGGGAGCACGGCGATGTCGAGCAGCCGGGCCGCCCCGGTGATGCCGACATAGCACGGACTGGCGACCATCAGTACGTCGTCGGGTCCGCCGATGAGCGCACGCAGCACCAGCAGCATGGCCTCCTGAGCGCCGACGGTCACGACGACGGACTCGGCCGGCACGTCGATGCCCTCGTCGGCGCGCAGCGACTCGGCGATGATCTCGCGGATCTGACCGGCGGTCGGGCCGTACTGGTAGAGGGCGGTGCGGATGTCCTCCGGGGTGCCGCCGTGCGCGGCCAGGTGGTCGAGGTAGGTCCGCATGTGCGTGAAGACCTGCTCGGTGTCGAAGAAACCGTCGTACGGCCGGCCGGGGGCGAAGGAGATCGCGTCGGGGTAGCGGAGCGTGATCTCGTTGAGGAAGTTCATCGTGTCCAGCAGGGGGTCGGACACGCTGCCGTGCAGCTCGGCCTTGCGCAGCGTGCGCGCGGACGAGGCGGGCGTCGGGGGCGCGGTGGCGCCCGGCGCCTGCGTGTTCGGCACGGCGCCCGCGACGAGTGCTTCGGGACCCGGAGCAGCCATGGAATTCCCCCACGCGAAGGCAATTGATGAAGTCGTCTTACGGCGCTTAGAAAAGCACGCCTCCGGGTATTTCGACAACGCCGTCCAAGAGTGCAATCTGCACACTTGGACACGGGTAAACGCACTTGGACGATTTCCGCGGTTGGACGGTCGCGTACGCGTTCATGAAAAGCGGCGCGGTTCACCCGGGAGCGGGTGTGAGTTCGGCGTCTCCGCCCTCGGTCTCCGCGTCCCACCCGTCGGCCTTGAGTTTCGCCGCGATTCTGCAGACGTCGGACGGGTGCACGCGGCACCGTACCGTGAATCCGCCGCCCGCGGCGGTGTCCACCGACGCGCTCTCGGTATCCACGCCGAGGCCCGCGACCGCCCCGAGGAAGCGCCCCAACTCCCCCGGGCGGCCCGGGACGGCCACCCGCAGCGCGGGGGTGTGCCCGGGGGGTTCTGGACGGGCACCGGGGATAGCGCCGAGGCCGGCGATGCCGCGGTCGAGCAGGTCGACGACGGTCCGCAGGCCCTCCTCGCGGTCCCCGGCGCCGTGCCCGGCGAGGGCGTCGAGCGCCGGCACCAGCCGGGTGAGGTCGGCGTGCACGTTCCGTACCACCCCGGCGAGAGCCGCCGCGTTGGTCTCGATGATGTCCGCCCACAGCCGGGAGTCGCCGCCCGCGATCCGCGTGACGTCGCGCAGCCCCTGGCCGGCCAGCCGGGAGACCCCGGCGGGGTCGTCCCGCAGCCGGGCCGCCATCAGGCTGGCCAGCAGGTGTGGAACGTGGGAGGTCAGGGCGACGGCGTCGTCGTGGGCGCGGCTGGCCATCACGAGCGGGACGGCACCGCACAGCTCGGCCAGCCGGCGGCCCCTCTCCAGGGTGGCCGGGGAGGTGAGCCGCGACGGGGTGAGCACCCAGGGGCGGCCCTCGAAGAGGGTGCCGCGGGCCGCCAGCGGCCCGGAGCGCTCGCGGCCGGCCAGCGGGTGCCCGCCGACGTAACGCGCGGGCTGGGGCGCGGCGTTCAGCGCGGCCCGTTCCGGCACGGCCTTCACGCTCCCGACGTCGGTATACGCCTGGGCGAGGCCGCTGCGCTGCACGTCGACCAGCACCGTGCCCACCCTGCTGGGCGGGACGGCGATCACGGCCAGGTCGACCGGCCCCGGCGGCTCCTCGGCGAGTCCCGCGCCCAGCGCCGCGGCGGTGCGGGCGGCGGTGGCGTCGCTGTCGGAGAGGTACACGGTCACCCCCTGGCGGCCGGCGGCCAGGGCCACGGAGGTGCCGATCAGGCCGGTGCCCACGACGGCTATGGAGCGAATCACCAGACATCCCCTGTCCGAAAGAACCTGATCGAAGGATTGCGCTCGGAAAGATCCCGCCAGAAAGCCGTGGACCGAATAGCGGAAACGGCGCAACAGCTTATGCACCGGCGGCCGCCGACCACCAGGATGACAGTCCAGAAAAGACGCTCGTAGCCAGATTCCCGGCCGGTCGCCTACAGTCCGGGAAACGCATGCCACTTCGTGACCAGGGGACAGTCATGCATGATTTCAGCCAGGCCGGAGTTCCGTTCGGCGACGTGGTCATCGACTACGTGGAGATGTACGTCGGAAGCCTGGAGGCCGCCGCTTTCGACTGGGTCGACAAGTACGCCTTCTCGGTCGTCGGCACCGGCGGCTCCCCGCAGCACCGCAGCATCGCGCTGCGCCACGGCCGCATCACCCTCGTACTCACCGAGGCCACCTCCGACCAGCACCCGGCGTCGGCCTACGTCCAGACGCACGGGGACGGCGTGGCCGACATCGCGCTGCGCACCGCCGACGTACGGGCCGCGTTCGGCACGGCGGCGGCCGGCGGCGCCAGAGTGGTGCGCGAGCCCACCGCGCACGACGGCGAGGGGCCGGCGGTGACCGCCGCGATAGGCGGGTTCGGGGACGTGGTGCACACGCTCGTGCAGCGCGCTCCCCGGGCGGGCGCGGGGCTGCCCGTGGGGTTCACTCCGGCGCTCCGGGAGGAGGACGGCCGCGCGGACGCGGTGGGGCTCGACGAGATCGACCACGTCGCGGTCTGCCTGGACACCGGCAGCCTCGACCCCACCGTCGACTTCTACCGGCAGGCGCTGGGCTTCGACTTCGTCTTCGAGGAGCGCATCGTCGTCGGCTCGCAGGCGATGGAGTCGAAGGTCGTGCAGAGCCGGTCGGGCGCGGTGACGCTCACGCTCATCCAGCCCGACCCGACCGCGGACCCGGGCCAGATCGACGAGTACCTCAAGGGCCACCAGGGCTCGGGCGTCCAGCACCTCGCCTTCTCCTCGGCGGATGCGGTGCGTTCGGTCCGCACCCTGGCTCGGCGCGGCGTCGCGTTCCTGAACACCCCGGGCTCGTACTACGACATGCTCGGCTCGCGCATCCCGTCGCTGAGCCAGGGGCGGCTGGCGGACCTGCGGGCGACGAACGTGCTGGCCGACGAGGACCACGACGGGCAGATGTTCCAGATCTTCACCGCCTCCACCCACCCGCGGCACACCCTGTTCTTCGAGGTGATCGAGCGCCAGGGCGCGCAGACCTTCGGCAGCGCGAACATCAAGGCGCTGTACGAGGCCGTGGAGCTGGAGAGGACCGGCCAGCGTGGGCCGTCCCGGCGCTGACTCCCCGGGGCCCGCGGTGCACACGCTCGCGGACGTCGAGCGGGCCGCCGCCGCTGTCCTGCCGGCCGGGGTACGGGACTTCGTGGCGGGGGGCAGCGGCGCGGAGGCGACGCTGGCGGCCAACAGGGCGGCGCTGGACCGGGTGTGCGTCGTACCGCGCGCGCTGCGCGACGTCTCCGGCTGCACGACGGAGTCGACGCTACTGGGGCGCCCGGTGGCCATGCCGGTGGCGGTGGCGCCGGTGGCGTACCACCGGCTCGTGTGCGCCGAGGGCGAGACGGCGGCGGCCCGTGCGGCGAAGGCGGCGGGGGTGCCGTTCACGGCGAGCACGCTGAGCAGCGTGCCGATCGAGGAGATCACGGGCGTCGGCGGCACGGTCTGGTTCCAGCTCTACTGGCTGCGGGACACGGCGCGGACCCTCGATCTGGTACGCAGGGCGGAGGACGCCGGCTGTACGGCGGTCATGCTCACGGTCGACGTGCCGTGGATGGGCCGCCGGCTGCGGGATGTACGCAACGGGTTCGCGCTTCCCCGGGATGTGCGCGCCGTCCACGTGGCCGCCGCGGACTCCACGGCGCACCGGCGCCGCGGCGGCGCCTCCGCGGTCGCGGCGCACACGGCCGAGGCGTTCTCGCCGGCGGTCACGTGGGAGTCGGTGGCGGCGCTGCGGGCGCACACCCGGCTGCCTTTGATCCTCAAGGGCGTGCTCGACGCCAGGGACGCGCGCCGCGCGGCGGATTCGGGGGTGGACGCGATCGTGGTCTCCAACCACGGCGGTCGGCAGCTCGACGGCGCGGTGCCCAGCATCGACGCCCTCCCGGACGTCGCCGCGGCGGTGGGGGGCGGCTGCGAGGTCCTGATGGACAGCGGCGTCCGCGGCGGGACGGATGTCTTACGGGCGCTCGCGCTGGGTGCCTCCGCGGTGCTGGTGGGGCGGCCGGTGATCTGGGGGCTGGCCGCGACCGGTGAGGCGGGTGCGCGGCGTGTGCTGGAACTGCTCGGCGACGAGCTGCGGGACTCGCTCGGGCTCGCCGGCTGCACGGATGTCGCGGACGCCCGCGAACTGCGCACCGCACGCCGTGCGATGAGCGAACGCTCCGGGTGCGGGCCTTAGGCGTACGGCACCCGCCCGCAGACTGCGGCCCGGGTCCGCCGGAAGCGTGGTGGGCCCGGGCCGTCCAACAGCTTGTTTCGCGTGGTTGGACACGCGTGGAATTCCACCGACGGGACGGCAGGACGTGCGTGTCTTCATCCCAGCACCAGACGAAGACACGCACGCCGCGCAGAAACAGCCGCCGCCTTCCTGCGGGTTCACCTGCTTTCCTGCTGTCTCACCCGTCGCACTTCGCGACGGCGGCGCCACGGCGTTCGGAATACGCCGCGATCACAGCGGCCGGGCGCTCTCGCGTTCCATCCGCATCGCGATGTCCTTCCAGATGCCCGCGCATTCACGCGCCAGTTGGGCGACGACGCCGCGGCAGTGCGCGGGTACGTTGCCGATGATCTCCTCCCACTCGTCACCGCTGAGTGTGTGAATGTTGAGAAGCCGAAGGAGCGTCCGGCCGGTTTCGCTCAGCCGCAGCGCCGGGTCGGCCTTCAGCCGGTTGACCGCCGAGCCGCGGTCGTCGACCGTTATCCGGACCGCCGCGGACGTCGTCGCAACACCCGCGGATACCGCCACCACCTTCGGTCTGCTCTCGATACGCGCCGCACTGCGCTGCCGCGGCACCGGCAGCGGGCCCTCTCCCCTGCGCATGCGGTTTCTGACGTCCCTGACCGTTTCCGGGGAGATCCCCGCGGCCCGGGCGACCTGCCGCAGCGACAGGCTCGGATTCTCGCTGATCATCCGGCTCGCGATCCTGCGCCCCTCGCTGCCGTTGAGGGGCCGCACGCGGCCGTCCTGGCCGACCCGGTGGCCGGTGGCGGCGGTGTCCGCCGACTCACGCCGGCGGATGGCCGCGACGGTCGCCGGGGCGATGCCCGTCACCGACGCGATCATCCGGTCCGACCACTGCGGATGCGACAGTATGATCCTGCTCGTGGCCCGCTTCCGGTCCGCCATGGTCAGCGGCAGCCCGTGGGCGATGTTCGACTCCACGGCGAGGACGAAGGCGTCCGCCTCGGTCCCGTCGAAGAAGCGGACGGCGATGGTGTCCTGACCGCGGAGCTCGGCGGCCCGCAGTCGGTGAAGCCCGTCGATGACCCGCATGGTCGCGCGGTGTACGACGATGGGCGGTAGTTCGGCTTGTGCCTGCGCCAGTACTCTTACATGCTCCCGATCTTCTCCCGAAGTCCGAGGCGAGCCCGCTCTCCGTAAACTGCGGACTTCGACCTCGACGGGCGTCTGATCGAGATGCCCCTGCACGGACGTCAACTTCAATTCCTCCCCGATCCAACTTCCGGTGGGCCGGGCCGTGGCCCGAACCCATTCGTGCGATTACCGGAACTCGAACAATCCCTTGACGCAGCCGTACTGATGTGGTCGCCGGCCGAACCGGCGGCCGAGAGGTCAGACCTCTCGATACAGGGGATGTGGGGGGTGATCGGAATGACGTCAGGCCGACGCGGATACCAGCTCCGCTGTCGACGCCATTCGGTTCTCCCCCGCTACTCGCTTCGCTCCCGGACGAAGCGAGTGAATGTTCCCCCGTTCGGACATCGACTCTAACAGCGCCGTCACGGATCAGACACCCCACGCCTCACCGAACACAGTTCACCCCACCAGGCATTTGACATGTGCCGCGCACGGCCGTTCTTCAAAATCACAGCTCGCCCGGGGCGGAAGGCGGGAATCCGGATAAATGCCACCCCAGTGAGCACCTGCGCCACGAATTCACAGAAAGGCTTTGCGGTGTCATGCGACGCATGAATCAAGCCGCCTTGTCCCGCCGGCGGGACAAGGTGCGGAGGGTCGGCGGGAAAGTACCGGAACGAAACATTCCGCAGAATGGGCATCCGTGCGCAAGGAACCGACTCCACCAACACGGCGTGGATTACCGGGAGTTGTCCGCCCGCCGGTTACCCGGAAGCGTCCGCGGGCTCTTCCGCCGCCTCGTCCAGCATCAGGACCATCCATTCCATCAGCCCCAGGCCGACGGCCTCGGCGGCCTTCTGCCACCGCACCCGGCGCTCCGCCACGACGCTCATCTGGACGAGCGACGGGCCCGCGCCCTCCTCGGTGACGCGGCGGCTGGCCCGGATCTGCTTGCGCAGCTCACTGCGGGTCCACCGGCCCCGCTCCGCACGGGTCAGCCACTCGTCCTGCGCGCCGGCCGGCATCCCCGCGACCTCCGCGTGGTGCTGGAAGCTGAGCTTGTCCCGCCGTCTCGAAGGATGGAATTTCCCCGCCACCCAGGCGTAGTTGCGAAGGGTCTGATAATCGAAGGAAGTCTCCGCCAGGGCGCGTTTGTAGCGGTCCGGGTAGTGGCTCCTGCCGTAGATGAGCCAGTCGCCCAGCCACCACGCGGAGGAATCCGCGATAACGAAGATCTGCCGCCCCAGATGGCTCCATTCGGCCAGCGGCAGGCCGGGGGGCAGGGACAGCGCCGTACGCCGCGTGGTGGAACGGCCGTTCACCGAGAGGCGGTTGGGAGGGCGCGACGGTGCCGGGGACGTCGGCGCCGGGGCCTGGCTCGCGGGCGGGTGGCCCGAAGCGCGGACCGCCGGGTTCGTCACGGGGCCGGCTCCGCGCGTCTCTCCCATGGACATGCTGCGCACCTCACCTGCCGATCTGCGACGCGCTTCCTCGTCAACCCGACCGGACAACCGCCGGCCTGCTCCGCAGGGCCGCGGTCCGCCGACCGGGGCCGCACGCGATCAACCGTGCTGATCCCATCATCCGTGGCGGCAGGTTGCAGCGCGGTGACAGCGCTCCTCTCCTGCGCCTGCTTTCACCTCAACCACCGCTGCGGGTGGACCGTGGGTTGCACCGCGGTTACGGCAGGCGTTCCGGCGCAGTAACCCTCCCCCCGATCTACTTGTCGTCAAACCCCGAGCCGACGGTGCCGGCCCCGCCGCACCGGACGAGGAGGATCCATGGCCACGCAGACCCGGTACTGCGCCGAGTGCCGTGCCGCCTTCACCTGGACGAGCAGCAGCCCCAACAGGAGGTTCTGCGGGCCGCGGTGCAAGGCGCGGTGGTGGCGCGGCCAGCACCGGCGGGCCGCCGCGGGAGTCAACGGTGCGGCGCCGGGGGCGGAGCCTCAGGTGCCGCGGGCCGCGGAGCCGGCTCTCGGCACGGCGCACGCGTGTCCCAACTGCGGACAGCAGCTCACGGTGGTGAACGTGGTGGTCCCGCTCGAGGACGCCCCGGCGGTGGCCGGCGAGGACCCGCGCGCGAAGGTGTTCGCGGCGGAACACGGCTGAACGGCGGGCCGGGCGACGGGGGTCAGCCGTCGAGGGGCTGCAACTCCAGCCGGCCGAGGTGGTCCGGGTCGGCGATCACGTCGATGCCGACGATGGTGCCGTTGGCGACGGCGAGGGCGAACGCGATCCGCGGCCGCCCCTGCTGCATCCACACCAGCCCCGGCGAGCCGTCCACGAGCGCCGGGCGGGCGGCCCTCAGCCGCCCCGTGAAGACGTCGGCGACCGCGACCGCGCCGCGCACCTCCTCCGCCGCACCCGCGGCCACCGCGGTGGCGTCGGCGCGGAGCACCACGTCGGGGTCGAGGAGCGCGACGAGCGCGTGGAAGTCCTCCCCGCGCGAAGCCGTGAGGAACGCGCCGGCGATCGCACTCCAGCGCGCGGTGACGCCCCAGTCCGCCGGCGCGCCCTCGTCCGTGTCGGCGCTTGCGGCGTACGAGCCGGCGGAGCGTGCGCCGGGGGCGTCCCCGGCAGGGTGCGGGCCGTCCGCGCGGTCGGCCGCGGGGCCCTGCACGCGGCGCCGGGCCCGGAGGGCCAGTTCCCGGGTCGCGGCGGGCGAGCGCCGGAGGATCGGCGCGATCTCGTCGTACGGGACCGCGAACAGGTCGTGCATCACGAACGCCAGCCGCTCGGCGGGCGCCATGGAGTCGAGCACGGCGAGCAGCGCGAGCCCGACGGAGTCGCCGCGGAACTCCTCCCGGTGCGCTTCCGGCGCGTCCGTTCCCGCCGGTTCAGCAGTTGCCGTTTTTTCATCATTTAAGAGCTTTTCATCGTCAACGAGATCCAGCGGGTCCTCCCCGCGCGCCGTCCGGGCCCGGAGGATGTCCAGGGAAGCTTCGCCCACGACCGTGCGCAGCCAGCCGCCGAGGCTCTCCACCCCGTCCGGTCCCGCACGGCTCACCCGCAACCACGCCTCCCGCACGGCTTCCTCGGCCAGCTCGGCCGAGCCCAGAACCCTGTGGGCGACCGCGTGCAGATGCGCGCGATGCTCCTCGAACCGCAGGGCCAGGAACTCGTGCTCGTCCATCGGGTCCTTCCTCCGTTGCACCTGTCACCACCGTGACCAGCCAAGCGCGGCTGATGTGACAAAGGGGCGGCCATGGTGCTCAGGTCGTGAGACGACGTTGCCGTCCGCGCGGGGCCCGTGGTCCGATCGCCGCATGACTCGCCGCATCGCGATCGTCGGGGCCGGCATCGTCGGCTCGTCGCTGGCCCGGGAGCTGGCCGGGCGGGACGGCTGTCAGGTCACCGTCCTCGACCGCTCCCCCGCGGGCCGGCTGTACGGGTCCACGGGCCACGCGCCCGGCTACGTCGGCGTGCTCGGCGAGGCCCCGGTCCTCACCGAGCTGGCCCGCGCCACGGTGCGGATCTACCGGGGGCTGACGGACGACTACGACGCGGCCGGCGATGCCCGTGCACAGGGCGGCGCCGGCTTCGAGGAGACCGGCTGCCTGGAGGTCGCCACCACGTCCGCGGCGTACGAGACGCTGCGCGGGCGCGCCGCCGCCGCGGAGACGGCGGGACTGCCCGCCCGGCTGGTGGGTCCCGAGGAGGCCGCGGCGCTGGCGCCGCGGCTCGTCGCCCCGGACACGGCCGTGGCCGGGCTGCACTTCCCCGGCGACGGCACCGCCCACGCCGGACTGCTGACCGCGGTGCAGCGGCGCAGGGCGGAGGCGCGGGGCGCGGAGTTCGCCGACGGCGCGGAAGCGACCGGCCTGGAGATACGCGCCGGGCGGGTGCACGGCGTGTGGCTCGCCGACGGCACGCTCGTGCCGGCCGACGACACGGTGCTCGCCTCCGGGATCTGGGGTCCGCTGCTCGCCGCCCGGGCGGGGGTGGACCTGCCTCTGACGCCGGTGTCCCACCCGTACGTCTACGGCGGGCCGCGCCCGGCGCGGCACCCGCGCGGGCCGTTCGTGCGCTGGCCCGAGCACCACGCGTACGCCCGCGACCACGGCGACCGGGACGGGATCGGCACCTACGATCACGACCTGCGGCCGGTGGCGCCCGCGGACCTCGGGGTGCGGGCGGAGGAGCCCTGGCCGGGCGAGCCGTTCGACGGGGCCGTGGCCGCCGCGCTCGCGCTGCTGCCGCCCGCGCACCGCTTCACGCCGGCCGTCCGCCTCAACGGGGTCTTCTCCGTGACCCCGGACAACCTGCCGCTGCTCGGCCCGTTCACGGGGCTGCCCGGGCTGTGGTCGGCGACGGCGATCTGGGTCACGCACGCCGCGGGCGCGGCGGCCGCGCTCGCGGAGTCGATGGACGGCGGCGAGCCGGGTGCCGGCCTCGCGGCGCTGGCTCCGGACCGCTTCGCGGGCGAGCCGGCCGGGGAACTGCGCCGCCGGGCGCTGCGCCATTACCGGGACATCTACGCCGCGGGGTGAGGTGCGGACGGCCCGGCGCGGGCGCGGAGCCGGGCCCGCGGCACCCTCGTTCCAGGGCCGCTCCGGGGGCCTGTGGATAACTTCCGGCGGTGTCGTGTCGGCGCCGTAGGATCCCCGTGAGATCGCCGGAGGTGCGAAATGGCCGTGGACGAAACCCTCGAAGCAGGCACGCCGCCGTGGCGGATGCTGCTCGCGTACGCGCGGCCGCACCGCTGGGCGCTGCTCACCGGAGCACTGCTGTCACTGGCGACGGGCGCCACGGGTCTCGCGCTGCCGCTGGTGGCGCGGTCGCTGATCGACGACCTGTCCCACGACCGCTCCATCGCCGGTGCGCTGATCGTGATGTCGGTGCTGGTGGTCGCCAACGCGGGGGTGGGGGCGCTGGGTTCGTACGTGCTGCGGCGCACCGCCGAGTCGGTGGTGCTGACGGCGCGGCGCCGGCTCAGCTCCTACCTGCTGCGGCTGCGGATCGAGGCCGTGGACCGAACGGAGCCCGGGGACCTGATGGCCCGGGTCACGTCCGACTCCACGCTGCTGCGCGAGGTCACCACCGACACCCTCGTCGGACTCGGCACCGGCGGTCTGACCGCCGTGGCGACGCTGGTGCTGATGGGCGTCGTCGACCCCGTGCTGCTCGCCGTGACCGCCGGCGTGATCTTCGCGGCCGGCACCGTCATCGGCGTCATCGTGCCGCGCATCAACCGGGCCGCTAGGCAGGCCGCCGAGTCCGTGGGCCTGATGGGTGCGGCGCTGGAGCGGGTGCTCGGCGCGCTGCGCACGATCAAGGCGTCGGGCGCCGAGCACCGCGAGGAGCGGGCGGTGCACGAGGCGGCGCAGGAGTCGTGGCGGCAGAGCGTGCGGGCCGCCAAGTGGTCGGCGCTCGCCGGGAACACGGCGGGCCTGTCCATGCAGGTCGCGTTCATCACCGTGCTGGCGGTGGGCGGCGCCCGGGTGGCGACCGGGGCGATCGAGGTCGGCACGCTGGTCGCCTTCCTGCTCTACGTCTTCTATCTGATGTCCCCGATCCAGCAGGTGGTGAGCGCGGTCGCGCAGTACCAGACGGGGGCCGCGGCGCTGGAGCGCATCCGCGAGGCGCAGCTCCTGCCGGCCGAGCCCGCCGCGGAGCCCGCGCCCCTGCCGGAGCCGGGGGCCGAACCGGCGGCGCTGGCCTTCGAGGACGTCCGCTTCCGGTACGCGGACGACCTGCCGTATGTGCACCACGGCGTCAGCTTCGCGATACCGCCGCGGGGCATGACGGCGTTCGTCGGCCCGTCGGGGGCGGGCAAGACGACCGTCTTCTCGCTCATCGAGCGGTTCTACGAGCCGACCGCCGGGCGGATACTCCTCGACGGCGACGACGTGACCCGCTGGGAGATACCCGCGCTGCGCGCCGCGATCGGGTACGTGGAGCAGGACGCCCCCGTGCTCTCCGGCTCGCTCAGGGACAACCTGCTGCTGGGCAATGCCGCGGCCGGTGAGGACGACGTACGGGAGGTGCTGAAGACCACCCGGCTCGAGGAGCTGGTGGCGCGGCTGCCGCTGGGTCTGGACACCCTGGTCGGCCACCGGGGCACCAAGCTGTCCGGCGGCGAGCGCCAGCGCGTCGCGATCGCCCGGGCGCTGCTGCGCCGCCCCCGGCTGCTGCTGCTCGACGAGGCCACGTCGCAGTTGGACGCGGTCAACGAGGCGGCGCTGCGCGACACCGTCGCGGAGGTGTCGCGCGACACCACGGTGCTCGTCGTCGCCCACCGGCTGTCGACCGTCACCAGCGCCGACCGGATCGTGGTGATGGACGCCGGCGAGGTGCGGGCCGTGGGCACGCACGCCGAGCTGGTCGCCGGCGACCCGCTCTACGCGGAGCTGGCCACCACCCAGTTCCTCGCCGCCGCGGCCGGCACCGCATGATGGAAGACGAACGACCGAGGAGGACCGCCGTGCGCCCCGAGCTGCAGATCAGCGCCACCAACCCGGAGCATCCCGCCGCGCTGCTCGACCTGCCCTGGGAGCTGCCGCTCGACGCCTGGCCGGAGGACTGCCTGGTCGACCTGCCCCGTGGCATCTCGCGGCACGTGGTGCGCTTCGCCGAGGCCGGCGAGGAGGTCGTGGCGATCAAGGAGGTGCCGGAGCGCGCCGCCCGCCGGGAGTACGAGCTGCTGCGCGACCTCGACCGGCTCGGCATCCCCGCCGTGGACGCGCTCGCGGTCGTCACGGGACGCACCGGCGCCGACGGCGAGCCGCTGGAGCCGGCGCTCGTCACCCGGCATCTGGTGGGCTCACGGCCGTACCGGGCGATGTTCGAGACGACGCTTCGCCCCGGCACCGTGAACCGGCTGATGGACGCGCTGGCCGTGCTCCTGGTCCGGCTGCACCTGGCGGGCTTCGCCTGGGGCGACTGCTCGCTGTCCAACACCCTCTTCCGCCGGGACGCCGGGGCGTACGCCGCATATCTGGTGGACGCCGAGACCGGGCAGATCCAGCCGCGGCTGAGCAACGGCCAGCGGGAGTACGACATCGAGCTGGCCCGCATGAACATCTCGGGCGAGCTGATGGACCTGGAGGCGTCCGGGGCGCTGCACCCGTCGATCGACCCGATCCCGTTCGGCGCGGCCATCGCCGAGCGTTACGGGGACCTGTGGCACGAGCTGACCCGGCAGTCGGTCTACCCGGCCGACAAGCGGCACTACATCGAGCGCCGCATACGCCGCCTGCACGACCTCGGCTTCGACGTCGCCGAGATGCAGATCACCCACTCACCGGGCGGTGACACCGTCTCGTTCGTGCCGAAGGTCGTCGACGCCGGCCACCACCAGCGCCAGTTGCTGCGGCTGACCGGTATGGACACCGAGGAGAACCAGGCCCGCCGGCTGCTGAACGACCTGGAGAGCTGGATGGCGACCCAGGACGACTACGCACCGGGCGACCCGCTCGGCGCCCGGCCCGAGGTGCTGGCGCACCGCTGGGTGCGGGAGGTCTTCCGGCCCACCGTGGGCTCGGTGCCGCTGGCGCTGCGCGGCCAGCTCGACCCGGCACAGGTCTACCACGAGGTGCTGGAACACCGCTGGCTGCTGGCCGAGCAGAAGCAGCAGGACGTGGGGCTGGAGGCGGCGGTCGCCGACTATGTCGAGAACGTCCTGCCGGGCTCCGTGGCCGGCACCTCCGGCTGACAGCACCTCTCGCTGACGGTACCTCCCGCTGACAGCACCTCCGGCCGACGGCGCTGACGGCCCAACCCGCGCACAGGCCCGCACCCGGGCCTACGCCCCGACCGGCGGCCCCTCGGCGGCACCGCCGGCGGCCCCGGTCTGACGACGCCGCCTGCCGCCGACCGCCCCCGGCGCGGTAGCGTCCGTCCATGCCCGGGATGTCGGCCGCCACCGCCGCGCTGCTGCTCGGAGCCGTCGTGGTGCT
The DNA here is from genome assembly GCF_042874195.1 of Streptomyces sp. NPDC004134. Taxonomy (NCBI): domain Bacteria; kingdom Bacillati; phylum Actinomycetota; class Actinomycetes; order Kitasatosporales; family Streptomycetaceae; genus Streptomyces; species Streptomyces sp. NPDC004134. The sequence continues at coordinate 10,949 of NZ_JBIAMS010000003.1, read as the reverse complement.
CTGCGCCGCCGCGGTGCTCATCGGCGTGCGCGTCGCACGCAACCAGCAGTACGGCACGGCGCAGGAGCGCGCCGCGTACGAGACGCTGCACACCGCCTCCCTGGCCGGCCCCCCGCTGCGCGCCGGCCTCACCGCCGACACCGCCCGCCGCGCCGCACCGCACCTGCGGGACCTCCTCGGCGCGCCCGCGCTCGCGCTCGCCGACGCCAAGGGCGAGCTGCTGGCCTGGGACGGCCCCGAGGGCACGCCGGGCCACGACCACTCGGAAGCCGTCCCCGGCGCCGCGGCCCAGGTGACGGACAGCGGCCGGACGCAGGTCATCGGCCCCCGCGAGGTGGCGTGCGCCTGGCCGGACTGCCCGCTGCGGCACGCGGTGGCGGTGCCGCTGGCGGTCGCCGGCCGCGTCGACGGCGTGCTCGCCGTCTTCACCTCGCAGGCGTCCGCCGGCCTGGTGCGCGCCGCCTCCGAGGTGGCCCGCTGGGTCTCCGCGCAACTGGAGCTGGCCGAGCTGGACAGCTCGCGTGCCGCCGCCAGCGAGGCGGAGCTGCGGGCGCTGCGCGCGCAGATCTCCCCGCACTTCATCTACAACTCCCTGTCCACCGTCGCCTCCTTCGTGCGCACCGACCCGGAGCGCGCCCGGGAGCTGATCGTGGAGTTCGCCGAGTTCACCCGCTACTCCTTCCGCCGCCACGGCGACTTCACGTCCCTCTCCGAGGAACTGCACTGCATCGACCGCTACCTGCTGCTGGAGCGCGCCCGCTTCGGCGGCCGGCTGGAGGTCTCGCTGCGGGTGGCGCCCGAGGTGCTGAGCGTCGTGGTGCCGTTCCTGTGCCTCCAGCCGCTGGTGGAGAACGCCGTACGGCACGGGCTGGAGAAGAAGCCGGGGCCCGGCCGGCTCACGATCACCGCGGCCGACGGCGGCAGCGAGGCGCTGATCAGCGTCGAGGACGACGGCGCCGGCATGGCGGCGGAGACACTGGCCCGCACCCTGGCCGGGGATCTCGCGGAGCTGGCCGAGCTGGCGGGGGACGCGCCGCGGGCGCCGGGCATCGGGCTGCGGAACGTCGACGAGCGGCTGCGGCAGGTCTACGGGGACGCCTACGGGCTCGTCATCGAGACCGCTCCGGGCGCCGGGACGAAGGTGCACGTCCGGGTGCCGAAGTTCCATCCGGACGCGGTCCAGAGCGGCCCCGGCGGGATGTGAGCGATAGACGGGTTTCGCTGCCGCCGCGCCCCGCATAGGGTTCCCGCATGCTGCACACTCTCGCCGTCGACGACGAGGAGCCCGCGCTGGCGGAGCTGGCGTACCTGCTGCGCCGCGACCCGCGGGTGGCCGACGTGCAGACGGCCGGTGACGGGCAGCAGGCGCTGCTGGCCCTCGACCGGGCCCTGGCCTCGGGCCGTTCCGTGGACGCCGTGTTCCTGGACATCGGCATGCCGGGCCTGGACGGGCTGGCGCTGGCCCGGCTGATATCCCGGTTCGCGCAGCCGCCGCGGGTGGTGTTCGTCACCGCGCACGAGGACCACGCGGTGGAGGCGTTCGCGCTGCACGCCGCGGACTACGTGCTCAAGCCCGTGGCTCCGGAGCGGCTCGCGGAGGCGGTGCGCAGGTGTGCCGAGTCGGCCGCGGAGCCGGCGCCGGACGAGCAGCCCGAGCCGGCCGGCGCGCCACCGGTGGACCGCGCGGCGGTGCCCGACGAGGTCATCAGCGTGGAACTCGCCGGTGTCACGCGGTTCGTGCAGCGCAGTGAGGTGCTCTACGCGGAGGCGCAGGGCGACTACGCGCGGCTGCACACCGGCGGCGGCAGCCACCTCGTCCGCATCCCGCTCGCGACGCTGGAGGAGCGGTGGGGCGCGGCCGGGTTCGTCCGCATCCACCGCAGCCACCTCGTCGCCCTGCACCACGTGCGCGAGCTGCGCATGGAGGCGGGGCGTACGTACGTCGTCCTCGGCGGGCACGCGCTGGCGGTCAGCCGGCGGCACACCCGCCAGGTCCGCGAGATGCTGGTCCGACATCCACCCACGGCGGCGGTGTGACATGGCGGGCGATCGGGGGATCTCCGCGCCGAAGAGCGGCACGCGGAAGAGCGGTGCGCCCGGCGGCCGCGTAGCCAAGGCGAGTTCCCGGAAGAGCGGGACGCAGAAGAGCGGCACCCGGAAGAGCGGCGCGCAGCAGAACGGCACGCGGCAGGACGCCGATGCCGCCGGGCAGACCGGAACGCCCGGCTCCCATGTGCCCCACAGCCGCACCCCGCAGAGCACCGCCCCGCCGGAGCCCCCCGGGCCCCCGCCCCGCGTGACCGTCGCCCACCCCCGCACCCTCGCCGCCCGCAGCTCCCAGCCGCTGCCCGGCAGCCGCGCCCTCGTCGCCGACGACCTGGGCCGGCAGACCCCGCTGGGCGACGTCTACCTCCGCTCCCTCATGCGCACCCAACTGCGCCTCGCCGCCTTCGTCGTCGGCGCCCTCGCCGTCGTGCTCGGCGCGCTGCCGGTGCTGCTGGCGACCGTGCCCAGCGTGCGCGACAGCACGCTGGCCGGCGTGCCCGTGCCGTGGCTGGTGATCGGCGTGGCCGTGCACCCGGTGATCCTCGCGCTGGCGTGGGTGTACCAGCGCCAGGCGCGCAAGAACGAGGCCGAGTTCGCGGACCTGGTCGAGCGGTCGTGACCGCCGTCGTGACAGGGCACAGCACGTGAACACCGTCCAGCCCGCCATCGCCGTGGCCGTCGTCTGCGTCGCCACCGCCCTCTTCGGCGTGTACGGGCTGCGCCCCGGCCGCGCCACCTCCGACTTCTACGTCGCCTCCCGCGCCGTGACGCCGCTGCAGAACGCCTCCGCGATCGGCGGCGAGTACCTGTCGGCGGCGTCCTTCCTCGGCATCGCGGGCCTCGTGCTCGCCTACGGCGCCGACATGCTCTGGTACGGCGTCGGCTACACCGCCGGCTACCTGGTCCTCCTCGCCTTCGTCGCCGCGCCGATGCGCCGCTCCGGCGCGTACACCGTCCCGGACTTCGCCGAGGCCCGGCTGCAGTCGAAGCGGGTACGGCAGCTCGCCTCGGTGCTCGTCGTCCTCATCGGCTGGCTCTATCTGCTGCCCCAGCTCCAGGGCGCGGGTCTCACCCTGCGCACCGTCACCGGCGCCCCCCTGTGGGTCGGCCCGGTGGCCGTCGCGGCGGTGGTGATGACGACCGTCGCGTCCGGCGGCATGCGCAGCGTCACGGCCGTGCAGGCGTTCCAGTACTGGCTGAAGCTGACGGCGCTCGCGGTGCCGGTGATCTTCCTGCTGCTGGCCTGGCGCGCGGACGGAGCGCCGTGGCCGGACGCCGACGCGCCGCCGCGGTTCCGGGACGCGACGACGGTGACCGTGCACCAGGCCGTCGACGTACGGGTCGAGGATCCGGTGCGGGTGACGGTGCACGGCCGGCTCGACGGCGAGCGGCTGGACGGCGAGCGGGTGCGCATCGGCCCCGGCGTGCACGCGATCGGCGAGGAGACCCGGGTACGGTTCCCCGCCGGCGCCGACGTGCCGCACCCGGTCGACGAGGAGCCCGTCGACGGCCTCAACTGGACGCGCCCGCTGTCCGGTACGGAACATCCCGGCTACGGCACGTACTCGCTGCTCATCGCCACCCTGCTCGGCACCATGGGCCTGCCGCACGTCATCGTCCGCTTCTACACCAACCCCGACGGCCCCGCCGCCCGCCGCACCACCTGGACCGTGCTGTGGCTGCTGGCCGCCTTCTACCTGCTGCCGCCGCTCTACGGCGCCCTCGGCCGCCTCTACACCCCCGAACTCCTCATGACCGGCCGCACGGACGCCACGCTGCTCCTCCTCCCCGACCGGCTGCTCGGCGGCGGCCCGGCCGCGGCGGTCCTCGGCACGCTGCTGACCGCGGGCGCGTTCGCGGCGTTCCTGTCCACCGCCTCCGGCCTGACCATGTCGGTGGCGGGGGTGCTGGGGCAGGAACTGGAGCGCAGACGGGCCCGGCGGACGACGGCGCCGCCGGGCAAGGCGGCCGACGCCCGCGCGGAGGTGCGGGCGACCGTGCTGCGGCTGCGGCTCGCCGGGGTGGCCGCGGCGGCGGTGCCGTGCGTGGCGTCGCTGGTGGTCGTGGAGCGGCCGGTCGCGGACGTGGTGGGGCTGGCGTTCGCGGTCGCGGCCTCGTCGTTCTGCCCGCTGCTGCTGCTCGGCATCTGGTGGCGCGGGCTGACCCCGCAGGGCGCCGCCGCGGGGCTGCTGGCCGGCGGCGGCGCGGCGCTGGCGACGGTGGCGGCGACGATGTTCGGCGTGCAACTCGGCGGCTGGCCGGGAGCGTTGCTGGCGCGGCCGGCGGCGTGGACGGTGCCGCTCGCGTTCGCGGTGATGGTGGGGGCCTCGTGGCTGACGAGGCGCAGCGTGCCCAGCGGTACGGCGCACGCGCTGCTGCGGCTGCACGCCCCCGAGTCGCTGGACCTGCCGCGCCGCCCGGGGCGTACGGCGGGCTGACCGAAGGCGAACGGGCCGCCGCCCCACCGCGTACGGGCACCAGACCCGTCATGTGCGACCGGCCGGCCCACCGTGTGCGAGCCGCGGCCCACCGCGTACGAGCGCCGCCGCCCGCCGCCCACCGCCCGCCGTTCGGCCCGAACCACCGCCCGGCCGACCGCTCGTCGTGCTTCCGCTACCGCTCGGCGCATCCGCGCCGCCGTTCACGGCACCACCGTCGCGCGGCGGCTCGCGCGGCGGCCCCCGCGCTTCTACGGTGGCCGCGCCCGGCCCGTCCGGACACCCCCGTCCCCCAAGGCGCCCATGGAGGCCGCGATGAGCAGCACACCACCGACCGGCAGATCGCCGGACGTGTACGAGGAAGTACAGCAGAGCGAGGAGTTCGGCGAGCTGCGACGCGCGCACCGTTCGTTCGCGTTTCCGCTGACCGTCGGATTCATCGTCTGGTACCTGCTGTACGTGCTGCTGTCGAGCTACGCGGACGGCTTCATGGGCACCAAGGTCGCCGGCAACATCAACGTGGCGTTCGTGCTGGGCATCGCGCAGTTCGTCACCACGTTCGCCATCGCATGGTGGTACGCGCGGCACGCCGCCGCGAAGCTCGACCCCAGGTCCGAGCGGCTCAAGGCTGAGGTCGAGGGCCGGGTGGCCGGCAATGGCACGGAGGTCGGGAAATGACGGGCACCACGAACGCGCTGCAGATGGTCGCCCAGTCGGATCCGGGTGAGCACCGCACGCTGATCGTCACGCTGTTCTCGGTCTTCGTGGCGCTCACCCTCGCGGTGACGGTGTGGGCGGGACGCAAGACGAAGGACGCCACCGACTACTACGCGGGCGGCCGTTCCTTCACGGGCTTCCAGAACGGGCTGGCGATCTCCGGGGACTACATGTCCGCGGCCTCCTTCCTGGGCATCGCCGGTGCCATCGCGCTGGCGGGCTACGACGGGTTCCTGTACTCCATCGGCTTCCTGGTCGCCTGGCTGGTGGCGCTGCTGCTCGTCGCGGAACCGCTGCGCAACTCGGGCCGGTTCACCATGGGCGACGTGCTCGCGTACCGGATGCGCCAGCGTCCCGTGCGCACCGCGGCCGGGGTGTCGACCATCGTGGTGTCGATCTTCTACCTGCTGGCGCAGATGGTCGGCGCGGGCGCCCTGGTGGCCCTGCTGCTGGGGATCACCGGCGAGGCGGGCAAGAACCTCATCGTGGTCCTCGTCGGCCTGGTGATGATCCTGTACGTCACCATCGGCGGCATGAAGGGCACCACCTGGGTGCAGATCATCAAGGCCGTGCTGCTGATCCTGGGCACGCTGCTGATCACGATCCTGGTGCTGGCGAAGTTCGACTTCAACATCTCCCAACTGCTGGGCGCCGCCGCGGACAACTCCGGCAAGGGCGCGTCGTTCCTGGAGCCGGGGCTGAAGTACGGGGTGACGAGCACCTCGACGATCGACTTCATCTCGCTGGGCATCGCGCTGGTGCTGGGCACCGCCGGTCTGCCGCACATCCTGATCCGCTTCTACACGGTGCCGACGGCGCAGACCGCGCGTAAGTCCGTGCTCTGGGCGATCGGCATCATCGGCGGCTTCTACCTGATGACCATCGCGCTGGGCTTCGGCGCCGCCGCGCTGATCAAACAGGAGACGATCGTCGAGTCCAACCCGGCGGGCAATACCGCGGCACCACTACTCGCGGAAGAAATCGGCGGCGGAGCCGGATCCACCGGAGGCGCGATCCTGCTGGCGATGATCTCCGCGGTCGCGTTCGCCACGATCCTCGCGGTCGTCGCAGGACTGACGCTGGCGTCGTCGTCGTCGTTCGCGCACGACCTGTACGCCAACGTCATCCGCAAGGGCAAGGCCACCGAGAAGGAGGAGATCGCGGCGGCGCGGATCGCCGCTGTCGGGATCGGCGCGGTCGCCATCCTGCTGGGCGTCTTCGCGGGCAGTCTGAACGTCGCCGGCCTGGTCGCCCTGGCCTTCGCCGTGGCGGCGTCGGCGAACCTGCCGACGATCCTCTACAGCCTGTTCTGGAAGCGGTTCACCACCCAGGGCGCGCTGTGGTCCATCTACGGCGGCCTGTTCACCTCGGTGTTCCTGGTGCTGTTCTCCCCGGTGGTCTCGGGCAAGGAGACGAGCATGTGGCCGGGCGTGGACTTCCAGTGGTTCCCGCTGGAGAACCCGGGCCTGATCTCCATCCCGGCCGGCTTCCTCCTCGGCTGGCTCGGCTCGATCCTGTCCAAGGACGAGGACGCCACCGGCAAGAAGTACGCCGAGCTGGAGGTCCGTTCCCTCACCGGCGCCGGCGCCCACTAGGCACCGCCGCCCGGCCGGCGCGGGTCGTACCGACGACCCGCCCGGCCACGCCGGTTCCCCGCCGGCATCAGAGCGGCGGCCGGCCGGCGGTGCCCGAGCGCCTGCCGTCCGGTCGTCACCCACCCCCCTCCCCGGGGGGCGGGGCACCCTCCTCCGCCCCGCCCCCTCCCCCCACTCCCGCGGGCCCGCGGGCGCCGTGCACCCACGGGCCCGCGGGCCTTTCGGCTACGCGGCCGGCTCGCGCTACCCGACCGTCTCCTTCGCCCGCACCTGCAGCGCGTCGAGCGCGGCGCGCACCGCGGGGCTGCCGGTCGCGCCGCGCCGGGTGACGGTGAGGAACGTACGCGAGGGAACGGGCGCCCCGGTGATCCGCAGCCGGCGGATCGACGGCACGCCGGAGAACTGCGCGAGCCGGGGCACGAGCGCGACGCCGAGCCCGTGGGAGACCATCACCCCCGTCACGGTCCAGTCGCACGCCTCGTGGGTCACGTTGGGCCCGAAGCCCGCCGCGCTGCAGGCCGCGAGCACGTGCTGGCGCGACCAGACGCCCGGGGGGCCGATGATCCACTGCTCCCCCGCGGCCTCGGCGAGCTCGATCGCCGTACGCGCGGCCAGCGGGTGGTCCTCCGGCACGACCAGGTCGAAGGGGTCCTCGATGAGCGTGTGCTGCTCGAAGCGCTGGTCGCCGCGGGCCGGCGCCTCGGCGGACGCCTCCACGACGGCGAGGTCCGTCTCGCAGTCGAAGAGCAGGTCGTAGCAGTCGGCGGGCTCCGCCTCGCGCAGCCGTACGTCGAGCCGCGGGTGCACCGCGCGCAGCACGCCGGCCACCGGCGCCAGCAGCCGGCACATCGCGCTCGGAAACCCGGACATGCGCAGCTCGCCGGCCGGCTCCTCGCCGAGCGCGTGCAGTTCGGCCGCCGCCCGCTCCCACTGCGCCTCGATGACGTCGGCGTGCGCGAGCAGCCCGCGCGCCGCGGGCGTGAGCCGCACCCGGCGGCCCTGCGGCTCCAGCAGCCGGACGTCGAGTTCACGGGCGAGCTGCCGGATCTGCTGCGAGGCGGCGGAGGGCGTGAGGTGGAGTGACTCGGCGGCGGCGGTCACGGTGCCGTAGTACGCGACCGCGCGGAGCACGCGCAGCCGGCGCAGGTCAATCATGTAGGTCCTCCTTCACGGTGCGCTCCATAAATCCAACCTAGACCTGAACGAATGAAACTTCCATGCTGAAGAGGCAAGGAACGCGGACCCGGCCAGGGGCCGCGGCCGACGAGAACCGCCGGAGCGAACGGCGGGGAGGGGACAACACGTTGTTCGAGGGTCACTGCCCCCACTGCGGCTGGGCGGACAGCACGCCGTTCCACACGGTCTCGCAGCACCGCACGGGCGGGGGGATGACGATCTGGACCCGCTGCCAGTGCGGCTCCCTGCAAATGCGGACGGTGGACGCGGCCGGCGGCCGCATCGTCACGCGCGGGCGCCCGGCCCCCGACGCGGCGGGCGGGCCGTACCCCGGAATGGCGCGGCAACAGCCCGCGGCGCGGGTAGAAAGGTGCCATGACGGCTGACGAACCGGCGCCCACGGTCGCCGAGATGCTCCGCGCCAACGAGGCCAACTGGGACGCCCGCGCCCCCGTGCACGCGCGCAGCGACTTCTACGGCCTCGACGGCTCCCGGGCGCCGGCCGGCTGGTTCGCCCCCTTCGAGTGGGACGACCTCGGCGACCTGCACGGCCGGGACGTGCTCCACCTGATGTGCCATCTGGGCACCGACACCCTCGCCTTCGCCGAGCGGGGCGCGGCCCGCACCGTCGGCCTCGACTTCTCCGCCGCGTCCGTCGCCGGGGCACGGCGGATCGCGGCGGCGGCGGGCCGGGAGGTGGAGTTCGTACGGGCCGACGTGCACGAGGCGCCCGGGGCGCTGGCGGGCCGGCGCTTCGACGTCGTCTACACCGGCAAGGGCGCGCTGTGCTACCTGCCGGACCTCGCGGCGTGGGCCGCGGTGGTACGGGCCCTGCTGCGGCCCGGCGGCGTGCTCTACCTGGCCGAGTTCCACCCGCTGCTCAACTCCCTGGGCCCCGCGGGCGACCCCGGCGAGGTGCCGGAGCTGCTGCTCCGCCACGACTACCTCGCCGGCCGCGGCCCCGTACGCAAGGACTCCCCGCACACGTACACCGACGGCCCGCCGCTCACCGGAGCCGTCACCAGCTACGAGTGGCGCCACGGCATCGGCGACGTGGTCACGGCGCTGGCCGGCGCCGGGCTCGCCGTCGACCTGCTGCGCGAGACGGACCTGCTGCCGTGGCCGCGGTTCGCGGCGATGGAGCGGGACCCGGCGAGCGGCTGGTGGCGGCTGCCGGCGGCCCGGCCCGCGGTCCCGCTGCTCTTCGCGCTCCGCGCCACCCCCGTGCCCGGGCCCGTACGAGGGTCTTGATCCGGGGGCCCGTTCCGGGTGACGCTCCCCTGACGATCGCACGAGCCCCGTACCGCGTACGCCGCCCGCTCCCGCCCCCGTCAGGAAGCGCACCGTATGACGCAGCCCGCCCGCCGTCCCAACATCCTGCTCCTCACCAGCGACCAGCAGCACTGGAACACCCTCGGCCGCGGCAACCCCGAGACCCGCACCCCGCACCTCGACCGGCTCGCCGCCCAGGGCACCGCCTTCGAGCGCGCGTACTGCCCGAACCCGACGTGCACCCCGACCCGCGCCTCGATGATCACCGGCAAGTACCCCAGCCAGCACGGCGCGTGGACGCTCGGCACCAGGCTGCCCGAGGACCAGCCGACGCTCGGGCAGCACCTGGGCGCCGCGGGGTACGCCACCTCGCTGGTCGGCAAGGCGCACTTCCAGCCGCTCGCGAGCACGGCGGAGCACCCCTCGATCGAGGCGTACCCGCTGCTCCAGGACCTGGACTTCTGGCGGGACTTCCACGGCCCGTACTACGGCTTCGACCACGTGGAGCTGGCCCGCAACCACACCGCGGAGGCGCACGCGGGCCAGCACTACGCGCTCTGGCTGGAGGAGAAGGGCTGCACGGACTGGCGGCGGTACTTCCGGCCGCCGACCGGCACCCTGGACCCCGGGGTGCGGCACACCTGGCCGATCCCGGAGGAGCTGCACTACAACGCCTGGATCGCCGAGCGCACCGGCGCGCTGCTCGAGGGGTACGCGGAGCGCGCCGAGCCGTTCTTCTGCTGGGCCAGCTTCTTCGACCCGCACCCGCCGTACCTCGTGCCCGAGCCCTGGGACCGGATGTACGACCCGGACGCGCTGACCGTGCCGGAGGCCGCCGCGGGCGAACACGACGCCAACCCGCCGCACTTCGGCCTCACCCAGCAGGACCGGCCGGACTTCTCGCCGTGGCAGGAGTCGGGGCAGTACGTCCACGGCTTCCACTCCCACCGGCTGCCGGCCGCCGAGCGGCGCCGGCTGGTGGCGACGTACTACGGGATGGTCAGCATGCTCGACGCGTACGTGGGCCGGATCCTGGACCGGCTCGACGCGCTGGGGCTGGCCGGGGACACGATCGTGGTGTTCACTACCGACCACGGGCACTTCTTCGGCCAGCACGGGCTGCAGGCCAAGGGCGCGTTCCACTACGAGGACCTGCTGCGGGTGCCGTTCCTCGCCCGGCTGCCCGGCCGGGTGCCCGCGGGGCGGGCCTCCTCCGCGCTGGTGTCGACCGTGGACCTGGCGCCGACGTTCCTGGAGCTGGCCGGGCTGCCGGTGCCGCGGGAGATGACCGGCGTCAGCCAGGCGGAGGTCCTCACCGGCGGCGCGCCGAGCGCGCGGGACCACGTCATCTGCGAGTTCCGGCACGAGCCGACGGCGGTCAGCCTGCGCACGTACGTCGACGACCGCTACAAGCTGACGGTCTATCAGGGGCGCACGTACGGCGAGCTGTTCGACCTGCGCGCCGATCCGGGCGAGACGCGCAACCTGTGGGACGACCCGGGGAGCGCCGGGCTCAAGTCCGAGCTCCTGCTCCGGTACATCTGGGCGGAGCTGGGCAAGGAGCCGATGTGGATGCCGCGGGTGGCGGCGGCCTAGGTGTATTGCCCTGGAGCGTTGTTGACGCGGGTGATGGGTGGTTGGCCGTCGAGTGCGGTGTGGCATCGGTGGTGGTTGTAGTTGTGCAGGAAGTGGGTCAGGGCTGCTG